>CBKZAG010000103.1:0-11570 GCA_966692625.1 uncultured Comamonadaceae bacterium
GGGATCAGCTACCGCATCAACCCGCGCCTGGTGCGCGGCATGGACTACTACAACTTGAGCGTATTCGAGTTCGTGACCACCTCCCTGGGCGCGCAGGGCACGGTGTGTGCCGGCGGCCGTTACGACGGCCTGATCGCCCAGATCGGCGGCAAGCCCGCGCCGGCGGTGGGTTGGGCGCTGGGAGTAGAGCGCATTCTGGAGTTGCTCAAGGCGCAAGACCTGCTGCCCTCAACACCCGCGCCTGACTGTTATGCCGTGGTGCCCCAGGTTCAAGGGCAGGCGCAAGTCATGCAGACGCTGCGTGCCTTGCGTCAGGCCGGTGTGTCCGTGCAGATGCACGCTGGCGGCCCGGACGGGCAAGGCAGCATGAAGTCCCAGTTCAAGAAGGCAGACGGCAGCGGCGCGCGTTATGCACTTATCTTTGGCGAAAGCGAACTGGCTGCAGGGCAGGTTTCGGTCAAGCCGCTGCGAGCCGATGCCGCTGCCCAGGGAATCACCGAGCAGACAACCCTGCCGTTGACCGATGTGGCTTCATGGGCGCAGCGACTCAAATGAGGACGCGTTTCTCCCGCCTACAATCCCTTGCATCCTACTGAACACTCATTGCCCTGAATGGCTTCTCATTACGACCTCGAAGAGCAGGAACAGCTCGCCCAGATCAAGCATTTCTGGGCCAAGTACGGCAACCTTATCACTTGGCTCCTGATTGCCGTGTTGGGGGCGTTTGCGGCGTGGAACGGCTGGCAATATTGGCAGCGCAAGTCGGCCCTGGAGGCGGCGGTTCTGTACGAAGAGCTTGAGCGCGCTGCCCAGGCCAGCGATGGTGAGAAGCTGCGTCGGGTATGGGCCGACATGCAGTCCAAGGCTGCAGGCACTGCGCAGGCGCAGCAGGCAGGACTGCTCGCGGCCAAGGTGTTTTACACCGAGGGCAAGGCGGAAGATGCCAAGGCGGCGCTGAACTTCGTCATTGGCAAGACCAGCGACGAGGGTTTGGCGGCTGTTGCTCGGCTGCGGCTTGCTGCGCTGGAGCTCGATGCCAAAGCTTACGATGCAGCACTCAAGGCTCTGGATGCGAAGGTGCCGGCTTCGTTTGAAGGCCTGCAGGCTGACCGCCGTGGTGACGTGTACCAGGCGCAGGGCAAGGTCGACGAAGCCCGCCAGGCATACAAAGATGCCTACGCCAAGCTGGATCAGGCGCCCGATTACCGCCGCATCGTAGAAGCTAAACTGAACGCGCTGGGCGTGGACCCGACTGCAACCCCCTAATGGAGACACCTTGGTGAAAGCATCCCGTTCTGCCAACCGGCTCCGTCTGTTCTCTGTGGTGTCGGCGGTGTTCCTGGCCGCCGCGTTGAGCGCATGCTCATCCAGCAGCAAGAAGCCTGAGCCTGCGCCGTTGGCACCTGTGACCGCCCTGATCACCGCTAAGCAGGCGTGGAGTTTTCAGGTTGGGGCGATGGCTCCCCTTATTGAGCCTGCCGTGTCGCGCAACACGGCTCTTTTTGCGAGTGCCGCAGGCGGTCTCTTCGCAGTAGAAGCTCAATCCGGCAGGGAGGTCTGGCGTACCAATCTTGGTGTGGCGCTGGCAGCCGGCGTGGGTTTTGATGGCGAAACCGCTGCTGTCGTTACCAAAGACAACGATCTGGTCGCCGTTTCTGCTGGTCGCGAACTTTGGCGTGTGCGCTTGGCTGCGCGTGTCTTCACTGCGCCGCTGGTGGCTGGGCAGCGTGTTTTCGTGCTGAGCGGTGACCGCAGCGTTCTTGCTTTTGACGGCAAGACGGGTGCTCGGCTTTGGAGTCAAAGTGCCAGAGGCACAGACGCTCTGGTGTTGCAGCAGGCCGGGGTGTTGATTGCTGTCGGCGACACCCTTGTGACCGGAGTGTCGGGCCGATTGGCTGGCTTGAACCCCAACAACGGTAGCGTTCGCTGGGACGCGGCAATTGCCAACCCCCGGGGTGTCAACGAAATTGAACGTCTGGTGGATCTCGTGGGTCGCGTTGGCCGCGTAGGCGATCAAGTGTGCGCGCGGGCGTTTCAGTCGGCGGTTGGTTGCGTGGACGCTGGCCGTGGCGTTCTGGCTTGGACGAAGTCTGCCAACGGTGCCGTAGGTGTGCATGCCGATGCCGACATGGTGTACGGGAGCGAGGCAAATGGCCGTGTCGTGGCCTGGAAGCGCACTTCCGGTGACGTTGCCTGGTCCACAGATCGGCTGCTCCACCGCGGACTCACCGCCCCACTGGCTGTTGGCCGCTCGATTGCTATCGGCGATGCGCAAGGCTATGTTCACCTGCTGTCCCGTGAAGATGGCAGCCTGCTCAACCGACTGTCCACCGACGGCTCCCCCATCGTTGCTGCGCCCCTGGTGGCGGGCAACACTTTGATCGCTGTCACCCGCAACGGCGGCGTGTACGCCTGGCGTCCCGAATGAAACCTGTCATCGCCCTTGTCGGGCGGCCCAACGTCGGCAAATCGACGCTGTTCAACCGCCTGACCCATACCCGCGACGCAATCGTGGCCGATTTTCCTGGCCTCACGCGGGACCGCCACTACGGCAATGCGCGCCTGGGCAAACGCGAGTTCATCGTCATTGACACGGGCGGGTTCGAGCCTGATGCGGGCAGCGGCATCTACAAGGAGATGGCCAAACAGACCCAGCAGGCGGTGGCCGAGTCCGACGTGGTTATTTTCGTGTTGGACGCAAGGGCTGGACTGAGTGCGCAAGACCACGACATTGCCAACTACCTGCGCCGCCTGGGCAAGCCGTGCCTGCTGGTGGCGAACAAGGCAGAGGGCATGAAGGCTGGTGCCCAGCTGTCGGAGTTTTACGAGTTGGGCCTGGGCGACGTGCTGCCGGTTTCAGCGGCTCACGGGCAGGGCGTTCGCTCCATGGTGGAGTCGGCGCTGGACAAGCTGCCCTGGGCCGATGACGCGCAAGAGGACGGCGCAGCCGGCGAAGCCAATGCTGTCATCAAGCTCGCGGTGGCTGGACGCCCCAACGTCGGCAAGTCCACCTTGATCAACGCTTGGCTGGGGGAGGAGCGTCTCGTCGCGTTCGACATGCCTGGTACCACCCGGGACGCGATTTCCGTGCCTTTCGAGCGCAACGGCCAGAAGTTCGAACTGATCGACACGGCTGGCCTTCGCCGCAAGGGCAAGGTGTTCGAGGCGATCGAGAAGTTCTCTGTGGTCAAGACGCTTCAGGCCATCGAGAACGCGCATGTGGTGCTTCTCCTGATCGATGCCACGCAGGGTGTGACCGATCAAGACGCGCACATTGCCGGCTTTGTCCTGGAAAGCGGCCGTGCGGTCGTGGTGGCCATCAACAAATGGGATGCGATCGACAGTTACCAGCGTGAGCAGTTGCAGCGGTCAATCGAAAGCCGCCTGGCTTTCCTGAAGTTCGCGGCCATGCACATGATTTCGGCCAAGAAGCGGCAGGGCATCGCACCGCTGTGGAAGTCGATTGCCCAGGCCTATGCTTCGGCCACACGCAAGATGTCCACACCCGTGCTCACGCGGTTGTTACAGGAAGCGGTCGCCTTCCAGGCCCCCAAACGCACCGGCATGTTCCGCCCCAAGATGCGCTACGCCCACCAGGGCGGCATGAATCCGCCGGTCATCGTGATTCACGGAAATTCCCTGGAACATGTGGGCGAGGCCTACCGCCGTTTCCTGGAAGGACGTTTCCGCAAGGCCTTTGACCTGATCGGCACGCCCTTGCGCATCGAGTTCAAGACGTCTTCCAACCCCTACGATACCTGAGTGTTCATCGCTAGAGGCGTCGGCACGGGCCGCGCTGTGGTATGGTCTCGTTTCCACAACTTTTTGAACACGGAGCATATCGTGAGCAATAACAAAGGCCAGCTCTTGCAGGATCCCTTTCTGAACCAACTCCGCCGTGAGCACGTGCCGGTGTCCATCTACCTCGTCAACGGGATCAAGCTTCAAGGGCAGATCGAATCTTTCGATCAGTACGTCGTCCTGCTGCGCAACACCGTCACGCAGATGGTCTACAAACACGCCATCTCCACCATCGTTCCGGGCCGTCCGGTCCAGTTCACCGCCACCCAGACGGGCGAAGCCGCCTGAATCGGGTTTCCTGAGGGCCTGTGCGGCGTCACGGGCCCGAAGCGCTGCAATTGACATCTTCTGATACAGCCCCTTCGACTCTGCCTGGCGTGATCCTGGTGGGGGTCGATCTGGGGCTTCCTCATTTCGACGACGACCTGGAAGAGCTTGCTCAACTGGCTACCACGGCTGGTTATGTTGTGCTCGACCGGGTGACGTGCAAGCGGCGCGCGCCAGACGCCGCGCTTTACGTGGGGTCTGGCAAGGCCGATGAGATCAAGGCGCTGGCCCTGGGTCATGGCGCCAAGGAAATCCTGTTTGACCAGGCCCTGAGCCCCGCACAGCAGCGCAACCTTGAACGGCATATGGGCATGCCGGTGAACGACCGCATCCTGCTGATTCTGGAAATCTTTGCGCAGCGTGCGCGCAGCCACGAAGGCAAGTTGCAGGTTGAGCTCGCCCGGCTGCAGTACCTGTCCACCCGTCTGGTCAGGCGCTGGTCTCACCTGGAGCGGCAGAGCGGCGGCATCGGCATGCGTGGCGGCCCAGGCGAAACGCAAATCGAATTGGACCGCCGGATGATTGGCGACGCCATCAAGCGCACACGCGAACGTCTGGACAAGGTCAAGCGCCAGCGGACCACGCAGCGGCGGCAGCGTGAGCGGCGGGGTGCGTTCACCATCTCGCTGGTCGGGTACACCAACGCGGGTAAGTCGTCGTTGTTCAACGCCCTGGTCAAGGCGCGGGCCTACGCGGCCGATCAGCTCTTTGCCACGCTGGACACCACGACACGGCAGATGTACCTGGGCGAAGTCGGGCGCAGCGTGTCGCTGTCAGACACGGTCGGTTTCATCCGCGACCTGCCTCACACCCTGGTAGATGCTTTTGCGGCCACCTTGCAAGAAGCGCGTGACGCCGACTTGCTGCTGCATGTGGTCGATGCGTCCAACCCGGCGCACCCCGAGCAGATCCAGGAGGTGCAGCGTGTGTTGCACGAGATCGGGGCTGACGATGTGCCCCAGATCCTGGTGTTCAACAAGCTCGATGCCCTGGCGCCGGCGCAATTGCCGCGCGATCTGGCGGACTGCACGGAACTTGAGGGGCAGAGCGTTCCTCGTATCTTCCTCAGTGCCCGTACCGGGCAAGGTTTGGACGGGTTGCGCCACCTGCTGGCCCAGCGCGTTGCGAGCCTCGTTGCAGAACTGCCACCGTCTGAAGCTCAGTCGTCTGCCGATTCGGCACAATAAGCCCTTGTATTCCTACATTGATCATTGCTCATGAACTTGAATCTGCTGAACCTTCGCCCGCCCCGCTGGAGTCGCGTGAGGGGCATGTTCAACCTGAACGATCCCCGCTGGGGGCGTGACGAGGAGGATTCGTCCCCGAACCCCCGTGGGCCGCAGAGCGATGATGATCGGCGTGGAGATGAGTCTCCACGTCAGCGCCCGCAGGGACAAGGTCCCAACCAGGGCCCGCCGGACCTGGATGAGCTGTGGCGTGATTTCAACCGGAAGCTCGGCGGCATTTTCGGTGGCGGCCGGGGTGGGCGCGGCGGGCAAAATGGTGCACAGCCCCCAAGTTACAAGCCCGACCCGAAGAGCACGGGCATTGGAGCTGGGCTGATTGCCGGTGTCGCGGTGCTGATTTGGTTGGGCACCGGTTTCTTCATCGTTCAGGAAGGTCAGCAGGCGGTCATCACGCAGTTTGGCAAGTACCACAGCACGGTAGGCGCAGGTTTCAACTGGCGTCTGCCTTACCCGATTCAGCGCCACGAATCGGTGTTCGTCACACAGATCCGCTCTGTGGATGTCGGGCGAGACACAATCGTGCGTGCCACTGGCCTGCGCGAATCGGCCATGTTGACCGAAGACGAGAACATCGTCGAGATCAAGTTCGCGGTGCAATACCGCTTGAATGATGCACGGGCCTACCTGTTCGCCAGCCGCGACCCGGATTCGGCCGTTTTGCGTGCTGCCGAAACCGCTGTGCGCGAGGTGGTGGGCAAGATGAAGATGGATGCCGCGCTGGCGGAGGAGCGTGACCAGATCGCGCCCCGCGTGCGCACGCTGATGCAGACCATTCTGGACCGTTATGGCGTGGGCATTGAGGTCGTTGGCATCAACCTGCAGCAGGGCGGTGTTCGTCCGCCCGAACAGGTGCAGGCGGCATTCGATGACGTGCTCAAGGCCGGTCAGGAGCGCGAAAGAGCTAAGAACGAAGCCGAGGCATACGCCAACGATGTGGTTCCCCGTGCCCGTGGTGCGGCATCCCGTTTGATCGAAGAAGCTCAGGGCTACAAGGCACGCATCGTGGCACAGGCCGAAGGTGACGCCCAACGTTTCCGCCTGATCCAGGCCGAGCATGCCAAGGCACCCCAAGTCATGCGGGAGCGCCTGTACCTGGAGGCCATGCAAGAGGTTTACACCAGCGTGACCAAGGTGCTTGTGGACACCAAGCAGAACTCCAACCTGTTGTACCTGCCGCTCGACAAGATCATGCAGGCAACCGGCTCTGGCATCGCCGCCACGCCGGGCAGCGCCGCGCCAAGCCAGGCGCCTGCAGCCGTGCCAGTTCTGCCCAACGATTCCCGTGCCCGCGACGACTCCCGTTCGCGTGACCGCGAAACCCGCTGATCGCACGGAGGACACACCATGAACAAGATCGGTTTCGTCATTTCGTCCTTCCTGGTGGCGCTCGCCATCGCCAGTTCCATGCTTTTCGTGGTGGATCAGCGCCAGTTCGGCGTCGTCTACGCACTGGGGCAGATCAAAACCGTCATCACGGAGCCTGGGCTCAACTTCAAGTTGCCGCCACCGTTCCAGAACGTGACCTACATCGACAAGCGTTTGCTCACCCTGGAAAGCACCGACACCGAGCCCACGCTGACCGCTGAAAAACAGCGCGTGGTGATCGACTGGTACGTGCGCTGGCGCATTGCCGAGCCCTCGGCTTACATCCGCAACGTGGGGGTGGATGAACGTGCCGGCGCCCTGCAGCTCAACCGTGTGGTGCGCAGCTCCTTCCAGCAGGAGGTCAACAAGCGCACCGTGCGTGAACTGCTTTCCACCAGCCGCGAACAGCTGATGGAGGACGTCAAGCGTGAGGTGTTGGCTGCAGTACGCGGCGCCGAGAAACCCTGGGGCATAGACGTTGTGGACGTCCGAATCACCCGGATCGACTACGCCGAAACCATCACCCGCTCGGTATACGACCGCATGGAGGCTGAGCGCAAGCGCGTAGCCAATGAGCTTCGATCCACGGGTTTTGCCGAGGGTGAAAAGATCCGTGCCGACGCTGACCGCCAACGTGAGGTCATTGTGGCGGAAGCTTTCCGCAGCGCGCAGAAGATCAAGGGCGAGGGTGACGCCGAGGCCGCGCGGGCCTACAACGAGGCCTTTGGCCGTGACCCGGCGTTCGCGCAGTTCTACCGCAGCCTGGAAGCCTACAAGGCCAGTTTCGCGAACAAGAGCGATGTCATGGTTGTGGACCCATCGTCCGAGTTCTTCAAGGCGCTCAAGGGCAGCAGCCCTGGTGGGCGCTGAGCCCCGCCTGTGTTGCAGGCGATGAACGCTGGCCTTTTGAGGCTTGCGTGACGAATGCTTGTGGCGGCCGTCCACGTCCATGGCGGCCGCTTTTTTCATGGGGCGCCCAGACCCCGGTAAAATCCTCTTTTTAACAGCCCTCCCATTCCCATGTCTGCCTGGGTCCTACCGGATCAAATTGCCGATGTTCTGCCCTCAGAGGCGCGACACATCGAAGACCTGCGCCGTGCCTTGCTGGATACCGCTCGTGGCCACGGCTACGAGTTGGTGATGCCGCCGCTGATCGAGCACCTGGATTCCCTGCTGACCGGCACGGGTGAAGCGCTTGACCTGCAAACCTTCAAGCTGGTGGACCAGCTGTCGGGGCGGTCCCTAGGTCTGCGCGCCGACACCACGCCGCAGGTTGCCCGCATCGACGCCCACTTGTTGAACCGCCAAGGTGTGACGCGCCTGTGCTATTGCGGTCCGGTGGCGCATACCCGCGTGGACCGCCCGCACGCCACGCGTGAGCCCCTGCAGCTGGGCGCGGAGCTCTATGGCCATGCTGGTCTGGAGGCCGATCTGGAAGTGCTTGAGCTGGCCCAGGCCTGCTTGCAGGCCAGCGGCATGGAGCAGTTGGCGTTGGACCTGGGTGACGTGCGCATCATTGATGCCGTGCTGGCCGGTCAGGCTCTGGACACCGAGACCGTTGCGCGCATCCATTCCGCTCTGGCGGCCAAGGACGTGGCCACGCTGGACGCACTGAGCGATGGCCTGCCGCAGGCGGTGCGTGACGATCTGCTCGTTTTGCCCACGCTCTATGGGGACGTTTCGGTGCTGGACGAAGCCGCCCGCCGCTTGCGCTCCAGCCCGTTGCTGGACAAAGCGTTGAGCGATCTGCGCTGGCTGGCGTCCCATCTGCAGGGCATGACGGTGTCGTTTGACTTGGGCGACTTGCGCGGCTATGCGTATTACACGGGTGTGAGGTTCTCGATGTTCGCCGCCCAGCGTGCTGGCGGCCGTCTGGTGGAGCTGGTGCGCGGCGGCCGTTACGACGAGGTGGGAGCGGTGTTCGGCCGCAAGCGCCCGGCGGCCGGGTTCAGCCTGGACCTCAAGGAGCTGGTCGCTGCGGTGTCGGCGCCAGCGCTGCAAGCAGCCATTCGCGCGCCCTGGGGCAGCGATGCGGTGTTGCGCTCGGCGATTGCCCGTCTGCGCGCTGCTGGCGAGACAGTGGTATGCGTGCTGCCAGGACATGAGCACGAAGTGGACGAATTCCTTTGCAACCGCGCACTGGTGGCGCGAGATGGTCAGTGGGTCGTGGAACCCTTGACTGCCTGAGAACCCCTTTTGTTGGATCGGTACCAAATGAACCAAAACTCTTTCAAGGCCCAGCCGGGGCGCAACGTCGTGGTCGTGGGCACCCAATGGGGTGACGAAGGCAAGGGCAAGCTGGTGGACTGGCTCACGGAGACCGCGCGTGGCGTGGTCCGCTTCCAGGGTGGGCACAACGCGGGTCACACGCTGGTCATCAATGGCGTGAAGACCGCGCTGCACCTCATCCCCAGCGGCATCATGCGCCCGGGCGTCAAGTGCTACATCGGCAACGGTGTCGTGCTGTCGGTGACCAAGCTGCTGGAAGAAATCGCAGGGCTTGAAAAGGCTGGCGTGGAAGTGCGCTCGCGCTTGCGCGTGAGCGAGGCCTGCCCGCTGATCCTGCCTTTCCACGCTGCGATCGACGTGGCCCGCGAGGCAGCCAAGGAAAAGGCCGGCGTTGCCAAGATCGGTACCACTGGGCGCGGCATCGGCCCTGCTTACGAGGACAAGATCGCTCGCCGTGCGTTGCGTGTGCAGGACTTGAAGCATCCCGAGCGTTTCGCTACCAAGCTGCGTGAACTGCTGGATCTGCACAACCACCTGCTGACTTCTTATCTGGGTTCTGCGGAGATGGATTGGGGCCCGGTGTTCGAGGGTTTCATCAAAGACGGACGCATCCAGTTCGAGCCGGTGTTCGAGCAGGCCATGCAGCAGGCCGAGCAGCTCAAGCCCATGATTGCTGACGTGTCGCGTGAACTGAACGAGGCCCACAAGGCGGGTGTCAACCTGTTGTTCGAGGGCGCGCAAGGCACGCTGCTGGACATTGACCACGGCACCTATCCCTTCGTGACCTCCAGCAACTGCGTTGCGGGTAACGCGGCTGCAGGCGCGGGCGTGGGCCCGGGCATGTTGCACTACGTGCTGGGCATCACCAAGGCGTATTGCACCCGTGTGGGTGGCGGCCCGTTCCCCACCGAGTTGGACTGGGAAAAGGAAGGCACGCCCGGCTACCACATGAGCACCGTGGGCGCCGAGAAGGGTGTGACCACCGGCCGTTCGCGCCGCTGCGGCTGGTTCGATGCCGCACTGCTGAAGCGCTCTGCCCAGGTCAACGGCCTGAGCGGTCTGTGCATCACCAAGCTGGACGTGCTGGACGGCTTGTCCGAACTGCAGCTGTGCGTGGGTTACAAGCTCGATGGCGAGATCATCGACATCCTGCCTCTGGGAGCCGACGAGATCGCCCGTTGCGAGCCGATCTACGAAACCCTGCCGGGCTGGAGTGATTCGTCGGTGGGCGTGACCCGCTACGAAGACCTGCCTGCCAACGCGCAGGCCTACCTGAGCCGCATCGAGGCTGTGACGGGCGTGCCCATCCACGTGGTGTCCACCAGCCCGGACCGCGACCACACCATTCTGTTGCACCACCCCTTCGCCGCCTGAGTGGCAGCCTACCCAAGACCCTCTGAAACGGAGATCCGCGATGCTGACCGAAGATGGCAAACACCTGTACGTGTCTTACGACGAGTACCACAACCTGATCGAAAAACTGGCGATCAAGGTGCACCAGTCGGGCTGGGAGTTCGACACGATCCTGTGTCTGGCTCGCGGCGGCATGCGCCCCGGTGACATCCTGAGCCGCATTTTCGACAAACCCCTGGCCATCATGTCCACCAGCTCCTACCGGGCGGAAGCGGGCACCGTGCAGGGGCAACTGGACATCGCGCGTTACATCACCACGCCCAAAGGCGAGATTGCCGGCCGCGTGCTGCTGGTGGACGACCTGGCCGATTCTGGCCACACGCTGCGTGCTGTCATCGACATGCTCAAGAACAACTACCCGCCCATCACCGAGCTGCGCAGCGCGGTGATCTGGACCAAGGCGGTGTCGGTGTTCACGCCGGACTACTCGGTGGAGTTCCTGCCCACCAACCCGTGGATTCACCAGCCGTTCGAGGGCTACGACAACATGCGTCCGGCCCAGTTGCTGGCCAAGTGGAAGGTTTGAGCGGGCCTCCATGGACCTGCGGACTGGACTGATCCATCACCCCTACGTGCCGCCGCCCGAGTTCGAGGCGGTGGCGCCGGGCGTTCACAAGGCCTCCACGGTCATCTTCCCCAGCGTGGCGGCGATGCGCTCCCGCGATTGGAAGAACAAGTCAGCCTACACCTACGGCTTGCACGGTACGCCCACCACGTTCACGCTGGAAGAGCGCATCGCGACGGTGGAAGGCGGGCAGCATTGCTTGTTGGTACCCAGCGGACTGGCCGCCATTGCGCTGGTGAACATGGCGCTTTTGCGCACGGGCGAGGAGGTGCTGTTGCCCGACAACGCCTACGGCCCTGGCAAGACCCTGGCCGAAGGCGAACTGGCTGCCTGGGGCATCACCCACCGATATTACGACCCCATGAACCCGGCCGACCTGGCTGCCAAGATCGGAGCGTCCACGCGCCTGGTCTGGCTGGAGGCAGCGGGTTCTGTCACGCTGGAATACCCGGACTTGCCTGCGCTGGTGGCGGTCGTTCGCGACGCGAATGCAGCTCGGCAGACTGGTAGGCAGGTGGTTGCGGCGCTGGACAACACCTGGGGTGCGGGGGTGGCGTTTCAGCCGTTTGACATGGGCGTGGACATTTCCATGCAGGCCCTCACCAAGTACCCCAGCGGTGGGT
>CBKZAG010000104.1:0-11539 GCA_966692625.1 uncultured Comamonadaceae bacterium
TTCTGGCCGTCGTCGCGCACGATGACGGAGAAGTCGCCGCTGGCCTGGGTGTAGCTTCCTGCCAGCAGCGGGGGCCAGTTGGTGGCGCAGGCACCGTTGCAGACGCTCTTGCCGCTGCCAGTCGCGTCGCGGTCGAAGGTGTAGAGCGTCATGCCGTTGGCGCCGGTCAGCACGCCGTCGCTGACCTTGACGGAGGCGGGCATGTTCATGCTGGCGCAACCGGCGCCCAAGGTGGCGACGAGCAGGGCGGCAGGCATCAGGAAGCGGAGAAACGGACGGCGGTTCATGGTTGGGCTCCAGAGGTTGAGGATAAACAGGCTTGCCCTACGTAAACACGCGCGGGGCCTGGTTTATTCCATGCGGGCCAAAGAATCACGCGAGGCCGGTGCAACCGTGTTTGCCATGCCGGCATCATGCCTCGGTGGGTTTGGCGTCCATCAGCCGCAGGCTCACCCCGCCTGACTGGCGCAGGTTCTTGTCACCAATGGCGGGCCGGCTCGACTGCGTCTGGTAGCGGGTGCGCAGTGTCTGCACCTCGGCGGCCAGCGATGCGGCATCTTCGATGCGGTCTTCGTAGCGTTTGAGAACGCCCCATGCGGATTCGATGATCTTGGCGTTGCAGGTCTCGCCGCCTTGCGCCAGCAGTTCAACCACGGCCGCGCGAGGGTTGCCTGCCAGGCTCTGACGCATGGCGTGCTCAATGATGGCGAGCACCTCGGCATGCATGGCGGTGAGCTTTTCGGCGTAGGGTGGGTGGGCGCTGGCTGCCTGGGTCAGCAGTTCGGTAAGCGCCTTGGTGGTGCAAAACCGCCGCCCCAGAACGGTGACCTTGTCTTCGACTTCGTCGATCTGGATGGCGCGTTGGGCCATGACGCCCAGCAGCGTCATCAGGTTGCAGGCTGCCTCAAAGTCGAATTCCTCGTCGGTGATCTGGCCCATCATGGCGCGCACGAGTTCCAGCACACGGGCCACCTGGGCGTCGAGCAGCAGCATGGCGATCTGGAGCACGTCGAGCAGGCGCCGCAGGCGTGCGGAGGTGGGGTGTTTTTCCACCATGTTGGCGGTGTCGTCGACGCAACGCTGCAGGCCCTTGCGGTCGTTGGCGTTGAAGCGCATGAAGCCCAGCAGAACGAGCGACTGGGCGTCGAACATCTTGGAGTCCAGCCCCAGCCTCACCGCGCGGGAGAGCATTTCGTCGGCCACGTCGCCCTGCCCGCAGTAGTGGGCCAGCATGCCCAGGCGCTGCAGGCGGCTGATGGACGCAGGCGTCATGTCGGTGGCCATTTTGTAGGACTGTATGGCCGCCTCGAAGTTGCCCAGCTCGATCTGCGCGCGCCCCATCACGTCGTAGGCGTCGGCGTAGCCGGGCTCGGCATTGATCAGACCGTCGAGCGTGGACGCGGCTTTTTGCGTGTGGCCGGTTTCCAGTTGCACACGGGCCACGCCCAGCTTGGCCCAGGGTAGCGTTTTGGCGGCAATGACGGCTTCATAGAGTTTTTGTGCCGCATCGTATTGTTCGGTGCGCAGCAGCAGTTCGGCGCCTACGCGCGCCGCGTAGAGCCAGTAGTCACCCCGGTCGTGGAAGCGTTCCAGGCAGAGCCGCGCCGCAGTGCCGAAGTCTTGCGATTCGATGGCGGTGAAGATGTCGCGCAAGGCGACCTTGCGCTGGCGCGCCTGGAAGATGCGTTCTTCCAGCCGTATGGCGGTGTAGGGTTTGAGCAGGTAGGAGTCCAGCGCTGACTCTGCGGCTTCGGCCACCTTGGAGTACTTAGCTTCGCCGGTGACCATGATGAACACGGTGGCGAAGGGCAGCAAGCCGCAGCGGCGCAGGTCGTCGAGCAGGTCCTGGCCGGTGGTGAGGTCGTTGGGAAAGTTCTGCTCGCACACCACAATGTCGAAAGTGCGGAATTCGAGCTGGCGCCTAGCGTCCATGGCGCGCGGGCTTTGCATGACTGACTTCAACCCCAGGTCGCGCAACTGCGACACCAGGATGCTGCGGGAGACGGGGTTGCCGTCCACCACCAGGGCAGAGGCGTTGCGCAGTTCGTGGGTGAGGGCGGCATGCCGGTTCATGCCGGGTATTGTGGCCGGTATACCGGCCTGTGCAACCGGGAATACGCGCAAATGTGCTAACGGCCACGAACCGTTTTTGGCAGATGTTGTCAGCGCGCCGCCAGCGCCAGCTCGCTTGCCAAGCGGTTGTGCCGCTCCAGCAGCGGCTCCAGTTCCACCGTGGTCAGCTGCCCGTGGCGTACCACCACACGTCCGTTGACCAGCGTGTAGGCCGCGGTGGGGCTGGCGCAGAACAGCAAACTGGCCAAGGGGTCGTGCACGGCGGCACCGGCAAAACCCAGCGTGTCTAGGTTGAAGATGGCCAGGTCGGCACACATGCCCGGGGCCAGGTGGCCGATGTCACCACGGCCCAGCACTTGCGCACCGCCGCGCGTGGCCAGTGCCAGCGCGTCGCGCGCGGTCATCTCGGCCGGGCCCAGGTCGCAACCAAAGAAGGTGCGGCCGCCGCGCACTTCGGGCGGCTGCAGGGCGCGGCCGACGCGGGCCAGCAGCAGGGCCTGGCGTGCCTCGTTCACCATGTGCGCGGCGTCGTTGCTGGCGCTGCCGTCCACGCCCAGGCCCACCGGTACGCCTGCGTTCAGCATGCGGCGCACGGGTGCAATGCCGCTGGCCAGCCGCATGTTGCTGCAGGGGCAGTGCGCCACGCCCGTGCGCGTGGCCGCGAACAGCGATATGCCCTCGTCATCCAGCTTCACGCAGTGCGCGTGCCACACGTCGTCGCCCAGCCAACCCAGGTCTTGCGCGTACTGGGCGGGCGTGCGGTTGAACTTCTCTCGGCTGTAGGCGATGTCGTGGTCGTTCTCGGCCAGGTGGGTGTGCAGGCGCACGCCCTGCGCGCCAAAGCGGTGGCGGTACGAGCGCGCCAGCGCCGCGCTTTCGCGCATCAGGTCCTGGCTCACCGAAAACGGCGAGCACGGCGCCAGCGCTACCTGCACCATCGCGCCGTGGCTGGCGTCGTGCCAGGTCTCGATCAGCCGCTGGCTGTCGCGCAGGATGTCATCTTCACGCTCCACCACGCGGTCGGGCGGCAGGCCGCCAGCGCTTTGTCCCACGCTCATGCTGCCGCGCGTGGCCACGAAGCGCATGCCAATGCGTTGGGCAGCTTCAATGCTGTCTTCCAGCCGCACGCCGTTGGGGTAGATGTAGAGGTGGTCGCTGCTGGTGGTGCAGCCCGACAGCAGCAGCTCCGCCATGGCCACCTGGGTGGACACCTGCACCATCTCGGGCGTGAGCCCGGCCCAGATGGGGTAGAGCCCACGCAGCCAGCTGAACAGCTCTGCGTCCTGCACGCCAGGAATGGCCCGCGTGAGGCTTTGGTACATGTGGTGGTGGGTGTTCACCAGCCCTGGCACCACCAGGTGCCCGCGTGCGTCGATCACCTCGTCGGCGCTGTCACGCTGTTGCGGCGTGAGCGCGCTGGCCGGGCCTATCCATTCGATGCGGTTGCCGTGCACCAGCACGGAGGCATCGCGCAACTCGCTGGCTGTGCCGGGCAGGGCGGGGTCGACGGTGGCCACGCAGGCGGCGCAGTCGATGAGCAGGCGCTTGTCGGTCATGGCAGGAGTATGCGTCAACCCCGTGCCACCCTGATGACCCACCCTTATACGCGCCAGACGCGCGGTTGTATGGTGCCCAGCTGCCAGGCGTGTTCGCGCAGCGTAGCCCACAGGGCTTGCCACAACTGCATTACCGGCTCCACCTGTTGCGCCAAGGCGCGCACCACCAGCACGTTGTCGTTGGGGCAGGTGGCCCCGCAGCGCGCGGCAAGTGGGTGCGCATCTATCTGCTCGCGCAGCAACTCCAGCAGCAGCTCGCGGCGCTCGCGCGTGAAAGGTGTGCCGCAGGCCAGCACCAGCGTGCCCAGGCAGCGCTGGCCGTCCAGGCCCAGAGGGCTGTTCAGCAGCAGCGCGTCGCTCGCCGCCATGCGGGCATGTTCCAGCCACGTGCCGGGCCAGGCCATGCGCTGCACAAAGGTGCCGCGCTCAAACGGCTGGCCAGATGCGGGCAGACCCAGGCTCAGCACGTCCCAGGCCAGCAGTTCCGCGCCGTCGGCCAGGTCCATCTCCAGCGCGTTCACGCCGTTGCAGCCGCTGTAGGCCAGCGTCTCCAGAGGCAGCCATTCCAGCCGCGCGCCGCGTTCCAGCTTCAGGCGCACGGTCTGGGTGGCCGCTGTGCCGTCCGACAGGTAAAACCGCGTCGCCCCGGGGGTGGACACCAGCGCGTGCGCACCTTCGGCCACGCGCACGTCCACCGCCAACTGGTCGCCTTCCACCAAGCCGCCGGGCGGGTGCACGACCACGTTGTGGCAGATGCCGGGCCCCTCAGGGTACAGGCTCTTGAAGATGCGCAGCGGCCCGTCGTGCCGGTAGCGCAGCACGGTGCTGGCGCCCTGGCGTTCGTAGTTCATGCTCAGGCTGGCCTGCCAAGCCTTGTGAGCGACCGGGCTCGCGGGGCTCAAAACGTCGCTCATCCGCGCTCGCTCCAGAAGCCCCGGTGCGGCGCCACCATCTCGTCCACCAGGTGGGGCACCGGGCCAGTCACCTCAATGGCCTTTTGCCCGCGTGCAATCACCTCGCGGCAGGGCAGTGCGAGCGTGGGGTTCTCTTCATGGTTGCCGGTCAGCGCCAGCAGGGCTTCTTCGCTGGCACCGTAAACAATGCGCCCTATGTTGGCCCAGTAGATGGTGCCTGTGCACATGGCGCAGGGCTCGAAGGTGGTGACCAGCGTGCAGTTCCAGAGGTAGTCGCGCGGGTAGTTGAGCGACGCGGTGCGCGCCAGTGTGGCCTCGGCGTGGTGCACCGTGTCGATGTTGCCCTGTTCCGCCAGCACGGTCTCTCCATCTGGCGCCACCAACACGGCGCCGAAGGGGTGGCGCCCCATGCTGGCCGCGCGCCGGGCCACGTCATTGGCGCGCCTGAGGTGCTGTTCTATCTGCTGCGGAGTCATCTTGCCTGCCCTGCGGTATCACGCACCCTGGCTGCCACGGTGGGCCCAGGCGGTGGTGTGCTTTTCAACAAAGCTGAACAGCTCGTACATCACCATGGCCATGATGCCCACCACCAGCAGGCCGCTGAAGGCCAGCCCCATCTGCATGGACGAACCCGCCGATATCAGCAGGTAGCCAATGCCTTCGTTCGAGGCGGTCATCTCCGACACCGTGGTACCCACGAAAGCGAGTGTGATGGCCACCTTGAGCGAACCGTAGAAGTAAGGCAGCGAACGCGGCAGGCCCACCTTCACCAGCACGTCCCAGCGCTTGGCGCCCAGCACGCGCAGCACGTCTTCCAGCTCGGGTTCCAGCGTGGCCAGCCCGGTGGCAATGTTCACCATGATGGGAAAGAAGCTGATGAGGAAGGCCGTGAGGATGGCGGGCCCGATGCCAATGCCGAACCACACCACCAGAATGGGCACGAAGGCCGCCTTGGGCAGCGCGTTGAAGGCCGTCATCAGCGGGTAGATGGCCGCGTAGGCCAGGCGCGAACTGCCGATCAGAAAGCCCAGCAGCACCCCCACCACGATGGCAATGCCAAAGCCCGCCATCGTCACCCAGTAAGTGCGCCACGCATGGCCGAGGATGGTGGTCTTGTGCTCCAGCGTCTGCTCCCAGATGCGCGAGGGGCTGGGGAAGATGAACTCCGACACCCCAAAACCACGGGTGATGACTTCCCAGACGATGACGATGGCCAGCAACAGCAGGAATGGCGACCAGCGTTCGATGTGTTTCTTTTTCATGGTTGCGTTCCTGTCACTGGTTGATCGTCGCGCCAGCCTTGCGCATGGCGCCAATGTGGCCGCGCAGTTCGTGGACGATGTCGGTGAACTCGCGGGTGTAGGTGACTTCCAGGTCGCGCGTGCGCGGGATGGGTATGTCGCGGCGCACCACGAAGCGCCCCGGGCTCTTGCTCATGCAATACACCGTGTCGGCCAGGAAAACGCTCTCGCGCAGGTCGTGCGTCACCAGGATCACGTTGAAACGCTGCGCCTCCCACAGGTCGCGCAACGTGCACCACAGCTCCTCGCGGGTGAAGGCGTCCAGCGCGCCAAAAGGTTCGTCCAGCAACAGCATCTTGGGTTCGTGGATGAGCGCCCGGCAGATGCTCGCGCGCTGCTGCATGCCGCCTGACAGTTCCCACGGGTACTTCTTTTCCATGCCGCCCAGGCCCACACTTTCCAGCAGCTTCTTCGCGCGCTCCTCGAATTCCTTGCGGCGGTCCTTGAACTGGCTGCGGTAGGGCTCCACGATCTCCAGCGGCAGCAGCACGTTGTCCAGCGTGGTGCGCCAGGGCAGCAGCGACGGTGCCTGGAACGCCATGCCCGAAATCTTCAGCGGCCCATTGACGGGCTGGCCATCGATACGGATCTTGCCCATGCTGGGCATCTTCAGCCCGGTGGTCAGCTTCATGAAGGTGGATTTGCCGCAGCCCGATGGGCCGACGATGGCGATGAACTCGCCGCGCCTGACCTTGAGGTTGATGTCCTCTACGGCAAAGATGTTCTTGGCCAGCAGCTCATCGTTGTAGGCCAGCCAGACCTGGTCGAAGTCAACGAAGGCATCGTCGCTGCCCGTGGGCAGGGTGGGGGTGTCTTGCATGGGGGAAATGCCCTGAAAAAAGGGCCAGCCGCCCTGGGGTGACTGGCCCGGCTCGTGCGATTCTTCTGCTTTACTTCTTGGCCGGGGGCAGGATGTTCAGCTCGGCGGCAGGCGGCAGCATGGAGCCGTCCCACACGGCAGACGGGTTGATGCGGGTCTTGGTGCCATAGGCATCAGACACCTGCGAAGCCATCAGCGACAGGCGGCCGGGGTTGACCTGGCCAAAGCCTTCCTTGCGGGCGTCCGGGCTGGCCACCACCGAGTCGATGGCCAACTGCAGGCGGCGCGTCTCCAGCGCCACGTTGATGATGCCGTCGCGCGCTTTCACCGTCTCGATGCTGGCGGCGGGGTTGGCCATCACCTCCTTGGCGCCTTTGGTGAATGCCGAGAGGAATGCCTTCACTGCACCAGGGTTCTCCTTGATCAGCTTGGGGCTGGCGATGATGACGTTGCCGTAAAGCTTCACGCCGTAGTCGGCGTAGGGCAGGATCACCACGTCTTCGGCCTTGACGCCGCGCGCCTCCAGGTTGAGCAACGAGGTGAACGAGAAACCCGTGATGGCGTCGATGTCGCCGCGCACCAGCATGGTCTCGCGCAGCGGCGGGTCCATGGAGGTCCAGGTCACGCCGCTCACATTGTTGGCCTTCTCGAAGATGGGGAAGGCCTTGCGGCCAGCGTCGAACACAGGTGCGCCCAGCTTCTTGCCTTTCAAGTCCACCGGTTTGGTGATGCCCGACTTCTTCAGCGCCAGCACGGCAGCGGGCGTGTTGTTGTAGACCATCATCACGGCCACCGGCTTGTTGGGTGCATCCGGGTTGTTGGCATGAAACTCCATCAGCGCGGCCATGTCGGCAAAGCCCATGTCGTAGGTGCCCGAGGCCACGCGCGTCACCGTGCCGCCCGAGCCATTGCCCGAGTCGATCGTCACGTCCAGCCCGGCGGCTTTGTAGTAACCCTTGGCGGCAGGTTGCAGAAACAGCGCGGCAGGCCCTTCAAAGCGCCAGTCCAGCTGGAATTTGATGGGCGTCTGTGCATGGGCGGAGCCAAATGCAGTGGCGGCGGCCAGCGCGGCGGCTGTCTGGAGGAAAAGACGCTTCTTCATGAATGCTCCTGAGGCGGGATGCTTTGAAAAACGATGGCAATCGTCACGATGGAGAGGATTCTGCAAAATCGGTGCCAGGCTTGGCACGCGTTTCTGGCAATTGAACACAGAGATGTATACATTCTGTTGTTCGCCAATTTGGTGCGCATCGTGGCAAACCCTGACCGGGTGCACAAGACTGGTGCGGCGAGAGGTGGGTTATAAGGGGGCGGCGGGCGTGGAGCGGTGCCACGCCGCCGCAACGGCACCCCAGGGCGGGGGCCGTGATGTCAAGCGCAGGGTCAGCGGCCCGTTGCGCCGGCACTGGCGGCAGCCAGCGCGGTCATGTTGAAGACGCGGCGCACGGTGGCGGCGGGCGTGAGGATGTAGGCCGGAGCCGCGGCACCCATCAGGATGGGGCCCACCGTCACGCCACCGCTGGTGGTGGTCTTGAGCACGTTGTAGAGGATGTTGGCCGAATCCAGGTTCGGGCAGACCAGCAGGTTGGCCGAGCCGGTCAGCGTGGAATCTGCCAGGTAGGCACTGCGGATTTCGGGCTGCAGCGCGGCATCGCCGTGCAGTTCACCGTCGCATTCGACCTCAGGGTGCTGCGCCACGAACAGGTCGCGGGCCAGGCGCATCTTGCGGGCAGACGCGCGCTTGGACGAGCCGTAGCTGGAGTGCGACAGGAAGGCCACCTTGGGCGGGATGCCGAAGCGCTGCACTTCCTGCGCAGCCATCCACGCGATCTCGGCCAGTTGCTCGGCGCTCGGGTCTTCGTTCACGTAGGTGTCGGCAATGAAGACCGGGCCGCGGTCCGTCATCAGCGCGTTGGCGGCGGCGTAGTTGGCCACGCCCTTCTTCAGGCCCAGGATGCTGTCGATGCGCTCCAGGTGTGTGGTGTAGGTGCCCACCAGGCCGCAGATCACCGCGTCGGCGTCGCCCAGGCTCACCATCAGCGAACCGATGATGGTGTTAGAGCGGCGCACGGCGGCCTTGGCCACCTCGGGCGTGGCGCCGTTGCGCTTCATCAGGCCGTGGTAGTGCTCCCAGTACTGGCGGAAGCGCGGGTCGTCCTCGGGGTTGACGTTCTCCACGTCCACGCCCAGGCGCAGCCGCAGGCCAGCTTTCTGGATGCGCGCGGCGATCACGGCAGGGCGGCCGATGAGGATGGGGGTGGCGATGCCCTCATCGATGGCCATCTGCGCGGCACGCAGTGCGCGCTCGTCCTCGCCGTCGGCGTAGGCCACGCGCTTCTTGCTGGCGGGCAGGGCCTTGGCGGCATTGAAGACCGGCCGCATCAGTATGCCGGTCTGGTACACGAAGCGGCCCAGGCTCTCCTTGTACGCCTCCATGTCGGTGATGGGGCGGGTGGCCACGCCAGAGTCGGCAGCCGCTTGCGCCACAGCCGGCGCGATCTTGAGGATCAGGCGCGAGTCGAAGGGCTTGGGAATGAGGTACTCGGGGCCAAAGCTCAGGTCCTGGCCCACGTAGGCGGCGGCCACCTCGTCGCTGGTCTCGCTCTTGGCCAGATCGGCGATCTGGCGCACGCACGCCATCTTCATCTCTTCGGTGATGGTGGTGGCACCGCAGTCCAGCGCCCCCCGGAAGATGTACGGGAAGCACAGCACGTTGTTCACCTGGTTCGGGTAATCCGAACGGCCGGTGGCGATGATGCAGTCCGGGCGGGCGGCCTTGGCCACCTCGGGGCGGATCTCGGGCTCCGGGTTGGCCAGCGCCAGGATGATGGGCTTGTCGGCCATGGTCTTGACCATGTCTGCCGTGAGCACGCCAGGGGCCGAGCAGCCCAGGAACACGTCGGCACCGTTGATCGCGTCGGCCAGGGTGCGTGCGCTGGTGTTGCGGCAGTAGCGTTGCTTGGAGACATCAAGCTTGCCTGCCTTGGCATCGTCACGCTCCGTGTGGATGACACCCTTGGAGTCGCACACCAGGATGTTCTCGACATTCACGCCCAGCGCCACCATCAGGTCCAGGCAGGCAATGGCCGCCGCGCCCGCGCCGGAAACCACCAGCTTGACTTCGCCAATGGCCTTGCCCACCAGCTCCAGGCCGTTGAGCAGCGCAGAACTGGAGATGATGGCCGTGCCGTGCTGGTCGTCGTGGAAGACGGGGATCTTCATGCGCTCGCGCAGCTTCTTCTCGATGTAGAAACACTCGGGCGCCTTGATGTCTTCCAGGTTCACGCCGCCCAGGGTGGGCTCCAGCGCGGCAATGATGTCCACCAGCTTGTCGGGGTCGCGCTCCGCCAGTTCGATGTCGAACACGTCAACACCCGCGAACTTCTTGAACAGGCAACCTTTGCCTTCCATCACCGGTTTGCCGGCCAGCGGGCCGATGTCGCCCAGGCCCAGCACAGCGGTGCCGTTGGTGATCACGCCCACCAGGTTGCCGCGGCTGGTGTATTCAGCGGCCATGGCCGGGTTCTCCTGGATGGCCAGGCAAGGGTAGGCCACGCCGGGGGAGTAGGCCAGACTCAGGTCACGCTGGTTGGACAGCGGCTTGGTCGGTTGTACAGAAATCTTGCCTTTGGAGGGGGAGCGATGGTATTCGCACGCTGCATCGCGCAGCGCCTGTTCGGCGGGAGTCATGGGGGTGTGGCCGTCAATGTTTATGGTTTGAAACGAAAGCCCGCAGTCAGCTGAATCTGGCTGGGGCGAGGCGCTTCGCAAGTGTACTCTTTGCCCTTCGCTCTGGTGCATGCGGGCCTTCTGATACCATGCGCGCCATGTTCAGACCGGCCAGGCACATACGCTGGACCGCATGGCTTGCCATGTGGTTGTTGGCGCTGAGTGCCTGTTTGCCGGTACTGGCCCAGGCCGTGGTGCGCGCGCAAGGCAGCGCCGACTGGTTGCAGGTTTGCACCAGCACCGGCATGGTGTGGGTCAATGCCCAGGGCGAGCAGCGCGATGCAGGTGACGCACCAGCGCCTGTCAACACCGTTCAATGCGACTGGTGCCTGTTGCATGGCGGTGCGGCGGGCCTGCCGCTTGCGGGTCCTTCCCTTGCACTCTCCCCAGACACGGCGGCCGCCTGGTCTGGGCTCGTGCCTGCCGACACCGTTCTGGCGGCGCTCTGGCCACCGGCCCAGTCCCGCGCACCTCCCTTCAACGCCTGAAGACTGTTCCACCCCGTTCGCGCGGAGCTTGCTGTGCAGGGCGCTTTCAGTCGCGTCCTCTCCCTGCCGCGCGTCTTCCGGGCGGGCCCTCGACCTGTTCCATTCGTCTTGTTCCTTGGAGTCACCATGAAGAAACTCATTGCCGCAGCCCTGCTCGCCGTTACCGCCAGTGTCTGGGCACAGTCCAACGTGAAGGTGGAGGACGCCTGGGTACGCGGCACCGTTGCCCAGCAGAAGTCCACCGGTGCGTTCATGCGCCTGACCGCCCAGAAGGACACACGTCTGGTCTTGGCCAGTTCCCCCGTGGCGGGCGTCACCGAAGTCCACGAGATGGCCATGGACAAGGACGTGATGCGCATGCGCGCCGTGCCGGTGCTGCCGCTGCCCGCAGGCAAGGCGGTGGAACTCAAGCCGGGTGGCTACCACATGATGCTGCTGGACTTGAAGGGCCCGGTGAAGGCAGGCGGCACCGTACCGCTGACCCTGGTGTTTGAAGACGCCCAGGCCAAGCGTGAGACGCTGGAACTGCAGCTCCCCGTGCGCGCGCTGGGCTCAGCCGCCATGCCTGCCGAGGGCATGCAGCATCAGCACGGTCACAAGCACTGACACCAACGGCATGCGCTTCCCAGCGGCCTTGCAGGAGGTGCTGGCCGCCCTG
>CBKZAG010000105.1:0-11461 GCA_966692625.1 uncultured Comamonadaceae bacterium
CACCGTGCTGGGCGTGGCCGGGTTGGCGGCAAGCACGCAGCTCAAGATCGGCGACCTGGACCCCGGTGCGCCCGAACTGCGTGCCGACAGCCGCTACAACCGCGACGTGGCCTTCATGAACAAGGCCTACGGCGCGGGCAGCGACGTGCTGGCCGTGATGGTGCGCACGCCAGACGGGCACTGCTCGGCCTACGACACGCTCAACAAGGTGGATGCGCTGGAGTGGCAACTGCGCCAGCTCGACGGAGTGGAAAGCACCAACACCCTGGCCTTGCTGAACCGCCGCGTGTTGTCGGGCCTGAACGAAGGCAACCCGCGCTGGTACGAGTTCCTGCCCAACCAGGACATGCTCAACACCGTGACCGCCGGCGCCCCGCGCGGCCTGTACAACGACGCCTGCGGGCTGCTCACGGTCTATGTGTTCCTGCGCGACCACAAGGCCGACACGCTGGCGCGCGTGGTCCAGCACGTTGAGGCGTTTGCCCAGGCCAACGACACCGATGAGGTCAAGTTCCTGCTGGCGGCAGGCTCGGCGGGCATCGAGGCGGCCACCAACATCGTGGTGAAGGACGCCTGGCACCTGATGCTGGTGCTGGTTTACGGCGCGGTGGTGGTGTTGTGCTTCGTGACCTTCCGCAGCTGGCGCGCGGTGGTGGTGGCGGTGCTGCCGCTCATGCTCACCTCCATGCTGGCCGAGGCGCTGATGGTGGCCCTGGGCATGGGCGTGAAGGTGGCGACGCTGCCCGTGATTGCGCTGGGCGTGGGCATAGGCGTGGACTACGCGCTCTACATCCTGTCGGTCACGCTGGCGCAGCTGCGCCAGGGCAAGAGCCTGTCCGAGGCCTACTACCGTGCACTGCTCTTCACCGGCAAGGTGGTCATGCTGACCGGCGTGACGCTGGCCATCGGTGTCATCACCTGGGTGGGCAGCCCCATCAAGTTCCAGGCCGACATGGGCTTGCTGCTGGCCTTCATGTTCCTGTGGAACATGCTCGGCGCCCTGGTGCTGGTGCCGGCGCTCGCGCACTTCCTGCTCAAGCCACAGGCGCGACCGTCCGCGGTCTCTGTCGGCTATTCCGCCACTCTCCCATTGAGGACTTCTACATGACTCACGCCTTATTGCGCCGTTCTCTGACGGTCGTGACCCTCCTTGCCGGATCTTCCGCTGCCTCGGCTATGGATTCGCCCGTCGACGTATTCAATCGCTATATGGCCGCTGTGCACGCGGGCGACATGACCGCCGTCCGCGCCCTGATCGCACCCGACGTAGAGCGCTCTGATTTCGCAGGCTGTCTTGCAGAAATGGACAACCCTGCTTGCCTGGCGCACTACATCGACACCACCGTTGTTCGGCCGAAGGCCCAGCTTACCGTGGTGCGTCTTCAGCTAAACGGCGAAACCGTGACTGCAGACCTGGAGGTCCGCAGCCCGCTCTACACCCAGGCGGGTGCGGAGCGAATCGTCGGTCGGGACATCGTGCGCGTACGCAACGGCTTGATCAACGCCTTCCGTTTCGTACCCGATTTCAGCGACGGACCCACGGCCAAGTTTTTTGGCACCTTGGGAATCGGCCCACGTGCTTCCAAAGACCCCTCGAAGTAATCCCTATGTTCAAGTACTTTCCCACCAACTACGTCTGGAACCTGTCGGTCGATCTGGCCATCGAGATGGGGGCGCGCATCGGCGAGATCGAAGAGATGTGCGCCCCCTTGCAAGAGGCCGCCAAGGCGCCCGACGCCGCAGGCACGCAGGCCTTTCGCGAGACCTGGGTGAAGATGGCCGACAAGCTGTGCATGCTCGCCGAAGAAGACAAGGCACGCGGCCGCGCCCTGTCGGCAGGCGAGAAGATCAGCCGTGCCGCCAGCTACCTCATCACCGCCGAGCGGCTGCAGGCGCACAACGCGCCGGGGCGGCTGGCGCTGTACCGGCGCCACCTCGACCTGTTTGCCGAGGGCCTGAAGCTGTCGCGCGAATCCTGCGAGCGCGTCGAAATTCCGTACGAGGGCAAGCACCTGTCGGCCTTGTACGTACCTGCCGAAGGCGTGCAGGGCCGCGCGCCCGTGCTGGTGCAGCTCAACGGGCTGGATTCAACCAAGGAGATGAAATACCGCGTTGGCCTGCCCGCGTGGCTGGCCAAGCGCGGCGTGGCTTCGTTGATCGTGGACCAGCCTGGCACGGGCGAGGCGCTGCGCCTGCACGGCATGACGGCGCGCTACGACAGCGAGCACTGGGCCAGCCGCGTGGTGGACTGGCTGGAGCAGCGCGACGACATCGACCCCAAGCGCATTGGCTGCGAAGGTGTTTCGCTGGGCGGCTACTACTGCCCGCGCGCCGTGGCCATGGAGCCGCGTTTTGCCTGTGGCGTGGCCTGGGGTGCCAACCACGACTGGCGCGACGTGCAGAAGCGCCGCCTGGAACGCGAAGGCAGCCTGCCCGTGCCGCACTACTGGGCGCACGTGTGCTGGGTGTGGGGCGCCAAGGACATTGACGACTTCATGCGCATTGCCGAGAACGTGCACCTGGACGGCGTGGTCGAGAAGATCAAGGTGCCCTTCCTGGTCACGCACGGCGAGAAGGATTCGCAGATCCCCCTCAAGTGGGCGCACCGCACCTACGAGCAACTCGTCAACAGCCCCAAACGCGAGCTGAAGGTTTTCACCGACCGCGAGGGCGGGGTGCAGCACTCCAGCTTCGACAACAGCATCAACGCGGGCCAATACATCGCCGACTGGGTGGCCGAAACCCTGGGCGGGCGCACTGCCTGACTCACCTGCACACAGCAATTCAAGGACTCCCTGAATCATGAACATCACCGGAATTGAAACCCTGGTCTTTGGTGTGGAAGACCTGGCCGCCTGCCGCCAGTACCTGCTGGACTACGGCCTGGAACCCGCTGCTGACCAGCCCCACCGCCTGGTGGCCCTGGACGGCACGGGCGTGGAACTGTTTGCAGCCACCGACGCCAGCCTGCCCGCCGCCCCCAAGGGCTGCCAGTTGCGCAAGTGCGTGATGGGTGTGGCCGATGCCGCCACGCTCGACGCCATTGAGGCCGAGCTGGCGCGCGACCGTGAGGTACTGCGCCTGCCCGATGGCAGCCTGCAAAGCGTGGATGACGCTGGCTTTGCCATCGGCTTCCAGCTGAGCCGCCGCCAGCCCCTGCACCTGCTGGGTGAGGTGTCGAACGCACCGGGCTCGCCGTTGCAGCGCGTGGCCAACCAGTTGGGTGTGCAGGCCGGGCGCGGGCGCATACAGCCGCGCAGCCTGTCGCACCTGGTGTACTTCGTGCCCGACGTGGCCAAGGCCGAAGCCTTCTACGTCAACCGCCTGGGCTTTCGCGTGACCGACCGCTTCGACGGCGTGGGCCCCTTCATGCAGCCCGCAGGCTCGCTGGAGCACCACAGCCACTTCCTCATCGGCGCGCCTGCGTTCATGCAAGGCGTGGAGCACTTCACCTTCCATTTCGGCGGACCCACCGAAGTCATCCAGAACGGCAACCGCTTCATCGAGGCGGGCTACCAGGCTTTCTGGGGCCCAGGGCGCCACGTCTTCGGCTCCAACTGGTTCTGGTACTTCAACAGCCCCTTCGGCTGCCACGTGGAAATGGACGCTGACATGGACCTGCACGACAACACCTGGCGCCCGCGCGTGGCCAAGATCAGCGCCGATGCGTCGCAGGCCTTCCTGCTGCGCCGCCGCGACAAGTGGATGCCCGGCCCCGGCACGCCCGACAACGGTGACTACGCCGCCTGAACGCAGTGGCGACCAGACCATGAATGCCAAGCTGCCAGTGCAAGCCGTGCCGCTGTGCCTGGCTAATGAGCTAGGCGAAGGCGAAGCCAGGGGCTTCCTGCCGGACGAAGACGGCCAGGACCGCCTGTTCGTGGTGCGCCATGGCGGTGAACTGCACGCCTGGCGCAACGCCTGCCCGCACGTGGACGGTGCTCCCATGGCCTGGCGGCGCCACGCCTACCTGAGCCCCGACCGGCAGCACGTGATGTGCCACGCCCACGGCGCCCGCTTCGAACCCGGCACCGGCCTGTGCGTGCACGGCCCCTGCCTAGGCCAAGCCTTGCAGCGCGTGCCGCTGACGATCGACGGTGAAGGGCAGCTGTGGCTGGCCCGCACCGAACAAACACAACCCATTGAGTGAGACAAACGAAAGGAACATGACCATGGCAGCAGTGAACAACGTCCTGGTGGTGGGAGGCGGTTTTTCCGGGATGGCGGCGGCCATTCGCTTGCAGCGCGCAGGCATCGCGGTGGATTTGCTGGAGGTCGACCCCGCCTGGTGCCCGCTGGGTGCGGGCATCACGGTCAACGGCCCCACGCTGCGCGCGCTGGAGACGCTGGGCGTGTTCGACCGCTTCCAGTCCGAAGGCTGGGTGTCCGCCGGGGTGGACCTCTATACCCAGCAGGGGCACCACATTGCCACCATGCCCACGCCGCCTGTGGTGGGGTCTAGCGTGCCCGGCGGCGGAGGCATCATGCGCCCGGCGTTGGCGCGCATTCTGGCCGACGCCACACGTGCCGCGGGCGTGAACGTGCTGCTGGGCCAGACCTGGGACGACATCGTGCAAGACGGCCAGCAAGTGCATGTGCGCCTGACCAGCGGCGAGCAGCGCAGCTACGACCTGGTGGTGGCCGCCGACGGCGTGCATTCGCCGCTGCGCGCCCGGTTCATGCCCGAGGTCGGGCCCCTGCAATACATCGGCCAGGGGGTGTGGCGCGCCGTGTGCCCGCGCCCTGCAGACCTGGTGCGCCCGGCCATGTGGCTGGGCGAACACATCAAGTGCGGCGTCAACCCCTGCTCCGCCACGCAGATGTACCTCTTCATCACCGAAGACCGCCCGACCAAGCAGCACATCGACCCTACCACCTGGCCGACGGTGGTGCAGGGGCTGTTAGCGCCTTTCCAGTCACCCGTTCTGCAGGCGCTGATTCCACACATGGCCACGCCCGAGGCAGCCATCGACTACCGCCCGCTGGCCAACCTGCTGGTGCCCACGCCCTGGAACCGGGGGCGCGTGGTCTTCATTGGCGACACCGTGGCCGCCACCACGCCGCACCTGGCGTCGGGCGCGGGCATCGGCATCGAAAGCGGCATCGTGCTGGGTGAGGAACTGGAGCGCCATGCCGACCTGCAGGCCGCGCTTGACGCCTTCCACGCGCGTCGCTTCGAGCGTTGCCGTCTGGTGGTGAAGAACTCCGAACGCCTGTGCCGCATCGAGGTGGAAGGCGGCGACAAGGCCGAGCACGCCCAGATCATGCGCGAATCCATGATGGCGCTGGCCCAGCCCATCTGACCCGCTCAACACAAGGAGACAAACATGAGCGTTCCGATCACAAGCCGCCGCGGCCGCGCCGCGTTGATGGTGGCGCATTGCGCGGGCATGGTGGACCTTGTGGCCTTGCCCATCTGGGTGGGCAGCCTCATCCAGCACCACCGCTTCGACCCGCAGCAGGCAGGCGGGCTGGTGACCCTGTTCCTGCTGGGCGCGGTGTTGTCCAGCGTGCTGCTGGCCCCGCGCTTTCATCGCCTGCAGGGCCGCTGGGTGGCGGTGGCGGGCTTCAGCGTGGCGGCCCTGAGCTTTGCTGCGTTGATGGACCAGAACGCCTTTGGTCCCATGGCCGCGCTGCACGGCCTGGCGGGCTTGGCGGCAGGCTCGGCCTTGAGCGTCACGCACGGCACCATCGGGCGCAGCGGCCAACCGCACCGTCTGTTCGCGCTGGTGGGCATGGCCCTGGGCGTGTTCGCCGTGCTGTTCCTGGGCGGGGCTTCGGCGCTGGTCATGGAGCAGGGCGGGCAGCTGCTGTTCGGCCTGTTCGGCGGGCTCATGGCATTTGCTGCCGCGGTGGCCTGGCTGGCCTTTCCTGATGTGGCGCCAACCGCAGACGATGCGCCGCAAGACAAGGCAACGGCCGCCACGATGCCGCGTGTGGTGTGGTTCGGCATTGCAGGCATCAGCTGCATGGGGCTGGTGCAGGCCATGGCCTTCAGCTTCCTGGAGCGTGTGGGGCACCACCGCGGCTTCGAGCCACAGGCCATCACCGCCGTGCTGGTGGCGCTGGGCATGGTCAACCTGCTGCCCGCAGCATTGGCTGCCGTACTGGAAAAACGCCTGCCCGCGCACCGCGTGCTGATGAGCGGGCCGGTGCTGCAAGCCGCCTTGGTGTTCACGGTGATGACGGCCACCGCCTTCGCCCCCTACGCCGCTGCGGCTGCCGTCTTTGTGGCAGTGATGATCTTCACACACACCTTTGCCTTCGGCTTGTTGGCGCGCATCGACACCACTGGCCGCGCCCTGGCAGGCACACCCGCCATGCTGATGGCCGGTGCCGCCGTGGGGCCCATCCTGGGCGGCACGCTGGTCAAGACCCTGGGCTACAGCGCCATCGCCTTTGCCGCGCTGGGCATGGCCCTGGTGGCCGTGGCCTGCTTTGCACAGCTGCGCGGGCATGGTCTGCCAGTCACCGCTTCAGAAGCCGCTTCGGGAGCCGCCGCATGAGCCGCAAACCCACCCAACGGCGCTTCGTCGATCTGTCCATCTACCTGGAAAACGACGTGCTCTCGGACCCGCCGCCCCTGGCGCCGAAGATCACCTACCAGAAGCACGCCGACACCCTGCCCGAGTTCATGGCCATGCTGCCCGGCACCACGCCCGCAGACTACCCCGATGGCCAAGCCGCCGCCGCCGAGTGGGTGACGCTGACCACGCACAACGGCACCCACCTGGACGCACCCTGGCACTTCCATTCCACGCAAGACGCCAAGCTCGGCGGTGCGCGCCCCTCCATCACCATCGACGAGGTGCCGCTGGAATGGTGCTTCCAGCCCGGTGTGAAGCTCGACTTCCGCCACTTCCCCGACGGCTACGTGGCCACTGCCGCCGACGTGCAGGCCGAGCTGAAACGCATCGGGCACGAGCTGCAGCCGCTGGAGATCGTCGTGGTCAACACCCGTGCGGGTTCGCGCTACGGCCAGCCAGACTACCTGGGCGCCGGTTGCGGCATGGGCTATGAAGCCACCATGTACCTGCTGGAGCGCGGCGTGCGCCTCACCGGCACCGACGCCTGGAGCTGGGACGCCCCTTTCTCTTACACCGCCAAGAAAGTGGCCGAGACCGGCAACAAGGCCTTGATCTGGGAAGGGCACAAGGCGGGCCGCGACATCGGCTACTGCCACCTTGAAAAACTCCACAACCTGGAGGCGTTGCCGCCCACAGGTTTCACCATCAGCTGCTTCCCGCACAAGATCCGTGGCGCATCCGCCGGGTGGACGCGGGCCGTCGCCATTTTTGAAGAAGAGGCCAGCGCATGAGCTATGCCCCCATCCACCGCGTCGTTACCGGGCACAACGCCCATGGCCAGGCCATCATCGCCGCCAACGGCCCCTTGCCTACGGTGGTCGAAATCGCCGCCATCCCCGGCACGGTGTTCCACGAGGTGTGGTCCACCAGCGGTGCCCCCGCTCCCGTGGACAACGGCGCCGACCCCACCCTCGGGCCGCTCACCTTGCCGCCCCCCAAACACGGCACGCGTTTTCGTTTCGTCGATATCCCGCCCGACACCGAAGAATTCCTGACCCACGGCGCGCAACGCATGAAAGACGCCTTCAGCCAGATCGGCGACGAAGCGGCGTCCACCGTCAAAGCGCAGTCGCCGCATCCGCTGATGCACCGCACCGAGTCGGTGGACTACGGCGTCGTCATCGAAGGCGAAATGACCCTGGTGCTAGACCAAGGCGAGGTGCTGCTCAAGCCCGGCAGCGTGGTGGTGCAGCGCGGCACCAACCACGCCTGGGCCAACCGGTCCGGCAAGCCCTGCCGCATGCTCTTCGTGCTGGTGGACGGCTGCTACGACCCCACCATCGCACAGGCCTTGGGGCGGGCATGAGCGTGGCAGCCAGTGCCTTGTTCGACCTGACTGGCCAGCGCGCCCTGGTAACGGGCGCCACTGGAGGGCTGGGGCGTGCCATGGTGGAAGCCCTGGCCAGCCACGGTGCGCAGGTGGTGGCCAGCGACAGGGACGCTAAGGCATGTGAAGCCGCGGCCAACGCCTGGCGTGCGCAGGGTTTGAACGTTCAAGCCAGGCCTGCCGACCTGTTGGACATGGACGACGTGAACCGCCTGGCCGACGCGGTGCTGAATGAACATGGCGGGGTGGACGTCCTCGTGCACAACGCAGGTATCCAAGGCCCAGCGGGGCCCCTGGGCAACGTCAGCGCCGATGATTGGGATGCCGTCATGACCGTCAACCTGCGGTCTGCCCATGTGCTCAGCAGCCGCATGGTTCCGGCCATGGCCGGGCGGGGCGGCGGCAGTGTCGTGCTTCTGTCGAGCATCGCTGCCTTGCGCGGCAACCGATCCATTGGCTTGTACGGCCTGTCCAAGGCGGCGCTCTCGCAAATGGCCCGCAACCTGGCCGTCGAATGGGGGCCCTCGGGCGTGCGCGTCAATGCCATTGCGCCGGGGCTCATCCGCACACCGCTGGCCAGCGGACTCATGGCCGATGCCACCTTCATGGAACGCAGGCTGGCCCTCACGCCCTTGCGCCGCGTTGGCGAGCCGCACGAGGTGGCCGGGGTCGTGCTCATGCTCGCAGGCAAGGCTGGCGGGTTCATCACCGGGCAAACACTGGTCGTCGACGGCGGCACGCTGATCAGCGACGGCAACTGAAACACTGAAAGGACATTCATGCGATTCGCCACCTTGCGCGATGGCTCGGCCGACGGCCGCCTGCACCTTGTTTCGCGCGACATGCAGCGCATGCTCGACGCGTCCGCCATTGCGCCCACGCTACTGCAGGCACTGGAGCGTTGGGACGAAGTGCTGCCCGCGCTGCAGGCACTGGCCAACGCGCTTGACGACGGCCAGGCCGCAGGCAGCGTGCCGTTCAACCCCGAGCGTTGCGCCGCGCCGCTGCCCCGCAGCCCGCAGTGGTGCGACGCGTCGGCCTTCCTCAACCATGGTCACTTGATGGAACAGGCCTTCAACACGCCGCCCATTCCAGACTTCGACACCATTCCCGTGATGTACCAGGGCGCCAGCGACGACTTCCTGGGGCCGCACGACGACGTGCCCCTGCCCAGCGAGGCCGATGGCATCGACTTCGAGGGCGAGTTTGGCGTCGTGTTGGGGCCAGTGCCCATGGCCGCCACACCCGCACAAGCGCTGGCCGCCGTGCGGCTGGTGGTGCAGATCAACGACTGGAGCCTGCGCGCCCTGGGCCCGCGCGAGATGAAAACCGGTTTCGGCTTTTTGCAGGCCAAGCCGTCCAGCAGCTTTGCGCCCGTGGCCGTGACGCCCGACGAACTGGGCAGCGCCTGGCGCGACGGGCGCGTCTGCCTGCCCTTGCGGGTGGATTTCCGGGGTGAACGTTTTGGCGCCCCCCATGGGCAGGAGATGAACTTCGGCTTCGGTGAACTCATCGCACACGCCGCGCGCACGCGCCGCCTCACGCCGGGCACCATCATCGGTTCGGGCACCGTCTCCAACCGCGACCGCGCGGCGGGTTCGGCCTGCATCGCCGAGCGCCGCGTCATCGAAAAAATCGACCAGGGCGAAAGCCGCACCCCCTTCATGCGCTACGGCGAAGCGGTGCGCATGCAAGCTCTGTGGGAAAGCGGGCTGCCCGGCCCCTTTGGCGTGATCGAACAGCGCGTTGTGCAGCACCATGGCTGACGCAGGGCTGCCCCACTTGCCGCAGCTGAGCCCGGCGACCGTGCCCGCCCCGTGGCCGCGCAGACTCATCCGTCTGGTGCGCGTCAGCGCGGGCCAGGGTTCGGTGCGCAGGCGCTTGTTGACGGGCATGGGCATGGAGGTGGCCCTGCTGCTGATCCTGGCCTGCGTCGCCATATGGCAGGTACGCGCGCTTGGCGTCCAGATGGAGCGCATCATCGGCGGGCACAACCGGCAAAGCGATCTGGCGCACCGGCTCAACGCCGCGCAGCTGGACTGGATGGGTGCGCTTCGCTCGCTGCTCGTCCTCACCGATCCGCAGGATCTGGCCGTGCAGACCCGCGTCATCAAGAAGGCCCAGGCCAAGTACCTGGAAACGGAAGACGCGCTGTTGCAGGCTGTGAAAGCGGCGCATCAAGCGCCCGACGGCTTGCTTGCCCAACTGGCTGAGGTGAGGCAACTGCGTGAACAGGTGATGCCGGTGCACGACGCTGCCGTTCGGACTTTGCTGTCCGGCGCGGGGGTGGATGGCGCACTGGTGTTGCTGCTGCCTGCCGAAGGCGCCGAAGCGCGCTGGCGCGCCCTGATCGTGGCCATGGTCGATGCCATTGCCCAGGCCAACCGTCAGGAACTGGCCTCTGCCCAGTCCTACCAGCGCTACGCCGTCACCGCTTTGGCCGTCGTCACGGCGGTTGCCGTGTTGCTGGCCGTGTTCCTGGCCATGAGCCTGGCTCGCGGCATTGGGCGACCTATGCGCGATGCGGTCGAGCTGGCCGAACGCATCGCGCAGGGTCGGCTGGACAACACCATCCCTGCGCACGGCAGCGATGAATTCGGCCGCCTGCTGCAGTCCATGTCCGACATGCAATCGCGTTTGTGCCACACCGTGGCGGCGCTGCAGGCGTCGGCGGTGGAAGTGCGCACCGCCAGTCAGGACGTGGGCGAGGGCAGTGCACGGCTGTCGCAGCGCAGCGAGAGCGCCGTCGCCAGCCTGCGCGACACGGCCGAGGCGTTGCGGCAACTCAGCGCCGCGTCGGCATCCAGTGTTTCCGCCGCGCGCGACGCCAGCCACGCTGCCTCCGAGGCATGCGAGGATGCCCGCCAGGGCGCAGCGGCCGTGTCCGCCCTTGTCGAGCAGATGCAGCACATCGCCACCGTCGCGGAAAGCATCACCGACATCGTCGGCGTCATCGACGGCATCGCCTTTCAGACCAACATCCTCGCCCTCAACGCCTCCATCGAAGCGGCGCGTGCTGGCGTCCACGGGCGCGGTTTTGCCGTCGTCGCGGCGGAGGTCCGGCAACTCGCGTCCCAGGCAGGCGCAGCGGCTGGGCAGATACGGACTCTCAGCGGCCAGGCCCGCGAGCGTGTGGACGCAGCCAGTGCCCGTGCCACCGGAGCGGGTGACGTCATGCAGCGCATGGTCGGCGTCACGGGTGGTCTGTCGGGGTCGGTTGAAGTGTTGGCCGAATCCGCCGCGCACCAGGGGGCATCGTTGGCGGTGGTCAACCAGACCCTGGGCCAGTTCGACGAAATCACCCGGCAGAACGCCGCACTGTCCGAGCGCCTGAACGGCGCGGGCACTGCACTGCTCGGCCGCGCCGGGGAAATGGGGCGCCTGATCGGCGTGTTTGAACTCGGGGCTGCGGCTGGCCAACGAGCGTGAATCAAAAGGAAAGAACATGAGCCATGTCGTGGTCACTGGAGCGGGCGGTTTCATCGGTGCGGCCTTGGTCAACCGCCTGTTGGCCGAAGGCGTGGCCGGCGCGCCGGTGAAATCGCTG
>CBKZAG010000106.1:0-11341 GCA_966692625.1 uncultured Comamonadaceae bacterium
TGTTGCTTGAGCAGATCGGTACGGGCAAGAGTCAGAGACATGATCGGAAGTCCTTTCTGGGTGGGTGAATAGGCGTGGAAGGCGCGGTCACGCACCGCGCTCAACGGCGGCAGCAATCGCTTTGCCCATGTCGGTGGTGGAAGCCTGGCCACCCAGGTCCCCCGTGCGCGGGCCGTCGATCAGCACCTGCTGGATGGCGGCCAGAATGGCGTCGTGCGCCTGGCGGCCTGCGCCGCCACTCTGGTCCAGGAAGTCCAGCATCAGCGCGCCGGACCAGATCATGCCGATGGGGTTGGCAATATTCTTGCCGTAGATGTCAGGTGCCGAACCATGCACCGGCTCGAACAGCGACGGGAACTTGCGCTCCGGGTTGAGGTTGGCCGAAGGCGCCAGCCCCAGCGTGCCGGTGCAGGCGGGCCCCAGGTCAGACAGGATGTCGCCGAACAGGTTGGACGCCACCACCACATCAAAGCGCTGCGGCTGCAGCACGAAGCGGGCGGTCAGGGCATCGATGTGCTGCTTGTCCCACTGGACCTCGGGGTACGCGTTGGCGATTTCGGCGGCCCGCCCGTCCCACCACGGCATGCTCACCGCAATGCCGTTGCTCTTGGTGGCCACGGTCACGTGCTTGCGGGCGCGCTGCTGTGCCAGGTCGAACGCGAACTTCAGCACACGGTCGGTGCCGTGCCGCGAGAAAACCGCCTGCTGCAGCACCACTTCGCGGTCGGTGCCTTCGTACATCACCCCACCCACGGCCGTGTATTCGCCTTCGGTGTTCTCGCGCACGATCATGAAGTCGATGTCGCCAGGCTTGCGGTTGGACAGCGGGCACGGCACGCCGTTGAACAGGCGCGCCGGGCGCAGGTTGATGTACTGGTCGAACTCGCGACGGAACTTGAGCAGCGAACCCCACAGCGAGATGTGGTCGGGCACGGTGTCGGGCCAACCCACAGCGCCAAAGTAGATGGCGTCCATGCCGGACAGTTGTGCTTTCCAGTCGTCCGGCATCATCTTGCCGTGCGCCGCGTAGTAGTCGCAACTGGCCCATTCGATGTGCTTGTAATTGAGTTGGATGCCGAAGCGTCTGGCCGCGGCGTCGAGCACGCGCAGCCCCTCAGGCATCACCTCCTTGCCGATGCCGTCACCCGCGATGACGGCGATGTTGTATGACTGCTGCGCCATGGCAAACCTTTAGAAGGGGGAAATTCCCTCCCGGCCCGCCTGCGGCACCGGGAGAATGTTCACCCAATCTTAGGTTTGCCCCCTCGGTGGAAGCATCTGCAATGCGGCGGTGAAATCGACAAAAATTGTGTATTTCGCGCGCATTCGGCATGTTGTGCGGCAGTCAGGCCAAACGGCCCGCGCACCCCCCCAAACCGTGCGACGAGAAGCGCTGTTACTGGGGCGTGAACAGCTTCTCGATGGGATAGTGGCTCTTGACGAAGGGCGACTTGATCACGATGTAGCTGAAGTACTTCTCGATGTTCACACTGCGCTCCAGCACATCTTCCATGATGGACTGGTAATGGACCACGCTGCGGGTCACGAACTTCAACAGATAGTCAAACCCGCCACTGACCAGATGGCATTCAACGACCTCGTCGATGCTGCGGATCGCGGTCTCGAACTTGACGAAGTCGTCACGACGGTGGTCGGACAGCGTGACCTGCGTGAACACCACCTGCATCGTGCCCAGTTTTTCAAGGTCCACATGCGCGCCGTAACCCGAGATGTACCCGGCTTTCTCAAGCCGTTTCACCCGGATCAGGCAAGGACTTGGCGACAGCCCGACGGCATCGGCCAGGTCAACGTTCGTGACCCGGCCGTTGCGTTGCAGGTGGCTGAGGATACGGATGTCGATTCGATCCAGCTTCAGCCCGTCATGCATCATCGTCTGTCCTCGTGGTGGTGAATCAAAGCATGCCATACCGCATGCGTTCCTGCAATTCTAGGGTTCATGCGTCAACTCACCCGCGCAACGTCTTGCTCACTTGACCACGCGCCGCACTTCCGGCTGCTCCAGCACTTCGTCAAGCGTGTTCTTCAGGCGCTTGAACAGCAGTTCAAAGTCGCTTGCGCTGTAGCACAGGGCCGGGGCAAAACCCAGGATGTTGTCGCCAAAGGCGCGGAAGATCACGCGGTTGCGGTACGCCGCATCGAAGATGCGGTCGCTGAGCTTGAGCGATGCGTCGAAGCGCGTTTTGCCAGCCTTGTCGGCCACCAGTTCGAGCGCACCCAGCAGGCCGCGGTTGCGCGCATCACCCACCAGCGGGTGCTGCAGCAGGTTGCGCAGGCCCTCCTCGAAGAGCGGCGCCTGGGCAATGCCGTTGGCCAGCAGTCCGCCTTCGGTGTACAGGCGCAACACTTCGAGGCCGATGGCGGCGCTGACCGGGTGGGCTGAGTAAGTCTGGCCATGCCCCACCGGGGCGCCTGGCGTGCCATCGGCAATGCCTTGATAAACCTCGTCGGACATCAACACCGCGCCCATGGGCGCATAGCCCGCGGTCAGCCCCTTGGCAACGGTCATCAGATCGGGCTCCACGCCTTCGGCCTCGCAGGCGAACATCGGACCGGTACGGCCGAAGCCGGTGATGACCTCATCCACCACAAAAAGTATCCCAAGCTCACGGCATGCATCACGCATCGCCTTCAACCAGCCTTTGGGCGGCACGATCACACCACCCGAACCTTGAATGGGTTCGCAGAAGAAGGCTGCCACCTGGTCTGCACCCAGCTCACGCACCTTGTCGCGCAGGGCTTGTACCGACGAGCGAATGATGGCCTCGGGGTCGGTGCCCACCGGGTTGCGGTAGGGGTATGGCGACGGGATCTTGTGCTGATGGGGCAGCGGCACATCGAAGTTCTGGTGGAACGCGGCAATCGCCGTCAGGCCGGAGCCTTGCGCGGTTGAACCGTGATAGCCGCGCTCCAATGAAATGAACTGCTTCTTCTGCGGGCGGCCCGTGGAGTTGTAGTAGTGCGTGATGTAGCGGATCGCCGCATCCACCGCGTCCGAGCCGCCGAGCGTGAAGTACACATGGCGCAGCGACGCCGGGGCCAGCTCCACCAGGCGCGCCGCCAGGCGGATGGCGGGCTCGGAGCCGAAGTGGAAGTAGCCGGTGGCGTAAGGCAGTTCGGCCATCTGCTGCGCGGCGGCCTTGACGATGCTCTCCTGCCCATAGCCCACGTTCACACACCACAGGCCAGAGAACGCATCCAGAAGCTCGTTGCCCTGCGCGTCGCGCAGGTAGGCGCCGCGCCCGGATGTGAGGACAGAGACCCCCCGCTGTTCGTGCGTGCGGAAGTTGACCACCGGGTGGATCAGGTGTTCGCGGTCAAGCGCTACAAGGGTGCTGTTTTGCATGATGGGCATCCAGTTAAAACATGAAGAAGGTGTTTTTCATGGTGCCAGAGACCCGCAGTGACAGCTTTCGCATACAGGGCCGCAAATCATCGGAAGTGTCTGAATTTGAGAGCGATTCGGCATTTTCTGCTGCGCCCCCGATGCCAAACTCGCTCCACACCAAAGCCCTGGTGAGGAGACGAAATGCACATGACCATCAAAGCCCGGCTGATCACCGTGATCACGTTTTTGTCTGCGCTGGCGGCCGCCATCGGCCTGCTGGGGCTGCACGGCATGAACCGCGCCAACGAAGGGCTCAAGACGGTGTATGAGAACCGCACGCTGGTGCTTGAGCAGATATCGCGTATCGACACATTGATGATGCAAAACCGCCTGTCACTGTCGCTCGCCATCACCGACCCGATGGTGGACATCAAGGCCGAGTCGGCACGCATTGAAGGCAACAACGCCGAGGTCAACCGCACGTGGGCAGCCTACCAGGCCATGGTGCTGCAAGAGGAAGAAAAGGCATTGACGGCGGCCTTTGGCGAAGGCTGGAAGAAGATGCTTGCCGAGGGCATGCAGCCCGCCCTGAACGCCCTGCGCAATGGAGACGTGGAAGCAGCAAAGGCCGCGCAAGACCGCATCCAGAAACAGGTGCCAGCCGTGGCACAAGGCCTAGACGCCTTGCGCCAGTTGCAGGTCAACGGAGCAAAAGGCGAGTACGAGGACTCGGTAGCGCGGTACACCGTTCTGCGCAACAGTGCGCTGGGGGCCATCGTGCTGGGCACGCTAGCAGCGGCGCTGTTCGGTTATGCGCTGGTTCGCAACATCTACCGCGACCTGGGCAGTGAGCCTTCCTACGCGGTAGCCATTGCGGAGCAGATCGCCAGCGGCAACCTGGGCGTGGCCATCGACACCGCCACGGGCGACCGGACCAGCCTGATATACGCGATGAGGGCGATGCGCGACAAGCTGGCCACGATCGTGACCGAAGTGCGCGGCGGCGTGCAGACCATTGCCACCGCCTCGCAACAGATTGCCTTCGGCAACGCCAACCTGTCGAGCCGGACGGAGCAGCAGGCTTCGTCGCTGGAAGAAACCGCCGCCTCCATGGAAGAGCTGATTTCGATGGTGAAGCAGAACGCGGGCAACGTGAACCAGGCCAGTCAGTTGGCGGTCACCGCTTCCGAGGTCGCGGTCACAGGCGGCAGCGTGGTGCACGAGGTGGTCGAGACCATGGGTGCGATCAACGAGTCGGCCCGGAAGATCGTTGACATCATCGGCGTGATAGACGGTATTGCGTTCCAGACCAACATCCTCGCGCTGAACGCGGCGGTGGAAGCGGCGCGCGCTGGCGAGCAGGGGCGCGGGTTCGCAGTGGTGGCGGCAGAAGTGCGCGGCCTGGCGCAGCGCTCCGCCGAGGCAGCCAAGGAGATCAAGACCCTGATCGACAACTCGGTGGAAAAGGTCGATGCAGGCAACCGCCTGGCGGATCAGGCGGGAACGACGATGCAAGAGGTTGTGAAGCACATCCGGCGGGTGACGGACATCATGACCGGCATCAGCGCCGCCAGCCAGGAGCAGACGGCAGGCATCGAGCAGATCAACATGGCGGTTTCGCAAATGGACAAGACCACTCAGCAGAATGCGTCGCTGGTGGAGGAGTCTGCCGTGGCTTCGGCAGCGTTGCGCGAACAGGCAGACAGACTGGCAGAGATGGTGAGCGTGTTCAAGCTCGCCCAGCCGGGCATTGCGTACTCCGGGTCCACCCAAGACGAGGAAGTGCTCTGACGGCTTGCCCAAAGGCAGGCCTGCGCACGCGACATCTCAGGCAGAGCCGCCGCCGGTCACCTCGTCATTCCCAACTCAGCTTGCCCGATGCAACCGTGCTCAAGGGGTATCCCCGCAGATTGATCGGCTGGCGCAACACAATCCGGCTGGCAAATTTTTCGATCCCGATATCGTCTTCCAGCAGCCTGTCCATGAGCGCCTGGAAGCAGGAGATACTGGGTGCGACGATCTTCAAGAGGTAGTCGTACCCCCCGCTGACGTTGTAGCACTCGACGATCTCGGGGTACCTGCCCGCCCCCGCTTCGAATTGACGGAAGTCATGAGGCCGATGGCTGCTGAGCGTCACCTCGGAGAACACCGTCACGTTGCTGCCCAGCCTATCGAGCTCGACCTCCGCACGGTAACCCCGTATGACACCAAGCTCCTGGAGCCGCTTGGTGCGCGAGAGGCATGGACTCTCACTGAGGCCCACAGCGGCCGCCAGTTCGACATTTGTGCATCTTCCCTCGCGCTGAAGATGCACAAGAATCTTGATGTCGAACTGGTCCAGGGACGCTGCCGGCCGCATGAATCTAATCCCCTTGGTGCTGGGCTATCGGAGCGATTATCCCAATGACGCCGATCGCGCATAGCTCAGCGCCTCGTCAAGCACCTCAATCACCGTGCCTGCCTGCTCCGCCGACAGCACCAGCGGCGGCCGAATCTTCAGCACGTTGTGCCCCTTGGCACAACCGCTGAGCAAAACACCTTGGTCACGCATCCGGTTGACGACCCGGGTGGTGAACTCACGGTCGGGCGCGCGCGTTGCGCGGTCGGCGACGAGTTCCACACCCACGAACATGCCCACACCACGCACGTCTCCAATCGCCTCGTGCTGGCTGGCCAGTCCGGCAATGCCATCGCGCAACAACTTGCCCACCTTGGCCGCATGCTGAATCAGGTTTTCTTTCTCAATCGTGTCCAGCACCGCCACCGCAGCCGCGCATGACACCGCATTGCCCGAGAAGGTGTTGAAGTATCTTGAGTTCTTGCCGAACTCGGCCAGCGCGTCGGCGGTGGCCAGCAGCCCTGCGATGGGTTGCCCATTGCCCATCGGCTTGCCCATGGTGACGATGTCCGGGATGACACCATGGCGTTGGAAGCCCCACATGCGCTCCCCCGTCCGGCCGAAGCCGGGCTGGACCTCGTCGGCGACAAACACCCCCCCTGCCCGTTTGATCGCGTCGACGGCCCCTTTCAGGAAGCCCGCGGGCTCGGGCAGTATGCCGTCGCTGGTGAACACCGAGTCGACAATCAGGGCCGCTGGCTTGATGCCATGGCGCTTCAGGTCGGCGATCGCAGCCTCGACATCGCGCGTGAAGCGTTCGGAGATGTCGGCGCCTTCTGCATGGTAGAGGCTGGGTGCCGGGACCAGGCGAACGTGCGCACCCAGATCGACTGTCACACCGAGCGATGGCGAGAATTTGGACACCGCATCGGTGAAACCGTGATAGGCGGTTTCGGTCACGATCACGCCCGTGCCACCGGTGCGAACCTGCGCGATACGGTAGGCAAGGTCGTTCGCCTCGCTGCCCGTGCAGGTGAGCATGAGATGCGCCAGCTCCGTTTCGGTCACGGTGGCCAGAAGGCGTTCGGCCAGTTCAAGAATCGTGTCGTGCAGATAGCGGGTGTTGGTTGCCAGCGTCTGCACCTGCTTGCAGATCGCTTCGGTCACCGCCGGATGGCAATGCCCGAGTGAAGTGACGTTGTTGTAGACATCGAGGTAACGGCGGCCTTGCGGGTCGATCAGCCACACCCCTTCGCCGCGCACGATGTGCAGCGGATGCTCGTACTGCAAGCGGTAGGCCGGGCCGAGCAAGGCGTCACGCCGCGCGATCATCGCAGCGGTGGCAGGGTTCAAGTTCACACGCCCCGGGATGTAGGCGTTGACCATGTTGAGGTCGGTGGTGCTTTTCATGTGTGCTTCCTTATCCTTGATGTACTGCTCGTGTTTCGGCCAACAGGCGGTCACGCATCTCGTGGCGTGACAGGTCGGCCAACTGCGTCAGCGCCTCCCAGGCGGCGGGGTTGTGGCGCATGATGTAGGCGCGGTTCTCGGGGTAGCGTTTGGCGCGCCACTCCGAAATCAGTGCCGTGATGAGGTAGCGTGTGGCCATGAGATCGGCGACGATCTCCTGCTCAACGTTGGTCAACGGCAGTGTGGCGTGATAGGCCCCGACGAACTGCGACGGCCCCTCGAACAGGTCGGCACAACCCGCGGAGTGAAAGGCCGCCGCCGTGCCCACCTCGCCAACCAGTGGCGCATGCAGCATGTCACCGAAATCGATCACGCCCACGATGCGTTCATGATCTTCAGGCGCCACCAGCACGTTGTAGAGGTGGTAGTCGTTGTGGATGACCTGCGCCCTCACCGAAGCCAGACGCGGCAGCACGTGGTCGGTGAAGCGCTGCATGAACGTCTTGACGAGCGCAAGCCTCGGGGCCTCGTCGATCGCGTCGAACATGGCCGTCAACCGGTGCGCCGCCGAGACGTTCCAAAGCAAGTCGTGAGTCGCGGACGGGTGCGAATAATCGCGCAATGCCAGGTTCAACCGGGCCAGGAACGCCCCCATGGCCCTGCGTTGCGTGGCGGTGCGCGGCGTCTCCCGGATCTGGATGCCGTCCAGATAGCTCAACATCCGCACCGTGGACTGCGCACCACAGGACAAGGTCACCGTGTCGCGCGTGCGGCCCGCCAGCGTGCGCACCACGTGGGGCACAGGCAGGTCCGGCGATACACGGGCGATGTGCTCGAGCGCACCGATCTGGAAATCAACCACAGGGACAGGTTCGGACGGGTTGCTGATCTTGAACACGTAACGCGTGCCATCCGCTGTCTCGATACAGCAGTTCTGGTCGCGCTCGCCCGCCAGGGGCTTGGCGCTGCCCTGTATGCCGTACAGGCGGTAGACCAGCCCCTCGACCTCGTCCTGAGAGAGCCTGGGGACGGCCGTGTTCAACGCCGCTGCGGTGATGGGACGATCCGCCGCCATCATGCGACTCGTCTTGCATGGGCCGCCTGGGCCGCAAACTCAAGCCCGAGCAGACCGGGAAGCTGGCGAACGTCGGTCAAGCGGTTGACGCCATAGCCTTCGCAAGCCGGCTCGTGCCCGCGATCGATGAATGCCTTGGCCATGAAGCCCAGGTCGTGCGCGGTCATCAGGTCGTAGCGGAAGCTGGACGAGACGTGCATCATCTGGTCGGGCCCGCAGCCCAGTTGATCGAACATGTATTCGAACATCTGGGCCCGGGGTTTGTAAGCCCGCGCTTCCTCGGCGGTGTACACGGCGTGGAAGGGAGCCTTCAAGTGCGCGACGCTGGCTGGAATCAGGTCGACCATCGAGTTCGACAGGATCACCAGCGGCACATGGGGAGCGATGGCCTCCAGCGTTTCAACCACGTTCGGGTGGGGCTGCCAGGTCGGGACCGCGTTGTACAAGGCGGCGGCATCGGACGGCCGGTACTCGACGCCATGCGCCCTGCACGCCCGTTGAATGGAATTCTCCACCACATCGAAGAAGGGCTTCCATTCGCCCAGCACCTCATCCAGGCGGTAATAGCGAAAACTGTCCAGGAAGGCCGGCATCCTGTCGGCCGGAACGCGGTCTTCGAAGAGCTTCCTTGCGGTCGGCCCCATCTCGAAATTGATGAGGGTTCCGTAGCAATCAAAGCTGATGAATTTGGGGCGGTATGCCATAGGTGATCTCCTGTTGGTGGATGGCTGATAGACGAATAAAAGTCTATGTAGATCAACACCAAAGAGATGCTTTATTGCCGCAGGACCCGAGCAGATTCCTTTCCGATCTGGAGGCGGTCTGACATTTTCTGCCACCCCTGTGACGCGGCAACCAGAAGCTCCCGTAGTTCTCGGCAGCGGCACGCCATGGACGCTGTCGAGTGCATGAAACATCTTTAACTTCACAGAAAAAGTAGTGTGAATTTATTGGTGTTTCAGCCTATTCAACGATAAATAGAATGGCGCCATTCTGATCAACCCAATCTCGCGAAATGGCTCAGCCTTCCTTTCCTGGCGGGCCGCATGGTCGATTGGAAATCGCCCTTCCCTCGTCACACATGTTCAAGTACTGATACGGAATTCACCATGCAAACCAGCACCCTTCTCGCGCTCGACCGCGACCACTTGATCCACCCGCTCGTCAACTACCGCGCCCACGAGCAGCGCGGCGCCACCATCCTCGAATCGGGACACGGCGCCTACCTGCGCGACGCCCAGGGCAACGAGCTTCTGGACGCGTTCTCTGGCCTGTGGTGTGTGAACGTGGGCTATGGGCAGGAAAGCGTCGTCCGGGCCGCCGCCGAACAGATGAGCAAGCTGCCGTATGCGACTGGCTACTTCCACTTCGGCTCCGAGCCCGCCATCCGCCTCGCCGCGCGTCTGGTGGAGCTGGCGCCTGCCTCGCTGCGCCATGTGTATTTCACCCTCGGCGGCTCCGATGCGGACGATTCGGCCATCCGCTTCATCACCCACTACTACAACTCGACGGGTCGGCCGCAAAAGAAGCAGTTCATATCGATCGAGCGCGGCTACCACGGCTCATCCGCACAGGGTTCCGGCCTGACCGCACTGCCGGTGTTCCACCACAACTTCGATGTACCGCTGCCTCACCAGCACAAGATTCCGTCGCCCTACCCTTACCGCAATCCGGCCGGCTCTGACGCGGAAACGGTCATCCGCACCTCGGTCGAGGCCTTGCGCACCAAGGTGCGCGAACTGGGTCAGGAGAACGTGGCGGCCTTCTTCTGCGAACCGATCCAGGGCTCCGGCGGCGTGATCGTGCCGCCCAAGGGCTGGCTCAAGGCCATGCGCGATGCCTGCCGCGAACTGGACATCCTGTTCGTCGTCGACGAGGTCATCACCGGCTTCTGCCGCACCGGCCCGATGTTCGCCTGCGAGGCAGAAGGCGTGGAGCCGGACCTGATGGTGATGGCCAAGGGCTTGACTTCCGGTTACGCGCCCATGGGCGCCGTCATGATGTCGGACCAGGTCTATGCGGGCATCGCCGACGGCATGCCCGCTGGCGTGCCGGTCGGCCATGGCCATACCTATTCCGCGCACCCGGTCAGCGCCGCCATCGGCCTCGAAGTGTTGCGCCTGTACACCGAAGGCGGCCTGCTGGCCAACGGCATTGCCCAGGCACCGCATTTCGAGGAAGGCTTGCGCAGCCTGCTGAAACATCCGCTGGTGGGCGAGGCGCGCAGCCGCGGCCTGCTGGGTGCGCTCGAACTGGTGGCCGACAAGTCCAGCAAGGACCGCTTCGACCCCTCGCTCAAGCTGCACGAGCGCATCGCCACCGTGGCGTACCGCAACCGTGTGATCTTCCGCGCCTTTGGTGACAACGTCCTCGGCTTCGCGCCGGCCCTGTGCTATACCGCGGCCGACTTCGATCTGCTGTTCGACCGCCTGAAGAAAACGCTGGATGAAGTGCTTGACCAGCCCGAGGTACGCCGGGTTGTCAAATAAGCCAGCGAATTTCGTATCTGGCACCGAAGAATTTGCAGGGAATGGCGGATGACGATGATGCAAGACGCACTAAAACTCGACCGGATCGATATCCGCATCCTCAGCCACCTGCAACGCAACGGCCGGATCACGAACGTGGATCTGGCCGATGCCGTCGGCCTCTCGCCCAGCCCCTGCCTGATCCGGATAAAGCGCCTGGAGAAGGCCGGGTACATCACGGGATATGGCGCCCACGTGCAGCTCGAGAAACTGGGCGACATGCAGCTGGTGTTTACCCAGGTGACGCTGTCGGACCACCGGCGCGAAGACTTCGCCAGGTTCGAAGCTGCCGTCCGCAACGTCGATGAGATCGTCGAATGCCACCTGGTCAGCGGTGGTTTCGACTACCTGCTCAAGTTCGTGACCCGCAGCGTGGTCCATTACCACAGCATTGCCGAAGACGTGCTCAGGCAGGGCGTCAACATCGAGAAATACTTCAGTTACATCGTGATCAAGTCGCCAATCGTCAAGAGCCACTATCCGATCGAGAAGCTGTTTAACGAGTAACGCCAAACGGCTTTATTTCTACCCCCAGGACTTTACGCGGCGCATGCCCGCGTCCCTTCATTCATGCATCCGTCGACTACACAAGGACTTCCGATCATGTCTCTGACTCTTGCCCGTACCGATCTGCTCAAGCAACA
>CBKZAG010000107.1:0-11291 GCA_966692625.1 uncultured Comamonadaceae bacterium
CTGCATGCGGGCCTGATTCCCGGTGCCGATCGAGGTCACTTTTTTCGCGTTTTTCCTGGCCAGCGCCTTCACCGACACGGCCCCGGCCGCCCCCGTCCGCAGGCCGGTGATCAGGCTGCCGTCCATCACGCACACCAGCGCACAGCTGCGGGCATCGAACAGCAGGATGGTCCCCATGCCGCTGGGCACGCCATAGGTGGTCGGGTTGTTGGGAAAGCCGCCGGAGGAGGCCTTCATCGAGATGATTTCGTTGCCCTTGTAGTAACCCAGCTTGAAGTCGATGTCTCCGCGCGGCGGGTGAAGGTCGATCCCGATGTAGTCCGGCTGCACCACCTGGTCGCTGTTGAAGCCTTTGTAGGCCTCTTCAACGGCTGCGATGACTTCCTTCGTGGAAATCAACCCACGGACTTCTTCTTTCTTCAGCAACAGCGTTTTCATAAGCGTTGTCTCCTGATTCAGTAGCCTCGCGCCCTGTCCACCAGGCCCACCATGGGCAACCCCACACGGTGGCGGCGCAAGTTGTCAACCACCGCTTCCACGGCGGTTTCGGGCTGCGTCATGCTGGCAATGTGAGGCGTCAACAGCACCTTGGGGTGGTGCCAGAGCGGGTGCTCGGGCGGTAGCGGTTCGGGCTCGCACACGTCCAGAATGGCCGACGCCAACCTTCCTTCGTCAAGCGCCTGCAAGAGGTCTTGCTGCACCAGGTGTCCGCCACGGCCCACGTTGATCAGGGTGGCGCCCTGGGGCAGTTGGTCGAACAGCGGCTTGGAGAGGATGCCGCGCGTGCTGTCGGTCAGGGGCAGCAGGCAAATCAGGATGTCGGTACGGGCCAGGAACTCGCTCAACCCCTCATCACCCGCGTAGCATTCAACACCTTGGATTTGCCTTGGCGACCGGCTCCACCCTGCGCAGTCAAAGCCGAAGCCACGCAATTTGTCCAGCACGGCACGGCCCAACATGCCCAAGCCCAGCACACCAACGCGCCTTGACGACGGCGGATACACACGGTGCGCCTGCCATTGGGCGGCGCGTTGCTGGTTGCGATAGGTCTGCCAGTCACGGTGAACAGACAGCACGGCAAGCGTGACGTATTCAACCATGCCCTTGACGATGCCGGACTCCACCATGCGAACCACGGGCAGCGTCTCGGGAATGACGGAGAAATCGAAGTGGTCGGTTCCGGCCCCAGTCGAGAACAGCACTTCCAGGTTGGGGAAGCGGGCCGACAAGTCCTCTGGCGGCTGCCAGGCGGCCAGGTAACGCACGTCGCTCGGGTCCCCCATGTCGGGCCAGATGCGAAACGGCAACTCCGGCATCTGGCGGGCAAACAGCTCGGCCCACACTGCACCGCGCACCGGATCGGCCTTGTAGAGGAATGTCATGGGTGTATCCCCGCGAGTCCCGATCACTTGGGTCGGTAAATCACATAGACCTTGGCCACGTCCACGCTGCTGTCCCAGCTGCAGTTGGCGCCCTGCTCGACAAGGAAGATGTCGCCTTTGGAAAACGTACCGCTGCGGCCGGTCTCATCCACAAAGGTCACGCTGCCTTCCAGCAGGTACATCAGCTCGTAGTGGCGGTAGTACATCGAACGGCGCGCATAGGGTGTCGAGTCCCAGGTGCCGCACATGAACTCGCCGTCCGCAGACGTGTAGTCGGTGTGGTTGCGGCAGGTGGGCGCCGGTGTCGTCAGCAGGTCGGCCGCCGGGCCGCCCGAGGGCCCCATCACCGGGTCTTCCTTGATCGGCACGATGGCGCCGTCACCCGGCTGGCTGCGGTTGTAGCGGGTGAAGATAAGCGACACCGGCCCTTGCGCCGACCAGGCGAATGCTGCACCCTGCTTGATCACGGCGCTCTGGCCCGGCTGCAGAGTCAAGGTCTGGTCTTGCTGGGTCAGTGTGATCTGACCTTCATGGACGATGATGAATTCGTCTGCCGCAAGAGATTGCACCGCGCCGTCGCCCGCCTCCAGCGTGATGACGCCAGCCGTCACCGGCCCCGATGCCCAGTCCAGCACGCGGCGGGAAGTGAGAAAACGGTCTTCGGCTTCCTGTACGCCCGTCGCGACGCCCAGGCTTGCGTCCCGGGCAAAGTCACGCAGATCGACAAAGGTCGGCGGTACGTCCAGGGTCGCGGTTGCCTGCTCCAGATTCAGCATGGTCTGCTCTTTCAATGGTGATGTAAAGGAACTTAAGCAGCGTTCGCCGTCAAGTTGGCAAAACGCCCTATGTGGTAGGGCTCGATCGGTGTGGTCGTCATGCCTGTGAGGATGAGTTCCGCCATCACGTCGCCCACGCCTGGGCCCAGCTGGAAACCTTCGCCAGAGAAGCCGAATGCGTAGTACAGGCCGGGTACGCGCGCGCTCGGCCCCATGATTGGCCGGCTGTCTTCCATGTAACCCTCAATCCCGCTCCAGACGCGAATGATGTGCAGATGCCTGAATGCCGGCACCACGCGCGGCACATTCTTGAGCTTCAGCAGCGTTCTGCGCGGGTTGACGTAGGCGCGCCGATTCTCGATGTCCGCCAGTTCACGGCCGCCGCCGCCGATGACGATGTTGCCGCGCGCCACCTGGCGGAAGTAGACACCTTGATCGGGATCGTCCGACAGCGCACCGGTGGTCGGTCCGATGGCGTAAGGCACCGGTTCGGTGACGCACATCTGCGGTGCCTTGGCGATCATCGGCACCGGTTCGCCAAAGCTGGTGCTGATGAGATTTCCCCAGGCGCCGGCGGTGATGAGCGCCACGGGTGCGCGGAAGGCCCGGCCATCGGCGGCAGTGACTCGAAAGTCCTCGCCATCCTTTTCGACGTTCACGATCTCCGTGTTCTCAAACACCTGCGCGCCTTCGCGCACCGCGGCACGGCCGATAATCGGCGCCGCCAGCCGGGGATTCGCATGGCCCTCGTAAGGCGCGTAGCAACCCGAAGTGATTTCCGGCCCCAGCCAGGGAAAGCGCTCGCGCAGCGCTTTCCCACCCATCATCTGCATGCCCAGGCCAAAGTCCTTCGCCTCCTGCGCATACTTTGCCATCCGCTCTTCGTGCTCCGGCGTAAAGCCGACGCGCATCTGACCGTTCAGCAAGAGCTCGGTGTCCTCGCCGAACAATTCCTTGAACTTCAACCAGATCTCGCGAGAGCGGTTTGACAGCGGCAGTTGCTCCACGGGACGCCCCATGCGGCGCACGTTGCCGAAGTTGACGCCGCTGGCCTGCTGGCCAATCAATCCCCGCTCCAGCAGGATGACCGACATGCCACGCTTGCGCAAAAAGAACGCGGTGGAGGCACCCATGATGCCGCCGCCCACAATGATCACATCCGCTGCAAGCGCGCTCATTCCGTCTCCTCCCGCACCGCGATGGAAAGCGGCTTCACCGGTGCCTGCCCGCGCAGGCGACCCACCTGCTCGACCGGCACCCCGGCGGCATGCGCAATCACCTCGGCGCCCGCGTGACCGCAATACCGGCCCTGGCAGCGCCCCATGCCCACGCGACTCAGGGCCTTGGCACGGTTGGCTTCCTGCGCGCCCATGTCGCACACCACCCGGCGCAACTCACCCGCGGTGATGGCTTCGCAGCGGCAGACGATGGCATCGTCCGGCAGTTGTGCGGCCTGTTGCGCGGGCCAGGGGAAGGCCTGCGCCAAACCTTGGCGGAAGCGCTCCATCTTGGCTTGCTGCGCCCGCAAGCACTGCAGTTCAGCGTCCGGCACCTTGCGGCCCAGGTCGGACAACAAAGCCAGGGCGGCCAGGCGCCCGCCCACTTCGGCGGCATCGGCCCCCAATACGCGCATGCCGTCGCCAGCCAGGTACACCCCTGGCACCGACGTGCGGCCATCCGCCCCCACCTGGGGCAGCCACTGGCGGGTTTCCTGGTCGAAGCGGAAGGCACAGCGCGCCAGGTCGGCCAGTTGCGTTTCCGGGCGAAGGTGGTAACCCATGGCCACGGCGTCGCACTCCAGCGTTTGGGTGTTGCCGCGCGCGTCATGGAACACCACGCCTTGCACGCCGCTTTCCGGCGAGCCCTTGATTTCGATGGGCGTGATGCCTGTGAGCACCTTCACACCCGCGCGCTTGAGCCCAGCCACCAGCACCAGCCCCTTGAACAGCACCGCCGGACGGGCCAGCAGCTTGGGCAACGCGGCCACACGCCGCATGAAGGGCGACGTGTCCAGCACCGCCGCCACCGTGGCACCGGCCTTGACGTATTGCGAAGCCACCAGGTACAGCAGCGGCCCGCTGCCCATGAACACGATCTGGCGGCCAATGGCGCAGGCCTGGGCCTTCAGCGCAATCTGCGATGCACCCAGGCTGTAGGTGCCTGCATAGTGCCAGCCCTTCACGGGCATCAGCCTGTCGGTGGCGCCAGAGCAAATCACCAGTGCGTCAAAAGGCAAGGCGCGGCTGCGTTCTTCGTGCACCACGTGCAGCTTGTTGTCGGCAATGTTCCAGGCCAGGGTTTCGGGCAGATATTCAATCCTGCCGCGCAACACGTCAAAAGTCTCATGCAGGTCCTGAGCGCGCTCCGCCTCGGTGCCGTACAGCTTGGCGTAGGGGCGCGTGAAGTTCTCTGGCTGGCGGCGGTAGATCTGACCGCCGTCACGCCGGTTCTCGTCCACCACGGTTGGCCGCAGGCCAGCGGCCACCAGGGTTTCGGCGCAGCGCACGCCCGCAGGCCCGGCGCCAACGATGATCACGCGGGGTTCGGCCATGTCGCCCCCGGCTGTTTTGTGACGATGCTCATTCCGTCTTTCACCTCGGTGGTGCAGGCGCGCAAACGTTCGCCTTGCGCCGTCCATACCCAACAATCCTGGCAGGCCCCCATCAGGCAAAAACCTGCACGCTTGCCGTCGCCAAACTCCGATTCACGCAGGCTGCGCACGTTCTGCAGCACGGCTACCATCAAGGTATCGCCCTGAAGCGCTTCAGCCGCCTGCCCATCGATCACCAGACGGACGCGGGCCCGCGCGGTTTCCGCCAAACGGATGAAGCGCGGGTTCATGCGACGTTCTCCTCCACCAAGCGCAACGGGCTCTGGATGTGGCGCAGCTCAGACTCCGTCCGGTGGCACAAGATGCTGCCGCCGTTGTCCAGCAACTGGCGGGGCGGCGGCAAGTTGTTGCACACGCCATCCACGCGCAACGGGCAGCGGTCAAGGAAGGAGCAGATGCCGCGCATCTGCCCTGCAGAGACCAGCGGCGGCAGCGACGACGGCGTGCGGCCCTCCACCTCTTCCAGCCAGCCCCGGCGCAGCGCCGGCACCGACGAAACCAGCAGGTGCGAATACGGGTGGAAAGGTGGCAGCGACATGGCATCGCGCTTGCGCGCTTCCACCTTGTGCCCTGCGTACATGACCACGATCTCGTCGCAGATGCTGCGCACCGTGTTGATGTCGTGGCTGATGAACATGTACGACACGTTCAGTTCCTTTCGCAGCTCGGCCATCAGTTCCAGGATGGCGGCACCGACCACGGTGTCAAGCGCAGAGGTCACCTCGTCACACAGGATCAGGTCGGGCTGTGCCGCCAAGGCACGCGCCAGGTTGATGCGCTGCTTCTGTCCACCGGACAGTTCACCCGGCAGACGGTCGGCCACGGTTGACGGCAGCTTGACCAGATCCAGCAACTGCAGCACCCGCTTGCGGCGCGCCTCGCCCTTCATACCGTGGTAGAACTCCAGCGGGCGGCCCAGGATGCGTTCGATGGTGTGCAAGGGGTTGAGCGCCGTGTCGGCGTTCTGGAACACGAACTGGATGCGGCGGAACTGCTCGCGGGTGCGGCCTTCAAGCGTGGGCGCCAGGCGCTTGCCGTCCAGCAGAATTTCGCCTTCCGATGGCGCCACCATGCCAGCAATGGCACGCGCCAGCGTCGTCTTGCCAGAGCCCGACTCACCGATCACGCCAACGGTGGCGCCGCGCGGAATGACGAGGTTGATGTCGTCCAGCACGCACTTGGCCGGCACACCGCGCTTGGCCACGCCGTAGGAAGCGTACAGGCCGCGCACCTCCAGCAGCGGGTGCTCCTGTGACGGCTTGATCTCGGCGCTCGCGGTACTGCGCTTGGGCGCGATGGCGGCCAGCAGGCTCTTCGTGTAGGGGTGCGCGGGTGCGGTGAGTATCTGCGTGGTCGTACCCGTCTCGCGGATCTCGCCGTCGCGCAACACCACAATGCGGTCGGCCATCTGGGCCACCACCGCCAGGTCGTGCGACACATACACCGCCGTGCTGCCGCGCTCCTGCACCACCTTCTTGAACGCACGCAGCACTTCGATCTGCGTGGTCACGTCCAAGGCCGTGGTGGGTTCGTCCAGAATCACCAGGTCGGGGTCGGTGATCAAGGCCATGGCTGCCATCAGGCGCTGCAGCTGGCCGCCCGACACCTGGTGCGGATAACGCGAGCCAATCTTCTCCGGCTCCGGCAGGGCCAGCTCCCGGAACAGCTCCACCGCCTTGGCTTCGGCCACCTCGCGCGACATCACCTTGTGGATCAGCGCGCTTTCCACCACCTGGTCCATCAGCCGTTTCGACGGGTTGAACGACGCAGCGGCACTCTGCGCGATGTAGGCCACCTTGCGGCCGCGCAGACTGGCCAGTTGGCTGTCGTTCATGGCCAGCACCTGGTGGCCAGCAACCGTCACCGAGCCGCCGGCCAGGCGGCAGCCCGCGCGCGCATAGCCCATCAGTGCCAGCGCAATCGTCGTCTTGCCCGAGCCGGACTCGCCAATGAGCGCGAGCACCTCGCCTTTCTTGATGGAAAACTCTGCCCCGTGGACGATGGGGAACTCCTCGCCCATGTCGTTGCGGGCCGTGACCCGCAGGCCAGATACCTTGACGATTTCAGTCATTTCAACCCTCGCTTCCACGGCGCTTGCGGCCGGCCAGACTGTCGATGACCATGTTGACGCCAATGGTCAGCGTTGCAATGGCAATCGCCGGAACAATCACCGCAGGGGCGCCTTCGCTCAGGCCGATGATGTTTTCCCGCACCAGAGAGCCCCAATCGGCCTCGGGCGGCTGCACACCCAGTCCCAGGAAGCTCATGCCGCTCAACATCAGCACGATGAACACGAAACGCAGACCGAAGTCGGCCAGCACGGGGCGGAACATGTTGGGCAGCATCTCGAAGAAGGTGATGTAGGCCAAGCCCTCGCCACGCGCCCTGGCGGCCTGCACGTAGTCCATGGCCTGCACGTTCACGGCCAGCGAGCGTGAGATGCGGTAGGCACCGGGCATGTAGCCAATGCCTGCCGTCAGAATGAGAACGGGGATCGACGAACCGAAGGCGGCGATGATGATCAGCGCCAGCAGCTTGCTGGGAATGCTGAGCTTGACGTCGACGATGCGGCTGACGATGGCGTCGAACCAGCCGCCTGCGGCAGCGGCGAACAGGGCCAGCGCGGTGCCGCCGAAGCTGGCCACCACCACTGCCGCCAGTGCCACGCCAATGGTGTAAGGCGCACCGTGCAGGATGCGGCTCAGCATGTCGCGGCCCAGGTAGTCTGTGCCCAGCGGGTGCGCAGCACTCATGGGCGCGAACACGTCGTCGCCGGTGATGCCGCCCACATCATGCATTGCCAGGGAGGGGCCGAACAGCGCCATCATCAGCCAGAACACGACGATCGTCAGGCCGATCACGGCCGCCAGCGGCAGACGGCGGCGCGGCTTGCGTTTGGCAGCGGGGGTAAGGGAGGTGGTGTTCATTTGCGCAACCTCGGGTTGGAAAGAATCGCGGCCAGGTCGGCCATGGTCAGCAGCACCAGGTAACCGGCGCAGAAGACCATCGCACAGGCCTGCACCACAGGCATGTCGCGCATGGTGACGGAGTCCACCATCAGGCTGGCAATGCCGGGGTAGTTGAAAATCGATTCGACGATGATCACGCCGCCAATCAGGTACGCCAGGGAAAGCGCAATCGCGTTGGCAATGGGGCCAACCGCGTTGGGCAGCGCATGGGTCAACACCATGCGGATCGGACGCACGCCTTTGAGGCGCGCCATCTCGATGTAGGAGGAATTGAGCTGGTCGATCACCGCGGCGCGGGTCAGGCGCGCCATCTGCGCGACGATCACGCAGCACAGCGTCATCACTGGCATGGCATACACACGCAGGAACTGGCCAAAAGTCTCGATGTCTTCAGCACGCGACAGTGCGGACAGCCAGCGCAGTTTGACCGCAAAGATCAGCACCGCCACGGTGGCAATCAGAAACTCCGGCACGGACACGGTCCACACCGTTGCGACGCTCACCGTGCGGTCGTACAGCGTGCCACGGTACATGGCAGACGATATGCCGATGGCCAGTGCAACAGGAACCGACACGGCCGTGGTTGCCGCCGCCAGCATCAACGACTTCGGCAGGCGCGTACCGATCAGTTCCGCCACAGGCAGACCGTTGGCCAAGGCAATGCCAGGGTCACCACTGAGCAGACCACCCAGCCACTTGAAGTAGCGGACATGGGCGGGCTGGTCCAGCCCGAACTTCTCGCGAAGGGCGGCAAGCAGCTCCGGCGTCGCTTCCTGGCCCAGCATGGCCTGGGCGGCATCGCCCGGCAGCAGGTTGGTGATCGTGAAGATCACGATTGAAACGGCCAGCAGGGTCAGCACCCCCACCCCGAGCCGGTTCACGATGAGCCGTGCAGTGGTTCCGTTCATGATTGTTCTTTCATCATGGAATGGGCTGGCGCCACCCTGGCGCCAGCCAATTGCCAACAGGCGTCAGGCGTCGAGCCAGACGTTCTCGGCGAATGTGTAGCCCATCAGGCCTGCCAACGGGTGCCCGTTGTAGCCCTTGAGCTTGTTGGTGAAGCCGTCGAGCGAGTGGATGAACATCGGAATGCCGACACCGCACTGCTCATGCACCATCACCTGCATGTCCGCGTACATCTGCTTGCGCTTGGCCTCGTTCGTTTCAGCTCGTGCCACGTCGAGCAGCTGGTCGAACTTCTCGTTCTTCCAGCCCGACACGTTTGTGGCTGAATCCGACTTGTAGAACAGTGTGAACATCAGGTCAACCGTGGGGCGCGGGTTGATGTTGCCGAAGGAGATGGGATGCTTGGCCCAGTGGTTGGACCAATAGCCATCGGCGGGCATGCGCTTGATGTCCAGGTTCAGACCAACCTTCTGTGCGGAGAGTTGCAGAATCTGCGCCATGTCAACCGAACCGGTAGCCGCCGTGGACGCCACCACCGGCAGGGTCATGCCGGCCATGCCGGATTTCTGCAGGTGGAACTTGGCCTTGTCGAGGTCGAACGCACGCTGTGGCAAACCGGCATGGTAGTAACGGCTGGACTGCTGAACCGGCTGGTCGTTGCCGATCACGCCGAAACCACGCATGGCCACCTTGCGGATCTGTTCACGGTCGAGCATGTACTTCATTGCCAGCACGAAATCCGGGTTCTTCACCGGCCCCAGGTTGTCGCGCATGATGATGTCGGTGTAATGGCCGGTCTTCGACTCGTACACCGTGTAGTTGGGGGCAGCCTCGATTGCCGGCACCGAACGCGGGTTGATGCCATTGATCAGATGCACGTCACCCGACAGCAGCGCGTTGACGCGTGCGGCCTCGTCGGGAATCGAGAAGTACTCGATCTCGTCCAGGTACGGTTTGCCAGACACCCAATAGTCGTCATTGCGCACACTGATGGAACGCACGCCCGGCTTGAATTCCTTGCACTTGTAAGGGCCGGTGCCGATCGCGGTGGTGAAGTCCGTCGTGCCATCCTTGATGATGGAAAAATGGGCAGTGCCCAGCAGTGCTGGCAGGTCAGCATTGGGCGAATTCAGCTTGATCTGAAGCTCAAGCGGGCCGGTCGCCTTGATTTCTTCAAATTCGTCTGCCACGGCCTTGGCCTTGGATGCGTTGGCCGGGTTTTTGTGGCGCAGCAACGTGTACACGACGTCGGCCGAGGTCAGCGGCTTGCCGTCGTGGAAGCGCACGTCCTTGCGCAGCTTGACGGTCCACAACGTTGCGTCCTTGGTGCTGAACGATTCGGCGAGCGCCATCTGCGGCGTCAGCTTGGTGTCGATATCGGTCAGGCGGCTGTAGAACATGAAGTGGCGCACGTAGTCGGCGATGTTGCCGCCCTTGGCCGGATCGAGTGTGTCCGCGGTGGAACCGGCCGCAACAGCGACGCGGATCTTGCCGCCCTTCTTCGGTGCCTGCGCAAAGGCTGCGCCGGTATGGGTCAGCAAACTGCCCGCTGTGGTGGCCATGACGCCGCCAGCCACGAGTTGGCGCATGACATCGCGACGGGTGGTTCCCCGCTTCATGTCACCAATGACGCTGTCATTGAGCGCAGATTGCGGCGGAATGACGATATCGAGTTTTGTGTCGCTCATGTCTATCTCCTCAAGTCCTGAAACGTGTACCGGCAACATTCGCCGATGGTTTACAACTGCGGTCCATTCCACCGCCACTGCTTGGTTGCATGGATCGGGCCGCCCCGGTCAATGCAACCAATCCTGAAACCGATAGTAGGCACCTACGATCGGCAAAAACCAAGGCTTGCCGAAGTGGCCAGGTATCGCCGGCCACGTCAATGCACGCCACGGATTTCGTTCTGGCTGGCCTGCCATGACATCGGCCATGACCTGCCCCATGTGCACGGACATCTGCACGCCATGTCCGCTGTAGCCCGTTGAGTAATACATGCCACGGTGCTCACCCGCACGCGGCAGGCGGTCCGCCGTCATGTCCACCAGACCGCCCCAGCAATAGTCGATGCGCACGCCGCGCAGCTCGGGGAAGAAGTCTTCCATCGCCGCGCGCAGAATGACCCCGCTCTTCTGGTCCGATTTGGGGCTGGACATGGCAAAGCGCGCACGCCCGCCGAAGACCAGCCGGTTGTCGGGCGACAGGCGGAAGTAGTTGCCAACATTCTTGGACGTGACGTAGTTGCGGCGGCACGGCACCAGACGGGCCAGCAGCGCTGCATCCAGCGGCTCCGTGGCGATGATGAAGCTGCCCACCGAAACCATGCGGCGGCGGAAGTGGAAGAACGGGCCCGTGCGGGAGTTGCCTGTCGCCAGCAGCACCTGCCCGGCATCGATGCTGCCACGGCCGCAGGTGACGCTGAAGCGGCCATCGGCACGGCGGTCCAACCTGGTCACCGGTGCACGCTCGTAGATGCGTGCACCCGCGCGCGCCGCCGCTTGAGCCAGCCCCACGCCGAACTTGCCCACGTGCATCTGTGCACTGGTCTTCTGCAGCATGCCGCCGTGAAAGCTTGCGGAGCCGACTTCGGACCGGATGTGCGCCGCCGGCACCATCTCGACATTCGGGTCCACCTCGCGGCGCA
>CBKZAG010000108.1:0-11174 GCA_966692625.1 uncultured Comamonadaceae bacterium
CCACGAAGTTCTTGCGCGCTTCTTCGGGCGTGGGGCCCATGTCGTGGCGGCTGATGCCCTGGCCTTGCAACTGGCGCTCCACCACGATCTGCGTGGCAATGCCCGCGTGGTCAGTGCCCGGCACCCACACGGTGTTGAAGCCCATCATGCGGTGGTAGCGGGTGAGGCTGTCCATGATGGTCTGGTTGAAGGCGTGGCCCATGTGCAGCGTGCCCGTGACGTTGGGCGGCGGCAGTTGGATGGCGAAGGAGGGTGCGCCCGCCTGGGCGGCGCCCGTGCCGCGGAAGCCGGCCACGCCATAGCCGCGCTTCTCCCACTCGGGGCCCCACTGGCGTTCAATGGCCGCAGGCTCGAAGGACTTGGACAGGGCCTGAAGGCCGGGCTGGGCGACGGTGTCGGTCATGGCTGTTATGGGAAGCTGGGAATGCAGGAGCGCAAAAGCTGAAGATTTTACGGGGAGGCGCGATCGTGCGCAGTTTGAGGCCCAGTCACATAGCCCCCATCAATCCACAACATAGGCGTGACCTATTAGACATCGCGCTTCGATGGGGATATGGTTGATCCGTCGGCCGGTGACGGGCCAGGCAGGTCTGCGTGACCGGCGGCATTTCCTTCGACTTCAAACAGGAGACCACCATGCCTCAACTGAAAGGTTCCAAGACCGAACAGTGCCTGAAAGACGCCTTTGCGGGCGAATCCCAGGCGAACCGCCGTTACCTGTACTTCGCGAACAAGGCCGACGTGGAGGGCCAGAACGACGTGGCGGCCCTGTTCCGCTCCACCGCCGAAGGTGAAACCGGCCACGCGCACGGGCACCTGGAGTTCCTGGAAGCCTCTGGTGACCCAGCCACGGGCATGCCCTTCGGTGCCACCCGCCAGAACCTGGAGTCCGCCATTGCAGGCGAGACCCACGAGTACACCGACATGTACCCGGGCATGGCCAAGACCGCCCGCCAAGAGGGTTTTGACGAAATCGCCGACTGGTTCGAGACCTTGGCAAAGGCCGAGCGTTCGCACGCCAACCGCTACGCCAAGGCCCTGGCCGAGCTGGCGGACTGAGTCGCCGCCGGGCCGCCCCAAGGCGACGAACGCCCCCTCGGGGGGCAGCGAAGCATGGGGGCCCATGAACTTCGCATCTTGCGATGACAGTCTCGACCCGCTGGAGGGTTGAGCGTTGGGTGTTGCCCACGCGTTTTCGCTGGCAGCACCTCTCGCCCAGCGTTCAAAAGAAGCGCAAGGTCAGACGACCCCATCGACAGAGGAGAACAACATGGCACGAGAAGGCAACCTGGAGGCGCCCACCCGGCACGCCCTGGACTGGAAGAACCCGGATTTCCATGACGAGGAAAAGTGTTTGACCGAGCTGGAGCGCATCTTTGAAATCTGCCACGGCTGCCGCCGTTGTGTGAGCCTGTGCGGTGCCTTTCCAACGCTGTTCGACCTGGTGGACGAAAGCTCCACCATGGAAGTGGACGGCGTGGACAAGAAGGACTACTGGAAGGTGGTGGACCAGTGCTATATGTGCGACCTGTGCTACATGACCAAGTGCCCGTACACGCCGCCGCACGAATGGAACCTTGACTTTCCGCACACCATGCTGCGAGCCAAGGCCATCAAGTTCAAGAAGGGTGAGGTGAAGGCGGCAGAGAAATTCCTGGCCTCCACCGACGTGCATGGCTCTTTCGCCGGCATTCCCATCGTGGTGCAGGTGGCCAACGCCGTGAACAAGACGAAGGTGGCGCGCGGCCTGATGGAAAAGGCCATGGGTGTGCACCGCGACGCCTGGCTGCCCGAGCTGGCCACCCGGCGTTTTCGCTGGGGTGCGGCCGAGTCCCAGGCCACCGAGGTGAAGGACGGTGAACGCACCCCTGGCAAGGTGGTGATTTTTTCAACCTGCTTCGTCAACTACAACGAGCCTGGCATTGGCCACGACCTGCTGAAGATACTGGCGCACAACGACATACCCTACGTGCTGGTGGAGAAGGAGCGTTGCTGCGGCATGCCCAAGCTGGAGCTGGGCGACCTGGATTCGGTGCAGGCGGCCAAGGAGGCCAACATTCCCGTGCTTGCCCGGTACGCCAAGGACGGCTTTGCCATTCTGAGCGCGGTGCCCAGCTGCACGCTGATGTTCAAGCAGGAACTGCCCCTGATGTTCCCAGATGACGCCGACACCCAACTGGTGAAGGACGCGATGTGGGACCCGTTTGAGTACCTGATGGCGCGCAAGCGCGACGGGCTGCTCAAGACCGAGTTCCCGCAGCCGCTGGGCAACGTGAGCTACCAGATACCCTGCCATGGCCGTGTGCAGAACATCGGCAAGAAGACCGAGGAGATGTTGAAGATGGTGCCCGGCACCACGGTCAACACCATCGAGCGTTGCTCGGGCCACGCGGGCACCTTTGGGGTGAAGAAGGCCTACCACCCCATGGCCATGAAGATCGGCAAGCCGGTGTTCAAGGCCATGTCGCAGATGAAGGACGGGGCCAAGCCCGACTACATCAGTTCAGACTGCCCGCTGGGCGGGCACCACATTGCGCAGGGGTTTGAAGTCAACCAACTGGGCACGCCAACGTTGGCGCACCCCCTGACGCTGGTGCGCATGGCCTACGGATTGAAGTGAAAGGGAACGCTGCTATGCAACTGACCGGAAAGATCACCCCCGACAGCCTGATGACGCTGGAGGCCTACAGCAAGTGGCGCAAGATCCACAAGCCCGAAGTGATTGCCCACCGCAAGCTGCGCACGGTGTACCTGGGCGAGCACGTGAGCGTGCAGTTCGAAAGCGAGCTGAGCATGCGCTACCAGATCCAGGAGATGCTGCGCATCGAGAAGATCTTTGAGGAAGAGGGCATCCAGGACGAGATCGACGCCTACGCCCCGCTGGTGCCAGACGGCAGTAACTGGAAGGCCACGATGCTGCTGGAGTACCCCGACATCAACGAGCGTAAGCGCGAGCTGGCGCGGCTGATTGGCATTGGGGACCGCATGTTCGTGGAGGTGGAGGGGCATGCGCGTGTTTACGCCGTGGCCGACGAGGACCTGGACCGCGAGACCGAGGACAAGACCTCGGCCGTGCACTTTCTGCGCTTTGAACTGACCCCGGCGATGTGCGCGGCGGTCAAGGCCGGTGCCGCTGTGAAGCTGGGGTGTGACCACACCAACTACCCGGCCCACGTGCAGATCACGCCCGAGACCTTGGCCAGCCTGGCGGGTGACTTGAAATAGCCTTCAGTCCACGCGCCAGGGTTCCCACAACGACCATTCGGGGCCGGTGGGCGATTCGATGGTCAAGGGTCCACCCGTGACAGGGTGCGTCAGCGCAAGCCGGGCTGCGTGCAGCCACAGCCGTTGCAGGCCCAGGTGGCTGGCCACGGCCCGGTTGAGCGGCCCCTTGCCATGCGTGGCATCGCCCAGTATGGGGTGGGCAATGTGCTTCATGTGCCTGCGCAACTGGTGGCGGCGGCCGGTCAGCGGCTGCAGTTCCACGAGTGCCGCCCGCGTGCTCGGGAAGCTGCCCTGGGCCAGCGGCAATTCGTACCGCGCCAGCCGCCGGTACAAGGTCTGCGCTGCTTGCACCTCTTCGCGCCCGCTGCGGGCGTCGTCGATCATGCGGCGTAGCGGGTGGTCGATTTCGCCTTGCCCGGCAGGCCAGCCGCGCACCACGGCATGGTAGGTTTTGCGCAGTGCGTGGCCTTGCTCGATGGCCTGGCCCAGCGTGCGCGCCACCTCGGCCTGCAAGGCAAACAGCAGCACGCCGCTGGTGCCTTTGTCCAACCGGTGCACGGGCCACACGGGCCGCCCCAACTGGTCGCGCAGCATCTGCAGGGCAAAGCGTGTCTCGCCAGCGTCCAGGCCGGTGCGGTGAACCAGCAGCCCTGCGGGCTTGTCCACGCTTGCAAGATAATCGTCCAGATAGAGGATGTTGAGCATGTTGTTCCTATTGTCTCCAGCCAAGGCGCTCGATTACGAGACGCCCACCCACGTTTCCACCCACACGCAGCCGCTGTTCGTGCCGCAGGCCGGCGAGCTGATCGACGTATTGCGCAAAAAATCGCCACAGGACATTGCCACGCTGATGGACCTGAGCGACCAGCTTGCCGGGCTGAATGTGGCCCGTTACCAGGCGTGGCAGCCGACTTTCACCACCGCGAACGCCAAGCAGGCCGTGCTGGCCTTCAACGGCGATGTGTACGAGGGGCTTGACGCGCGCACGCTGGGCGAAAAAGACCTGGCCTGGGTGCAGGAACACGTGTGCATATTGAGCGGCCTGTACGGCGTGCTGCGCCCGCTCGACCTGATGCAGCCCTACCGGCTGGAAATGGGCACGCGCCTGGAAACACCCCGGGGCAAGAACCTGTACCAGTTCTGGGGCACGCAAATTGCCGACTATTTGAACCAGCGCGCTGCCGCCGACAAGACGCCCGTGGTCGTCAACCTGGCGAGCGAGGAGTATTTCAAGTCGGTGGACAAGAAGGCGCTGAAGCCCCGTGTGGTGACCTGCGTGTTCGAGGAACTCAAGGCGGGCAAGTACAAGGTCATCAGCTTCATGGCCAAGCGCGCGCGCGGGCTGATGGTGCGTTACGCCGTGAGCAAGCGCATTGGCACGGTGGAGGGGCTCAAGGGTTTTGACCTGGAGGGCTACCAGTTTGTGCCAGCGGCTTCTGAAACCGACCGGCTGGTGTTCCGCCGGGATGCGAAGGCCTGAAGCATGAGCCAGGCCGTCACGCCCGAACTCAAGCGCTGGATCGTGGAGCAGGCCTCGGCAGGCTTCCCGCCGGAAGCCGTGCTCAAGGCCATGCGCGACGCGGGCTGGCACGAGGATGTGGCGGTGCAGGCCATGGAGTCCACGCTCAGCGAACACCTGCAGCAGCGGTCGCCCGCGCAGGCTTTGCCTGCCGTGCCTGGGGTTTCGCAAGCGCAGGACTTTGCGCCCGTGCTGCCGCAGCCTGATCTGCGTGGCTCCCCCCGGCTGCTGGACCTGGGGGACCGCGTGGTGCAGGTGCTGGCGCAGATGCAAAGCCCGCGAATGGCGGTGTTTGGGCAGTTTCTGTCTGACGAGGAATGCGATGCCCTGATTGACGCCGCACGGCCGCGCATGCAGCGTTCGCTCACGGTGCAAACGGTCACCGGGGGGGAGGAACTCAACGCCGACCGCACGAGCAACGGCATGTTCTTTCGCCGGGGCGAGAGCGAAGTGGTGGCCCGCGTGGAGGCGCGCATTGCGCGGTTGCTCAACTGGCCGGTGGAAAATGGCGAGGGTTTGCAGGTGCTGCAGTACCGCCCGGGTGCCGAGTACAAGCCCCACTACGACTATTTCGACCCCAGCGAGCCGGGCACGGCCAATATCGTGCGCCGGGGCGGCCAGCGCGTGGCCACGCTGGTGATGTACCTCAACGACCCCGCGCGCGGCGGAGGCACCACCTTCCCGGACGTGGGGCTGGAGGTGGCGCCGCAACGCGGCAACGCGGTGTACTTTGCCTACGACCGGCCGCACCCCGCCACGCGCACCCTGCACGGTGGCGCGCCGGTGCTGGAAGGCGAAAAATGGGTGGCCACCAAGTGGCTGCGCGAACGCGAATTTGTTTGAGATGTCCATGTCCTCTGCACAGCACCCCAGCCAGCACCAGCCCGAGTATTCCGAGTTGGGCAAGGTGTCGGCCTACAAGGACCGGTACGACCCGTCGCTGCTCTTTCCCCTGCCGCGTGCGCCCAAGCGCGTGGAGATCGGCATCCAGGGTTCGGTGCCTTTCACGGGGGCCGACTTTTGGACGGCCTATGAACTGAGCTGGCTCAACCCGCGCGGCAAGCCCCAGGTGGCCATTGCCCACGTGACCGTGCCTTGTGAAACGCCCAACATCGTAGAGAGCAAGTCCTTCAAGCTCTACCTGAACAGCTTCAACAACACCGTGTTTGCCGACGCACAGGCCGTGCAGGACCGCCTGCGCGCGGACCTGAGCGAGGCCGTGTGGCGCGGCGCCGAGCGCCAGGGCACGGTGGGGGTGCGGGTGCTGACGCCCGACCTGTTCGGACAGGAAAAGATGCACGAGCTTGACGGTCTGAGCCTGGACCGGTTGGACGTGGAGTGCACCGACTACGAGCCCGCGCCGCAATGGCTGCAGGCCGACCACAGCCAGGCGGTGGCTGACGAGGTGCTGGTGAGCGACCTGCTCAAGAGCAACTGCCTGGTGACCGGTCAGCCCGATTGGGGCAGTGTGCGCATCGCCTACAGCGGCGCACCCATCGACCAGGCGGGCCTGCTGCGCTACATCGTGAGCTTTCGCAACCACAACGAATTCCACGAGCAGTGCGTGGAGCGCATCTTCATGGACGTGTGGACGCGTTGCCGCCCCACCAAGCTGAGCGTGTATGCGCGCTACACCCGCCGTGGCGGGCTGGACATCAACCCCTGGCGCACCAGCCACCCGCAGACGCCGCCGCCGAGCGTGCGCACGGCGCGGCAATAAGCCTGTTTTTCAGAGGCGGAACACCCCCACAGCCTCTTCCACGCTGCGGGTGCTCTGGTTGAGGTTGGCAGCCGCTGCGGTGGACTGTTCCACCAATGCGGCGTTCTGCTGGGTGACGCTGTCGAGCTGGGTGACCGCTTCGTTCACCTGAGCAATGCCCTGGGACTGCTCGTGCGTGGCGGCGTTGATCTGCAGCACCAGTTCGGTCACCTTTTCCACCTCGCTCACCACGCCGTCGATGGTGGCTGCGGCGTCCTGCATCTGGCGGGCACCCTGGCTCACCTGCTGCACCGAGTCGCTGATGAGGTCGCGGATTTCCTTGGCGGCATTGGCGCTGCGCTGGGCCAGTGCGCGCACCTCTGAAGCCACCACGGCAAAACCCCGGCCCTGCTCACCGGCACGGGCGGCTTCCACAGCCGCGTTCAAGGCCAGGATGTTGGTCTGGAAGGCAATGCTCTCGATGACCGAGATGATTTCGCTGACCTTGTGCGACGAAGACTCGATGGCCTGCATGGACGCACCCACCGCGCGGATGGCCTGCTGGCCCTGCGTGGCCACTTCGCCGCTGTGCTGTGTCTGCTGCGCAACGCGGCTGGCGGTGTCGGCCGTCTGCTTCACGGTGCTGGAAAGTTCTTCCATGGACGAGGCCGTCTCTTCCAGGCTGCTGGCCTGCGATTCGGTGCGAGCGGACAGATCCATGCTGCCGTCGGCAATCTCCTTGGCCGAGCGGCTGAAGCCGTGGATCTCGCTGCGCACGTCGCCGATCACGGCGCGCAGGTTCAGCTGAACCTGCTGCAGCTTGCGGATGAGCGTGCCCATCGGGTCGGGGAAATGGTTGTCCACCTGGGTCTTGAGGTTGCAGCTCGCCAGGTCGCGCGCGAAGCGGTCTGCTTCGTCGATCGCCTTGGCAAAGCGCGAGTGGAACCACGCCATGACGCCACCTGCACCCACCAGCAATGCCATCAGATGCAAGGCCGCGCCCGCCATGCCCGACTTCAACGAGGCAGGCGCCAGCAGGGGCAGCATGCCCAGCACAACGATGATCAGCATGCCCAGCCCCATCTGCTGGGTGGACGACAAGTGCCGCAGCGACTGCAGCCAGCCGCGCCAGCCCAGCAGGCGCACCTGGCCCCTGTTCAAGGTAAGGGTGTGGCGGCCGCTTTCCCGCTCGCGGCCAATCTGCGCGTACAGCGCATCGGCGGCGTGGATTTGTTCACGCGTGGGCTTGGTGCGCACCGACAGGTAACCCACGGGTTTGCCACCCTCCATGATGGGTGTGACGTTGGCCACTACCCAGTAATGGTCGCCGTTCTTGCGGCGGTTTTTGACCAGCCCGGTCCAGGGCAAGCCCCTACCGATGGTGGCCCAGAGGTCTTTGAAGCCCTCTGGCGGCATGTCGGGGTGGCGGATGATGTTGTGGTTCTGCCCCAGGAGTTCGTCGTGGGAATAACCGCTGACCTTGATGAAGGCCTGGTTGCAGTGGGTGATGTAGCCCTTGGTGTCGGTGGTGGACACCAGCATCTCGGCCCCAGGGTAGTCGTACTCCTGCTGGGTCACGGGCAGGTTCAGTTTCATGGTGTTTCCTGTGCAGCGGCGCTCATGGCCGGGCGGTGATGGGTGTGTTTCTGACAGGCGAGGCGGTGTGCCATGGTCCTACACGGCGGCCCGCGTGACAAATGCCTGTGACTTTGGTTGGGATTCTATGCAATAACGATTTTGTCTTTTGCTTGAAATACTGGTAATTTGATGGCTTTGTTTTGACTGATCAGAACAGCCTGCCTTGCCGGGGTAAATCTGGCAGTGTGTGCTTGGAGGCGCTGGTTTCTTCAGAGGCGTCCGCGCGTGAAAGCCCGTCTGCACGGACGCCCAGCAGACGCAGAGGCCGGTCCAGCGGCGCACGTTTGAGCGCCAGGCCTGCGCCGTGCCTCAGAGTGGCCGCGTCGTTCACGGCGTGTTCCAGTTGCTGGTGCCTTGTGACAATCTTGAAGTTGTCGTACCTGAGCTTGACGGCCACGGCATGCGCCAGGTAACCCTTGCGTTGCAGGTCTGCCGCCACCTGTTCGCACAGGCGGGTGAAGACCGCACCCAGCGCCTGGCGGTCGCGCCGGGCGTGCATGTCGCGCTCAAAGGTGGTTTCGCGGCTCATGCTGATCGGTTCGCTGTGGGTCTGCACCGGGCGCTCGTCGCGGCCCCAGGCTGCTTCGTGCAGCCAGCGGCCATGGCTGTTGCCGAACAATTCCACCAGCCGGGGCAAGGGCTGGTGCGCCAGTTCACCTATGGTGTGGATGCCTTGCTCTGTGAGCTTGCGACCGGTCTGCGGGCCAATGCCGTTGATCTTGCGGCAGGGCAGGGGCCAGATCAGGCTTTCCAGGTCGCTCTCAAAGACGACGGAGATGCCATTGGGCTTGTTGAACTCGCTGGCCATCTTGGCCAGCAGCTTGTTCGGTGCCACGCCTATGGAACAGGTCAGACCGGTGGCGTCGAAGATGTTTTTCTGTATCAAACGCGCCAGCACCCGGCCACCCTCGCGCTGGCTGCCGGGCACATCGGTGAAGTCGATGTAGACCTCGTCCACACCCCGGTCCTCCATCACTGGCGCCAGTTCGGCGATCACCTTCTTGAACAGGCGGGAGTAACGCCGGTACTCGTCAAAGTCCACCGGCAGCAGGATGGCGTCGGGGCACAGGCGCGCAGCTTTCATCAGGCCCATGGCGGAGCCCACGCCGAACGCACGGGCCGCGTAGGTGGCGGTGGTGATGACGCCGCGCCCCACGTAGTCTTTCACACGCGCAAAGGCGTCGAGCGGCAGTTCGGCCAGGGTGCGGCCGTCACCCGGGTGCAGGAGGTGTTCGTCCTGCGGGCGGCGGCGCCCGCCGATCAGCACGGGCAGGCCACGCAGCTGCGGGTAGCGCAGCAACTCGACGGACGCGTAGAAGGCGTCCATGTCCAGGTGGGCGATGCGTCTCATGGGTGAATGGTGGCGTGCGAGGGCTCGATCATGCCCTGTTCTATTCGCTCGTGCGGCGGGTCAGAAGCCGGTGCGCGCCAGCAGGTCTGCCATGCTCAGCTGCAGTGCGACGCACAGCTTGTGCAGGTTGACCAGTGCGATGTTGTGTTCACCGCGCTCTATACCCCCCACGTAAGAGCGGTCCATTTCGGCTTCCAGCGCAAGGGCCTCCTGCGACATGCCGATTTCGCGCCGACGTTGACGTATGGCCCCGCCCAAGGCTGCCAGCAAGGGGGTTCGGGCGTGCAATGGAGAGGGTTTAGCCACGCGGGCGATGCTCCTGCGTTGCGGGCTTCGATACCACGGGATAAGATACCCAGAGCAAAAAAAAGGGTAATGAGAAAAACTTGTCCATCAACGAGCGAAGGAAAGCCATGTGTACTGAGCCCCCAGACTGACAAACAGGGTAGGGGGTATCTGACGGCAATCATGGCATAAGTCACGAAAACGTCCTGTCCCGGATACCGGTCAACGGCTTGCCTGGGTTTGCCGGTTTGGCTGATGTTCCCGTCGATCACGCTCATGTGACGCGCCGGGGTTCCCGCGGCTCCTGTGCCGTGGCTGCTGTTCCGTTGGTTGTTGTGCTTGTGCGAGGGGGGCGCGGGTGCATAGCCGTTGTTTCGCGCTTCAAGCGAAGCAGCGGTGGTCCAGCCAGGGGAGCGGATGTCGATCCACTGCTTACACACGAGAGAAGAACAACATGTTCAAGAACATGCGCATTGCGTCCAAGCTGGCGCTGGGTTTTGGTTTTGTGCTGGCGCTGTTGGCGCTGGTGTCCTACGTGGGGATCACCCGCCTGGCCGATATCCGCGCCGACTTCAATGAGGTGGTTACCAGCAACAACGTCAAGGTACGGCTGGCCAATGAGATGTCGGACCAGATCACCGAGGTGGCCATCGCGATTCGAAACATGGCGCTCTCCGAGGATGCGGAAGCAAGACGGCAGGAGGACGCTCGCGTGCTGAAGGCCCGCGAGCAGTACGCCAAATCGCGTGATGAACTGGCTTCTCGCCTGGAAGTCGAGGCGGTAAAAAAGCTGCTGGCGGAAATCGACAGTCTTCGCTCCAAGGCCATCCCTATCACGGACAGGGTCAGGGAGTTGGCCAAGGCGGGCAAGACGCAGGAGGCGGCCGAAGTCCTGTTCAATGAACTGCGCGAGCCGCAACGCGAGTGGCTGGATCGTTTGGATGCCATGGTCTCCAGTCAGGAGAAGCTGACTGCTGAGCTGGCCGAGCAGGCAAGTGCTGACTACGAGGCTGCTTTCAAGCTGGTCCTGGGTCTCACGATGGCTGCCGTGCTCGGCGGTGTCGTGCTGGCGTGGGTCATCACGCGCGCCATCACCCGGCCGTTGACCGAGTCGGTAGCGGTGGCCAACGCCATCGCCGCGGGCGACCTGAGCAGCCAGATCGTGGCCGACGCCAAAGACGAAACAGGCCAGCTCAAGGCCGCCATGAAAACCATGCAGGACAACCTGTCGGCCGTGGTGGGCGAGATCCGCCAGATCGTGGCGCTGGCCAACCGGGGAGATTTCAACACCAAGATGGGGTTGGAAGGCAAGGCCGGCTACACCAAAGAGTTGTCCGAGCTGTTGAACCAGCTCTCAGACACGTCACAGGTGGGTCTGGGCGACGTGGTCCGCGTGGCCCAGGCCCTGGCCAGAGGCGACCTGTCGCAAAAGATCACGCGCGAGTACCAGGGGGCCT
>CBKZAG010000109.1:0-11113 GCA_966692625.1 uncultured Comamonadaceae bacterium
AGATGCAACTACCCTGCTAGAAGCCCTGGACCCGGACGCGCCGTTGGCGGAGCGTCATTTGTGGCTGATAGGCACGCTGGACTGGCTGCGTGGCCCGCAACCCGACGTGCGAGCCACCTTCCAGCGCCTGGAGCAGTTGCTGGACGCCGCAGACGCGCTACCAGGCTGTGTGCCACGCTGGCGGCGCTGGTGGCTGCGCTTCCGCCAAGAGGTGGATCTGGCACCGCTGCTGGCGGATTTCGGATTTGCATCCAAGTCGGTGTTCATGACGGAACTGGGGCACCGGCTGCGCCGCAAGCTGCTGCCGGCCTCGCCAGTGACCACCGACATCACCGAACTGTTCGGCCTGCTGTTTGCCGACACGCTGGACGCACGCTGGCTGCACGCCATGCCGCCTCGTCTGCTGGAACGGCTGGCTCATCTGCTGGAAGACCCCGAAGGCCCCGCTGGCGTTCACGGCCCGCACTGGCCTCGGGTGACCGACGGGGAGCAGACCCTGCTGGACGCGCTGGCGTTTTGCGTTGGCCAGGTAAGCGCTGCCGGATTCACGCCCGACTTGCGCGTGCGCATGTCGCGCGAAGCACGCGAGTCGCGCACGTTCCATGACTTGCCCGTGGCACTGGAAGCCTACCGCGAAGCGGTGGTGCGCACGGGGGTGAACAGTACAGAAACCCGCGCCCGCGAAGCCACGCTGCGCCGCCTGCTGGACGAATGCCGTCACGCGGCCTACACCGTCTACGCCCACCTGGAAGAGCACGGCATCTCGGTGGGGGTGGTGTTCCGCCTGCGGCAACTGCGTGAGCGCGTCCTGCGCGCCAAGGCGCTGCTCGACTGCCTCCAGTCCACCCAGCGCCCGCGAGCCACGGTCCGCCTGCTGGCGCAACTGGTGCAGGTCGGGCGCAACAGCCGCAGCATCCGCGCGCTGATTGCCTCCAGCACGCAGCTCACCGCCGCCCGCGTGGCAGAACGCAGCGCCGAGACCGGCGAACACTACATCACCCGCAACTGGGCCGAGTACCGCGACATGCTGTGGCGCGCTGGCGGCGGCGGCGCGGTGCTGGGCTTCACCACGTGGTTCAAGTTCCTCATCGGCGGACTGGCGCTGTCTGCCTTCTGGGGCGGGCTGGCGGCCGGGCTCAACTACGCCGTGGCCTTCGTCTTCATACAGATGCTGCACCTGACGGTGGCCACCAAACAACCGGCTGTGACCGCACCGGCCATGGTCGCCAAGCTCAAGGACTTGCGCTCGCGCGAGGCGGTGTTGCGCTTTGTGGACGAGGTGGCGCACCTGTTCCGCTCGCAGGTGGCCGCCATCGCAGGCAACCTGGCGCTGGTCATTCCGGTGGTGTTACTGATCCACTTCGCGCTGGCGTTCATCGTTGGCCAGCCCATGCTCGACGCCGACAAGGCACACCACGTGCTGGAAGCCCACCATGTTCTGGGCCCCACGGTGCTGTTCGCTGCGTTCACAGGCCTGCTGCTGTTCGCCAGCAGCATCATCGCTGGCTGGGTGGAAAACTGGTTCGTGCTGCACAAGCTGGACTCGGCCATTGAACACAACCCGCGCGTCACGCGCCGCCTGGGGGTGGAACGCGCAGGCCGCTGGAGTCGTTTTTTGCGCACCCACATCTCGGGCCTTGCGGCCAACATTTCGCTGGGGTTGATGCTGGGGCTGGTACCGGCCATTGCGGGCTTCTTTGGCCTGGGGCTGGAAGTTCGGCACGTGACCCTGGTGACCGGCCAGATGGCCGCCGCTGCGGCTTCTCTGGGGCCGCAGGTGTTCACCGAAGGTGCCTTCTGGTCGGCCGTGCTGGCCACCTTGCTGGTGGGCCCCATCAACCTGGCGGTGAGCTTCTACCTGGCCTTCCGTCTGGCGCTCAAGGCGCAAGGCGTGAGCGACGTGAACCGCCAGCGCATCCAGGCCGCCATACAGCACCGCCTGCGCCGTGCGCCCATGAGCTTTTTCTGGCCGCTGAGCGACAAAGAAGAAGCCGAGGCCCACGCGGGCGCAGACATTCCCGAACCCGTGGAAGACGATGCCGTCACGCCTGACGATGCTCCCCCGTTGAACCAGAACTGACCCATGGGTGAATTTGAACTGATCCGCCGGTATTTCCAGCACGCACTGACCCGCGAAGGTGTGGTGCTGGGCAACGGCGACGACTGTGCCCTGCTGGCGCCCGCGCCGGGCATGGTGCTGGCCGTGTCCACCGACATGCTGGTGGAAGGTCGGCACTTCGTGTCCACCGTGCCCCCGCAGGCCCTGGGCCACAAGGCCCTGGCCGTGAACCTGAGCGACCTGGCCGCCATGGGCGCAGAGCCACTGGCCTTCACCCTGGCGCTGGCCCTGCCGCGTGCCGACGAAACTTGGCTGCAAGGCTTCTCACAGGGGCTGCTCGCGCTTGCCGATGCACATGGCTGCGCGCTGGTGGGCGGCGACACCACGGCCGGCCCGCTCAACCTCTGCATCACCGTGTTCGGCCAGGTACCTGCGGCACAGGCGCTCAAGCGCAGCGGGGCTCAGCCTGGTGACGACATCTACGTCAGCGGCACGCTGGGCGACGCCCGGCTGGCGCTGGAGGTGCTGCGCGGCACCGTGGACGTGAGCGCCGAGACCTGGAAACGCGCGCGCCAGCGCCTGGAGTGCCCCACGCCCCGGCTGGCCCTGGGCCAGGCACTGCGTGGCGTGGCCCACGCCTGTGCCGACGTGAGCGACGGCCTGGCTGGCGACCTGGGGCACATCCTGGACGCCTCGGGCGTTTGCGCGCAACTGTGGGCGGACGATCTGCTGGCCTCTGGCGCCGTGACGGATGACGTGCGCGCCCTGCCGCGCGAACAGGCCCTGACCTGTGTGCTGGCAGGCGGCGACGATTACGAACTCGTCTTCACAGCACCGCCCGGCGCGCGCGATGCCGTGGCCCAGGCCGCCAGCGCGTCAAACACCCAAGTCACGCGGATCGGCACAATCGTCGCTCCTGGCGCTGGCCGCCCGAAGCTGGAATGCCTGGACGCCCAGCGGCGGCCACTGGAGCTGAAGCTGGCCGGGTTCGACCACTTTGCCTGACACCCCCATGAACACCCTTCAGAACGACTCCACGGACAAGCCCCGCGACGCCGCATCGGTAGTGCTGCTGCGCGACGGCGCCGCCGGGCTGGAAGTGCTGCTGCAACGGCGCAACGTGCGCGCAGGCGTGCTGGGCGGCATGTACGTGTTCCCGGGCGGCAAACTGGACGCCGCCGACCGCTCGCCCGCGTGGCTGGACTGCCTTGACCAGCCCCACTCCACCCTGCATGCGCAGCTGAGCGAGGCAGAAACCACCGCCGATACCGCCGCAGCCCTGTACGTGGCCGCGCTGCGCGAGATGTTCGAGGAGGCGGGCATCCTGATGGCGGAACATGAGGACGGCACAGCAATCGCCCCCGGCGAGCAGGTCCGAATGCTCGAACAGTTGCGGGCTGAACTGCAGGCTGGCAGGGAATGGCCTTCAGCACTCACGAGCCTGGGCTTGCGCCCGTTGACGCGCGGCATGCGCCCCTGGTCACGCTGGATCACCCCGCGCAACCCGCCGGTAGGCACCCCGCGTTTTGACACGCGCTTCTTCCTGGCCGTGCTGCCAGCGGGCCAGGAGGCGCGCCACGACGACCACGAGGCCGTCGAAAGCATCTGGCTGACCCCGCAGGCCGCCCTGCAACGCTACTGGGACCGCGAGATCGAACTCATCCCGCCCCAGTTGATGGGCCTGGCGCAACTGGCACGCCACACCCGCGCCAGCAGCGCCTGGCAGGAGGCGCTGCAACGCACGCCACCTTGCGTCCAGCCTGAGCAGTTCGATGAGGACGGTGTGCGCGTCATGTGCTACCCCGGCGACCCACGCCACCCCGTACGCGCCCGCGCGCTGCCTGGCCCCACGCGCCTGCGCTTCGTGGCCAAGCGCTTCGAACCCGTCAATGGCTTTCAAGGATGGATGGAATGACTGCCCCCCAGGCTCTGGCCGTGCCCACGGCACGCTTCATGTTCGCCCGCGTGTCGCACCTGATCGCGCTGGGCTTCGGCGCGGGGCTGAGCCGCTTTGCCCCGGGCACCATAGGCACGTTGTGGGCCTGGGCGGCGTTCCTCGTCATCGACGCGCTGTTTCACCCCGCCGACATTGCCTGGGCGAGCATCATCGCCGTTGGCACCCTGGTGGGCTGGTGGGCCAGCGTGCGCACCGCCGAGCGCAGTGGCATTGCCGACCCGGGCTTCATCGTCATCGACGAGATCGTGGCCTTCTGGCTGGTGCTGTGGCTGGCCATGCCCATGGGCCTGCTTGGGCAGGCGCTGGCGTTTGCCCTGTTCCGCTTCTTTGACGCGGCCAAGCCCGGGCCCGTGGCCTGGGCCGACCAGTTGTTCAAGGGCTGGGGCTGGCGGGGTGGCTGGGGCATCATGTTCGACGACCTGGTAGCTGCCTTCTGCACGCTGCTGGTGATTGCGCTCTGGCGCTTCTGAGGCACCCGCCATGGACACCCAAGCCCCCGACCTGCTGCCACTGTGCGCAGCGCTGGCGCGCGAGCTGAAGCAACGTGGCTGGATGATGGCCACCGCCGAAAGCTGCACGGGCGGGCTGATAGCGGGCACCTGCACGGGCCTGAGCGGCTCCAGCGACTGGCTGGAGCGTGGCTTTGTGACCTACTCCAACGCCGCCAAGACGGAGGCCTTGGGTGTAGATGCCGCCCTGATCCAACAGCACGGAGCGGTGAGCGAACCCGTGGCCCGCGCCATGGCCGAGGGCGCGCTGCGCCATTCCCACGCGCAAGTGAGCGTGGCCGTGACGGGCGTGGCCGGCCCCACTGGCGGCAGCGCGGAAAAACCGGTGGGCACCGTCTGGTTCGGCTGGGCCACGCCCCTGGGCGTTTTCACCGAACTGCAGCATTTCGCCGGAGACAGGGATGCCGTGCGGCAAGCCACGGTGCACCACGCCCTGAAGGGGCTGCTGCAGCATCTGCCAACGGGCTGAGCGGCATGGCCGAGCCCTTCAAGCTGCTCATCAACCCGCAGACGGTGCGTGACGCTGGCGCGCACCTGCAACGCACCTGGCCCGCCTTCGACCGCCCAGGCTTTGAAACCCTGGCCACGCAGGGGCTGGATGCGCTGGAATTCAAAGCCCGGGCCATGCTGGTGGCCGACGCGCTGACGCAGACACTGCCCGCCGACTTCGGCCAGGCCTGTGCCGTGCTGGAAGCCAGCCTGGCCCCACCGTCGCCCTTTGACGCGAAAGGCGAACCCGTGTCGCTTGACGAGCGGCAACGCCAGACCGGATTGACCGGGTGGGTGCTCTGGTCCGCAGGCGAATACGTGGCACGCCACGGCATGAGCGAGGTACCGCGTGCGCTGGCCTGCCTGCACGCGCTTACGCAACGCTTCACCGCCGAATTCGCCATCCGGCCCTTCCTGCAGCGGCACCCCAAAACCACCTTGAACGCGTTGCAAAGTTGGGTACGCGACCCCAGCCCGCACGTGCGACGGCTGGTGAGCGAAGGCAGCCGCCCCCGCCTGCCCTGGGGCCTGCGCCTGCACAGCCTGGTGGCCGACCCCACACCCACGCTGCCACTGTTGCACGCGCTGCAGGACGACCCCAGCGCCTACGTGCGGCGCAGCGTGGCCAACCACCTGAACGACATCGCCAAGGACCACCCCGAAAGGGTGGCCGCCTGGGTGGTGGAGCACCTGAATGGCGCCAGCCCGGAGCGCGTGGCCCTGCTGCGCCACGCCAGCCGCACGCTGGTCAAGCAAGGGCACCCGGCCACCCTGCACGCCTGGGGGCTGGGCCATGCCCTGAACGGTGGCACTGTGCTGGCGCTGTCACCCGGCCAGGCGCGTATCGGCGAAAGCGTGGAGCTGCGGGTGCGGCTGGCCTCCAGCGCCAGCGAACCCCAAACGCTGGTGGTGGACTACGCCGTGCACCACGTGCGCGCCAACGGCGGCATGTCGGCCAAGGTGTTCAAGGGCTGGAAGCTCACCCTGGCGCCGGGCGAAACTCGTGAACTGGTCAAGCGCCACAGCCTGCGCCCGGTAACCACGCGCACGCTGTACCCGGGCACACACCACGTCGAGTTGCTGGTCAACGGCAAAGCGCAGGGCCGCCAGAGCTTCGATCTGCAGGCTGGCTGAAACGACCCGCCAGATCACAAAGGGGCCTCAGGCCCCGTGGCACTTTTTGTACTTCTTGCCGCTGCCGCACGGGCACGGGTCGTTGCGGCCGGGTTCGTCGGCCTTGCGCACGGTTTCCACACGCGGACCAATGCTCTTCCACAGGTCGCGCAGGTCGTACACCGCCCAGATGGCTTCGCCGTAGGCGTTCAGGCGCGCCTGGCTCACGCTGGGCGGGCTGTCCTCGCCAAACATGCTGACGGCAGGTTCCTCTTCATCGTCCTCGGTCATGATGACGATGCGCTCCAGCGCGTCTTCCAGCCACTCGGCGGCTTCCTTGTCGCGCGGCGCGGTCCATTCCTCGGGCCAGGTTTCCACGGCGAACATGAAGCCCAGCGCCCATACCTGGGCAAAAGAAGGCAGCTCCTCGTTGTCCAGCTCGTCGGCCATCGCAGCGCGCTCTTCTTCGCTCAGCGCGGCAATCGCACCGCGCACGTCCATCACCTCAGGGGCGTAGGCGCGCTCGTCGTCCAGACTTTCCACCGGCTGGTCCAGCGCGATGGCCACCTCGTTCCAGCGACGGCTCCACAGCGCCAGGAACTGTTCGTACTGCTCGGGGCTGGCGAACAGGGCTGGGCCGAATTCGCCCGTGTCCGCGTCGCCGAACAGAGCGCCCATGTATTCGCTGGCCGGAATGCTGCGGCGGCAGCAGATGAGCGCCGCCATGAAACCCTCGCAGAACTCCCACTGGGGCACCTCGTCCATGCGCTGGCGCAGGTCGTCGAGGATGTTGTCAAGCGCGTCGAAGTCCTCGTCGCTCATCGGCTGGGCAGGGGTGGAAGTGGTCATGGCAGTCTCAAAAACAAGTGTTGCGCGATTATCCTCTGTGGCGCCGCCGCCACCCTGAACCCTCGCCAGTATTGGAGCCATCGTGCGCTTTGGGCTATAAAAGCCTGTCGCACCGAAAGCGCAGGCACTTGCCACATCCCCCCCACGAAAGGATGACCGCATGAGACACCCGATGCTCCCCCTAGGACTGGTGATGGCCCTGGCGCTGAGCGCCTGTGCACCGCTGGCGCCGCAACCCGGCAAGACCTACCAGCTGACCATCCTGCACACCAACGACCACCACGGCCGCTTCTGGAAGAACAGCAACGGTGAATACGGCATGGCGGCACGCAAGACGGTGGTGGACCAGATCCGCCGGGAAGTGGCGGCCCAGGGCGGCCACACCCTGCTGCTGGACGGCGGCGACGTGAACACCGGGGTGCCCGAGTCCGACATGCAGGATGCGGTGCCCGACTTCAAAGGCATGAACCTGCTGGGCTACGACGCCATGGCCGTGGGCAACCACGAATTCGACAAGCCCCTGGTCGTGCTGGAGATGCAGCGCAAGCTGGCTACCTTCCCGCTGCTGTCGGCCAACATCTACACCACCAGCGGCCAGCGCATGTTCGCGCCCTACAAGGTCTTCAACATGAACGGTCTGCGAGTGGCCGTCATGGGCCTGACCACCGAGGACACCCGGCACATGGTCAGCCCCGACAACGTCAAGGGCATTGAATTCCGCAAACCGCAGGCAGAAGCCGCCACCCTGGTACCCGAACTGCGCGGCAAGGCCGACGTGGTGATTGCCGCCACCCACATGGGCCATTACGAGAACGGCCAGCACGGCACCCAGGCCGAAGGCGACGTGGAGCTGGCACGAGCCGTGAAAGGGCTGGACCTGATCGTGGGCGGGCACACGCAGAACCCCGCCTGCATGAAGGCCGAAAACGTGCTGGACCGCGCCTACGTGCCCGGCACCCCTTGCCAGCCAGACCGCCAGAACGGCACCTGGATCGTGCAGGCCCACGAGTGGGGCAAGTACGTGGGCCGCGCCGACTTCACCTACCGCGACGGCACGTTCACGCTGGTGAAATACCAGCTCATCCCCATCAACCTCAAGCGCAACGTGACTGGCGCCGACGGCAAGCCCCAGCTGCAGACCTACACCCCCGAGATTGCCGAAGCGCCCGAGATGCTGACGCTGCTGCAGCCCTACCAGGACAAGGGCAAGGAATTGCTGTCGCAACCCGTGGGCAGCACGGACGCACGCATTGAAGGCGACCGCGCCGTGGTGCGCAGCAAACCCGCCGCGCTGGGCGTGATGATCGGGCGCGCCATGCTGGACAAGACCGGGGCAGACGTGGCCATCGTCAACTCAGGCGGCGTGCGCGATTCGCTTCCTGCCGGGCAGTTGACCTACCGCCACATCCTCACCGTGCACCCCTTTGGCAACACTGTCACCGTGGTGCAGCTCAGCGGACGCGAACTGCTGGACTACCTGAACGCCGCCGCGCGCATGTCGGCCGGCTCCGGCGCCTTCCCCCAGTTCGCGGGGGTGGAACTGGTGATCGAACAGGGCAAGGTGAGCAGCGCAACGATTGGTGGCAAGCCCTTGGCCGCCGACGGCACCTACCGTCTGGCCATCAACAACTTCATGGCCCAGGGCGGTGACGGTTACCCCAAACTGAATACCCACCCCGGTTACCGAGACACCGGCTTCACCGACGCCGAGGTGCTGCGCGGCTACATCCAGGCGCGCAGCCCCATCAAGGCGGCCGACTTCGACCCTGGCCAGGCGGTGCAGCGCCGCTGAACATGCTTTACTTCGCGACGACGGTTTTTCTCTCGGCCTTCCTGCTGTTCCAGGTCCAGCCCATCGTCGCCAAGATGATCCTTCCGTGGTTCGGGGGGGCGTCATCGGTGTGGAGCGTTTGCCTGGTGTTCTTCCAGGCTGAGCTGTTGCTGGGTTATGCCTACGTGCACTGGCTGCATGAAAAGCTGCCCGCTGCACGCCAAATGGTGGTGCACGGCACATTGCTGGTCTTGAGCCTGCTGACGCTGCCCGTGGTGGCCAACCCGGCGTGGCGGGAGCTGGTCGCAGGCTCCCCTGCGCTTGGCGTGCTGTTGGTGCTGGCCACCGCCGTGGGCGCCCCGTATCTGCTGCTGTCCACCACCGGCCCGCTGATGCAGGCCTGGTACGCGCGAGCCCACCTGTTTTCCAGTGCTGGTGTGCAGCCCTATCGCCTCTATGCCCTGTCCAACCTGGCGTCCATGCTGGGCCTGCTGACTTACCCGCTGCTGGTCGAGCCGCTGCTGGACGTGCGGCCCCAGGCCCTGGCCTGGTCAGCGGGCTATGCGCTGTTCGTCGCGGCCTGCCTGGCCACCGCCGCCTACACCTGGCGTGGGTTGCGCCTGCAAGCGCAGGACGCGCCATCCACGCAAGCAGACGGGTCTGCGCCCCCATCCTGGCCGGAACGCCTGCTGTGGGTGGGGCTGGCGGCAACCGCCACGGTGCTGCTCTTGTCCATCACCCGCCACCTCACGCAGGACGTGGCGCCCGTCCCCTTCCTGTGGGTACTGCCGCTCAGCCTGTACCTGTTGAGCTTCATTCTGTGCTTTGACGCACCGCGCTACTACGTGCGCCCGCTGTTCCTGGGGGCGCTGCCGCTGGCGTTCTGGGCACTGGACCACGTGATGAATGAAGGCGCCAGCGTCCCGCTGATGGTCACCTTGCTGTGTGGCGCGCTGTTCGTGTTCTGCATGGTCTGCCATGGCGAACTGGTGCGCCGCAAGCCCCCTGTGCGCCACCTCACGTTGTTCTACCTGATGCTGTCCACCGGCGGCGCGCTGGGTGGCGCACTCGTGGGGCTGCTGGCACCCGCTGTATTCAACGCCTATTACGAACTGCCCCTGGGGCTGTTCGCCTGCGCGGCACTGGTCACGGTCGTGCTCTGGCCTTCGTTGGGCAAGCGTTGGCGCGGACTGCTGTTGCTGGCACTGGCGGCCTACGCGCTGCGCCTGGTGGACCTGTCACTGGGTTACGTTCAGGGCTACCAGATGGTCATGCGCAACTTCTACAGCCAGCTGCGGGTGGAAGAAACGGTGGACGCGAAGCTGGGCCCCGTGCGCAGCCTGGTGCATGGGCGCATCAACCATGGCGAACAGTACCTGGACGCCCGCCACCGCCAGCAGCCCACCGCCTATTACTGCGAACTCTCGGGCATTGGCCGGGCGCTGCGCAGCCTGCCGCAAGACCGCCCGCTGAAACTGGGCGTGGTGGGGCTGGGCACCGGCACCCTGGCCACCTACGGTCGCCCCGGCGACGTCATGCGCATCTACGAGATCAACGACCAGGTGCTGAGCCTGGCCCGCAGCCATTTCACCTACCTGCAGGACAGCGGCGCACGCATCGAAACAGCCCTGGGCGATGGCAGACTGGTGCTGGAGGCAGAGCCACCCCAGAGCTTCGACCTGCTGGTCATGGACGCCTTTTCGGGCGACTCCATCCCCACCCATCTGCTCACGCTGGAGGCTCTTCAAGGCTACCTGCGCCACCTGGCACCGCAGGGAGTGCTGGCGGTGCACATCACCAACCGTTACCTGGACCTGAAACCGGTGATGGCTGCGGCAGCGCAGACACTTGACCGCGTGGCCGTAGCCTACGACCTGAGTCCCCCGGACGATGATCTGTATTGCCGCCGTTCAAGCTGGGTACTGATGATGACGCCCCAACAGGCCGACGCCCTGCCGCCCGCGTTGGCCGGTGGCACCCGGCTGGCAATTCAGCCGGGTTTCCGGCCCTGGACGGACAGCTTCTCCAACCTGCTGAGCATCCTCAAAGACTGACGCTGCCGCTCAAACCGACAGGTCGATCTGCTGCATCACACCGGTTTCGCCGGTCTCTGCCAGATAGACACCGCTGGCCCGCACCTGCCCCAGGGTGGCGTTGCCCTCACCCTTCACACTGAAGGGGCTGGCCACCTGGCCCAGGTAGAGCGCGCCCACGTTGGCCTCTTGCAGAGTGCGCAGGCTGTCCTGCCCCTGCAGGTCCTTCTGCCACACCAGCAGTTGGGCATAAATGTCGTCAGACTCGTCGATCCAGCCATTGCCGTCCGTGTCGTGTGCGGCCAATTCGGCAAAGCCGTTGCCGGTGGTGGC
>CBKZAG010000110.1:0-11096 GCA_966692625.1 uncultured Comamonadaceae bacterium
CGTCACGGGCTCGCTCTCGGCCAACAACAGCGAGGCTTTGCGCGATGCCGCGTTGGCCGGTCTGGGCGTGGCCTTGCTGCCAGACTTCAGCGCGCAACAGGCGTTGCGCGCGGGCCAGCTGGTGCCGGTGCTGCCGGGCTGGAAACCCGTGGGCGCCTTTGCCGAAAACCTCTACGCGCTGCGGCCCTATGCGCCCTACGTGCCGCGCGCCGTCACGGCGCTGGTGGAGTACCTGCGGCAGGCGCTGGCGGCGGGGTTTGGGGAAGACGTCAACGAGGCGCCAGCATCCACTCGTGCGCCGGGTCGTTCTTGAAGACCCAGAAGCGGTTGGGCCCGGCCATCACGTTCAGGTAGTACAGGTCGTAGCCGTGCGGGGCCACCACGGGGTGGTAGCCGCGCGGCACCATCACCACGTCGTGGTTTTCCACGGCACAGGCTTCATCCAGGCTGCGGTCGTCGGTGTAGACGCGCTGGAAGGCAAAGCCCTGCGGCGGGTTGAGGCGGTGGTAGTAGGTCTCTTCCAGCTGGGTTTCCACCGGGGGCTGCTCCACGTCGTGCTTGTGCGGCGGGTAGCTGCTGGAGTGGCTGGCCGGGGTGATGACTTCGACCACCAGCAGGTGGGCGGCGCCGGGGTCGTCGTGCGGCAGGATGTCGCACACATAACGCGTGTTGGTGCCCTGGCCGCGCACGCTGCGCCGCATGGTGGCGGGGTCGATGACGCGCACCGGGCGGGCCTGGCCGTCGCCGGGGGCGGTGCACAGGGCCACCTCGGCGTCGCGCGTGGCGCGCACCTGCACGGTCTTGCCCGGGGGCACATAGACGGCGGCGGGCGAGGTTTCCTCGAACACGCTGTTGCGGGTGCCCAGGTTGGCGTGCGTCTGGCCGTCCACAGCCACGTCCACGGTACCGGTCAGCACCACCAGGCACAGCTCGCGCGCGCCGGTGTCCACGCTTTCGGTGTCACCGGCGTTCAGGCGCACGGCGCGAAAACCCACGTGCGTCCAGCCCGCACGCTCGGGGGTGACGTTGACGATCTCGCGCCCGCTGGGCGCGGCCTTGGCCAGGAGGTGGCTGGGCATGTTCGCTTCCTTTCGGCGTTCAGTTCAAACGGTTCACCAGCGCACGCAGCGTCTGGTAGCCCTTCTGTGCGTATTCGTAGCTGGGGGCCACGGCGGGGTCCTGCTCGGCCTCCACCACCAGCCAGCCTTCGTAGCCACTGTCCTTGAGCGTTTGCAGCACGGCGGCGTAGTCGATGCTGCCGTCGCCCGGCACGGTGAAGGTGCCGTTGATGACGCCCTGCAGGAAGCTCCAGCCGTCATTTCGGGCCTGGGCGATGACGGGGGTGCGCACGTCTTTGCAGTGCACGTGCACCACGCGCTTGACGTGTTTCTTCAGCAGGTCCGCCGGGTTGGCGGCGCCGCCGAAGTAGGCGTGACCGGTGTCGAACAGCAGGAAGACCTTGGCGGGGTCGGTGAGTTCCATGAGCTTGTCGACGTCTGCGGGGGATTCGACGTAGGCGCCCATGTGGTGGTGGTAGGCCAGCTTGATGCCGTAGGTCTTGAGCAGATGTTCGCCGAAGGCGTTGAGGCGCTGGGCGTAGGCCTGCCACTGCGCGTCGCTGGTGAAGCGCGGGCGCTTGCCCACGGGGGTGTCGATCTGGCCCTGTATGGTGCCCGCGCATTCGCCATAGACCACCACTTTCACGCCGTTGTACTGCAGCTTGCTCATGTGGGCGTGGCAGCGCTCGATCTCGGCGGCCACGGCCTGCGCGTCGGTCTGCCCGGCGGGCACTTCGGCCAGGAAGCCCGAGTACCAGCCCGACACGCAGGCCAGGCCGAATTCGTCGAGCTTGGCCTTGAGGCCGGGGCCGTCCTTGGGGAATTTGTTGCCCAGCTCGAAGCCTTCGTAGCCGATCTCCTTGCCTTCCTTCAGCGCGGTTTCCAGCGGGGTTTCACCGCCCAGCGAGGGCAGGTCGTCGTTCATCCACGACAGGGGGTTGATGCCAATGCGGACGTTCCAGCTCATGGGGGTCTTTCGATGTGAAAAAGGTTTTTGAGAATGGGGTCAGACGCGCTGTTGCGCCTGGCCCTTGAGGTAGTTGGTATGCGCCTCGCGCACCTCGGCGCGGGCGGACACTTCGGGAATGGCCACTTCCCACCAGCAGCCGCCGTCGGTGGTGCGGGTGTGGGTGGTGTCGATCACGATCACCTGTGTGCGTTTGGCCTGGCGGGCCTTGACCATGGCGGCCTTGAGTTCGGCCACGTCCTTGACGTGCACCGCGTCGGCACCCATGGCGTGCGCGTGCATCGCGAAGTCGATGTTGCTGCGCTCGCCGCCTTCGGGCACGCAGTCGTCCAGCATGTTGTTGAAGCTGGGGCTGCCCGATTTGAGTTGCAGGCGCTCGATGCAGCCGTAGCCCCGGTTGTCCAGGATGATGACGATCATCTTCTGGCCCAGCAGCACCGAGGTGGCCAGTTCCGAGTTGGCCATCATGTAGGAGCCGTCGCCCACCAGCACGATGGATTCCTGGCCGGGGCGGGCCATCTTCACGCCCAGGCCGCCAGCCACCTCGTAGCCCATGCAGGAGTAGCCGTACTCCATGTGGTAGTTGCCGGGCAGGCTGGCGCGCCAGAGCTTGTGGAGTTCGGCGGGCAGGGTGCCAGCGGCGCACAGGGCCACGTCGTGTTGACCACTGTCCAGGCCCAGTTCGGCGGCGGAGTCTCGCACCGCGCCAATGACTTCAGCGTCGTAGGGCAGCACGCCCTGGGGCACGTGGGTGGTCAGTTCGGTGATGCGAGCGTTGGCGGCGGCGGCCTGCTGCTTTGCACGCGCCGTCCAGGCCGGGTCGGCGGCCCAGCCTGCCATGCCGGTTTCGAGCTGGCCCAGGCCCACGCGGGCGTCGGCCACCAGGGCGGTGCCGCTCCACTTGCCGGCGTCGTAGGGCTGCACGTTCAGGCTCAGCAGCCTGGCCTGTGGGAACAGCGCGTGCGAGCCGGTGGTGAAGTCCTGCAGGCGGGTGCCCACGGCAAACACCACGTCGGCCTCGCGCGCCATCTCGTTGGCCCACGACACACCATCCACGCCGATCGCGCCCAGGTTGAGCGGGTGGTCCCACGGCAGGCTGCTCTTGCCGCCATGCGACTCGACCACGGGCACGCCGTGTGCATCGACAAAGGTGCGCAGCGCGGCCCAGGCCTGGCTGTAGAGCACACCGCCCCCGGCCACGATGAGCGGGCGCTTGGCGGCGCGCAGCAGCGCGATGGCGTTGGCCAGTTCGCGTTCGTCTGCGGGCGGGCGACGAAAGCGCAGCACGCCGGGGTTGAGGAAGTCTTCAGGGCAGTCGAAGGCCATGGCCTGCACGTCCTGCGGGAGCGAAAGGCACGCCGGGCCGCAGTTGGCCGGGTCCGTCATCATCTGGATGGCGCGCGGCAGCGCGGTGAGGATGTGCTCGGGCCGGGTGAGGCGGTCGAAGTAACGCGTGACGGGGCGGAAGCAGTCGCTCGCGCTCACGTCGCCCTGGCCGAAGCTTTCGATCTGCTGCAGCACGGGGTCGGGGCGGCGCGTGGCGAACACGTCACCGGGCAGCAGCAGCACCGGCAGGCGGTTGACATGGGCCACCGCTGCCGCCGTGACCATGTTGGTGGCCCCCGGGCCAATGCTGGTGGACACGGCCATGATGCGCTGGCGGAACTGCGCCTTGCTGTAGGCGATGGCGGCGTGCGCCATGGTCTGTTCGTTGTGCGCGCGGTAGGTGGTGATGCGTTCGCGTTCGGCCACCAGGGCCTCGCCCAGCCCAGCCACGTTGCCATGGCCGAAGATGGTGAACACGCCGCCACAGTAGGGTTCGATGGAGGTGCGGCCGTCGAGGTGCTCCACCTCCACGCGCAGGGCGGCCAGGTGCTTGACCAGCGCCTGCGCCATGGTGAGTCGTTGAGTCTTCATAAGATCTGAATTTTCAGGCGGCGGCACGCTGGGCGGTGCGGCGGTTGCGCCAGGCGTCCACCAGCACGGCGAAGTTGCGGGCCACTTCGTCTATGAGGGTAGCGTCATCGATGTCGCCACGGAACCACTTGAGCGAGGCGTCTGCCCACAGGGTGCGACCGACCATGAAGCCCTTGACGATGGGGTTGGTGGCGTTGGAGAAGCTGGAGGCCAGGAAATCCAGCGGCTGGTTCAGGCCCAGGATCACGGCACCACGGCAGTGCCGGTCGCGCTCGGTGATGAGCGCTTCCAGTTCACGCCAGCCTTGTTCCTGCATGGGGGCGAGTTTCCACCATTCAGGCTTGACGCCGAGGTTGTAGAAGCGCTTGACGGCGCGCAGCACGGCGGCGTCGGCGGTGCCTTCGGGGGTTTTTGCCTTGGGGGGAATGATCTCCAGCAGCAGTTCGTTGCCGGATTCGCGCGTGGCTTCCCACAGTTCCAGCACGGTCTGTTCCTGCGCCAGGCGCAGTTCGCAGGCGTCGTCGGGGTGGTAGTGCACTAGGCACTTGACCACCTGCTCGGTGGGCCAGTGGATCAGCGCACTGCCGATGGAACGCGTGCCGTCAAAGCGCAGCGGGCGCGAACCCGGCAGTTCCACCGGGCGGCCCACCCACCAGCCGCGTCCGGTGGCACTGGCCAGGGCATCGCTGCCATAGTCGCCACCGTCAATCAATACTCCGGTGTGGCCTTGCAGCTGGCGGCTGCGCTCGACCTGTTCCGCAGCCTTGACCAGCAGTTTCTTGAGCGCCGGAATGCGTGCCTCGCTGGCGCCAGCCTCGCGGGCGATGTCGTAGAACTGGCTGCGGTGGTCAAAAGCCATCACGCACAGGTCGTCCCAGCTGGGGCGCGCGGCGGTGACGCGGTGCAGGTGGGCGAGCTGCTCGTCGGCGTCCACCTTGGGGTTGCCCTTCGTCGGCCGTTCACCGCTGAACCAATAGGCCAGTTCGGCGGGGGTGGGCATGGCGGCAGAGCAGGCGTGGCGTGACACCACGATGGCGCCGCAGGCGTTGGCCACGCGCGTGGCGTCTGCCCAGTCCTTGCCTTGCAGCAGGCTGGCCATCAGGCCAGACAGGAAGGCGTCGCCCGCGCCCAGCACGTTGAGCACTTCCACGCGTTCGCCCCGGTAGGTGGGGGCGGCGTCGATGTCGCCGGGCACGTCGCCTTCGATCACGCAGCAGCCCAGGGCGCCGCGCTTGACCACCAATGTGGCCTGCGGGCACAGCGCACGCACGGCGCGCAGGCTGGCGATCAGGTCGTTGGCCACGCCACCAGCGATGAAGAACTCTTCTTCCGTACCCACCAGCAGGTCGAACAAGGGCAGCGAGGCCTGCAGCTGGCGCGTCACGCCAGCGTCGGGCACGTAACGGTTTTCGCCTGCGCCGCGCGAGGTCAGGCCCCACAGCACGGGGCGGTAGTCGATGTCGAGCACCGTCACCGTGCCGTGGCGGCGCGCGGCGTGCAGCGCCTTGTGGGCGGCAGCGCGCGTGCCTTCGGTGGACAGGTGCGTGCCGGTGATGGCCAGCGCGCGGCACTGGGCGATGAAGTCTTCGCTGATGGCCGAGGCGTCGAGCGCCATGTCGGCGCAGTTCTCGCGGTAGAACAGCAGCGGGAAGGTGTCGCGGTCCTTCAGACCCAGCAGCACCAGGCCGGTCAGGCGCTCGGGGTCCACCTGCACCTGGCTCACGTCGCAGCCTTCCTGCTGCAGCGTTTCGGTAAGGAATCGGCCCATCTGTTCATTGCCCACGCGCGAGATCATGGCGCTGCGGCAGCCCAGGCGGGCCACGCCGAAGGCCAGGTTGGCGGAGCTGCCGCCCAGGTACTTGGCCACGCTGCGCGCGTCTTCCAGGCGGCTGCCGAACTGTTGTGCGTAGAGGTCCACCGCCAGGCGGCCCAGGCAGGCGAGGTCGTAGCGGCGACCCTGTGGAAATTCAAGCTTGCTCATCGGTGATCCAGCCCTGTGCAGGGCTGCCTTGGGGGTTGTTCGGATGGACCGGACATGCGTGCAGGCGGCAGGCACACCGGTACGCTGCCAAGTCTATGGTTTAAGGAAGTAAATTTCTCTAGGGGTATTCACTTAGAAAAAAATTTCTAAAAGTGCCTATAGTTTGAACCTGCCAAGACCGGGGCCGCCATCGCTTGCGCGTGGAATGCCGAGGGATCGGTTCTGGCACCAACCCAACTTACAGATCGGAGACCTTCATGAAAAAGCTTCTCGTTGCCGCAGCCGTTTCCACCACCTTGCTGGCGCCCCTGGCAGCACATGCGCAGAAAGTCGGCCTGGCCATGGCTGAACTTGACACCTTCCTCACCATCCTGAAGAACGGCACGCTGGAGGCTGGCAAGAAGGCTGGCGCGACCGTGCAGGTGGAAGATGCACAGGCCGACGTGGGCAAGCAGCTCAGCCAGATCCAGAACTTCATCGCGCAGAAGGTGGACGCGATCATCGTCAACCCCGTGGACACCGACGTGACGCCCAAGATCACCAAGATGGTGACCGACGCGAAGATCCCGCTGGTGTACGTGAACCGCAAGCCGGTGGACTTTGAAAAGCTGCCCGCGGGCGTGGCCTTCGTGGCGTCTGACGAGAAGGTCTCCGGCACGCTGCAGACCCAGCACGTGTGCAAGCTGCTGGGCGGCAAGGGCCAGGTGCTGGTGCTGATGGGTGACCTGTCCAACGAAGCGGCCCGCACCCGCACCAAGGACATTGACGACGTGCTGGCCACCAAGGAGTGCTCCGGCATCAAGATCGCCGACAAGCGCGAGGGCAAGTGGGGCCGCACCAACGGCCAGGACATCACCACCAACTGGTTGTCTTCTGGTGTGAAGTTTGATGCCATCATCGCCAACAACGACGAAATGGCCCTGGGTGCGATCAACGCGTTGAAGGCCGCCAAGAAGTGGACGCCGAACAGCATCGTTGCGGGCATCGATGCTACCCCCGACGCGCTGGCTTCCATGAAGGCTGGTGACCTGAAAGTCACCGTTTTCCAGAACGCGGCAGGCCAGGGTGCCGGTGCCGTCGAGTCTGCGATAAAGCTGATCAAGAAGCAGCCGGTGGACCGTTTCGTGAACGTGCCGTTCGAACTCGTGACGCCTGAGAACCTGAGCAAGTACGCAGGCAAGAACTGATCTGCCTGCCCATGCGGGGCGGCCCTGGCAGGGCCGCCCCGCGAGATGTCCTGTCAGTCTTGACCCGGAGGGTTCCCGCATGACCGATACAGCCACCTTGGAGCGCCCCGCCACCCGTGCGGATTCGACCAGCGCAGCCCCGCTGCTGGCGATCCAGGGCGTGCGCAAGGCCTTTCCCGGCGTTGTTGCGCTGGACAACGTCTCGTTCAATCTGAAGGCGGGGACGGTGCATGCCCTGATGGGCGAAAACGGCGCGGGCAAGTCCACGCTGATGAAGATCATTGCCGGGGTGTACACGCCGGACAAGGGCGAGATCCGCCTCAAGGGCCGGCCGGTGCAGATGAATTCGCCGATCGATGCCTTGAGCCTGGGCATTGCGATGATCCACCAGGAACTCAACCTGATGCCGCACATGACGGTGGCAGAGAACGTGTGGATCACACGCGAGCCCAAGACCCGCCTGGGTTTCGTCGACCACCACGAACTCAAGCGCTGCACGCAGGAACTGTTCGACCGGCTCAACATCGACATCGATCCGCTGGCCGAAGTGCAAACCTTGTCCGTGGCCAGCCGCCAGATGGTGGAGATCGCCAAGGCCGTGTCCTACAACTCGGACGTGCTGATCATGGACGAGCCCACGTCCGCGCTGACCGAGAAAGAGGTGGCACACCTGTTCGAGATCATCCGCGCGCTGCGCAGCCAGGGCAAGGGCATCATCTACATCACCCACAAGATGAACGAGCTGTTCGAGATCGCCGACGAGTTCTCGGTGTTCCGCGACGGCCAGTACATCGCCACCTGCGCCTCCAGCGACGTGACGCGCGACGACATCATCCGCATGATGGTGGGCCGTGAGATCACGCAGATGTTCCCGAAGGAGACGGTGCCGATTGGTGACGTGGTGCTGTCGGTGAAGAACCTGACGCTGGAAGGTGTGTTCCACGACGTGTCCTTCGACATCCGCGCGGGCGAGATCCTGGGCCTGGCGGGTCTGGTGGGGTCAGGCCGTTCGAACGTGGCGGAAACGCTGTTCGGCGTGACCCCGGCCACTTCGGGCAGCATCAGCGTCAACGGGCGCGAGGTGGTCATCGACAGCCCGGCCAAGGCATTGCAGCTGGGCATGGCCTTCCTGACGGAAGACCGCAAGGACACCGGCTGCTTCCTGAGCCTGGACATCCAGGACAACATGGAGATGGCCGTGCTGAACCAGCGCTACGTGGGCACGGGGGGCTTCGTGCAGAGCCGTGCCGTGGCCAAGGACTGCCTGGAGATGTCGCGCCGCTTGCGCGTGAAGACGCCGACGATGAACGAGGTCATCCAGAACCTGTCCGGCGGCAACCAGCAGAAGGTGCTGGTGGGCCGGTGGTTGCTGACAAACCCGAAGATCCTCATACTGGACGAACCCACCAGGGGTATCGACGTGGGGGCCAAGGCCGAAATCCACCGCCTGGTCTCCGAGTTGGCGGGGCAGGGCGTGGCGATATTGATGATTTCTTCCGAAATGCCCGAGGTCCTCGGGATGAGCGACCGGGTGGCGGTGATGCACGCAGGGCAACTGACGGGCATCCTCGACCGCTCTGAAGCCACGCAGGTCAGCGTGATGGACCTGGCCGCCAAATGATTCCTGGAGAGTAGATATGAATTCCCCCGCAGCGAGTACCACCATGTCGTCGATCAAGCCCCCGTCCAAGTTCAGGCTGCCCCAGGAAGCCAGCATCTTCATGGTGCTGCTGGGCATCTGCCTGTTTTTTGAAGCCATCGGCTGGTATCTCAACGGCGAGAGCTTCCTGCTCAACCCCGACCGGCTGCAGATCATCATCCTGCAGATGGCGGTGATCGGCATCATCGCCGTGGGCGTGAACATGGTCATCATCACCAGCGGCATCGACCTGTCGTCGGGCTCGGTGGTGGCCGCCGCGGCGGTGGTGGCGGCCAGCCTGGCGCAGGTGTCCGACTTCCCGCGGGCGGTGTTTCCCGGCTTGACGGACCTGCCCATCATCTGGCCGGTGCTGGCCGGCGCCGTGACGGGGCTGGTGGTCGGCCTGATCAACGGTTCGCTGATCGCCTACACCGCCATTCCGCCCTTCATCGCCACGCTGGGCACCATGGTGGCGGCGCGGGGGTTTGCCAAGTGGTTCACCGGCGGCATGCCCGTGTCCATGCTGACCGACGATTTCGCCTGGATCGGCTCGGGTGCCAATCCGGTGTACCTGTTCCTCATCATCGCGGCCATCTTCCACGTGGTGCTGCGCTACACCCGCTTCGGCAAGTTCACCTACGCCGTGGGCGCCAACCGCCAGGCCGCCATCGTGTCGGGCATCAACGTCAACCGGCACCTCATCTGGATCTACGCCATCGCCGGCACGCTGGCAGGCATTGCCGGTACCGTTACCGCCGCGCGCGCCATCTCCGGCCAGTCCAGCATGGGCGTGATGTACGAGCTGGACGCGATCGCGGCCGTGGTGATCGGCGGCACCTCGCTGGTCGGCGGCAAGGGCCGCATCACGGGCACCGTCATCGGTGTGCTGATCCTGGGGGTGATGACGTCGGGCTTCACCTTCATCCGCATCGACGCCTACTACCAGGAGATGGTCAAGGGCGCGATCATCGTGGCGGCCGTGGTGGCGGACCAGTACCGCAACCGCAAGCGCCGTGCGTGAGCCGGATCAACGCGCGTCAGTTCAGATGTTGGCTGAGGTGTGCACCGTGAATGGCAGCACACCCTGCCACTTTCCATGGGGTTCACGGCTGCGCACAGCCTGCAGCATCAGTTCGAAGAGGCGCTGTGCCATCCATTCCCGGGGGTGAGACAGCACCACCGTTGCCCGCCCGTCCAGCAGCGCCTGCCGGGTGACTTCGGTCAGGTCATGGCAGACCGTGACCAGTTGGGGCGGCCGGGCCTCGTCCAGGGCCTCAAGCACGCCTTCGATACCGCCCCCTGCAACGTAGATGCCCGCCAGATCGGGGTGGCGGTGCAGCAACTCCAGCGCGGTGGCGCGTGCCAACCCACCGTCTTCCAGGCTGACGAGCGTTTCTAGCAGCGTGAGCCCGGGCGCCTGTTCGCGCAGCCATGACCGGAAGCTCACTTCGCACTGTTCCTGACACAGGTACCGGTGGCTGCCGAGGATGAGCGCGACCTTGCCCGAAGGCGGGCACAGGTGCGAGATGAACCATGCCGCGGTCGCGCCCATCTGGCGGTTGTCCACCCCCGCATAACCTGCCACCGCCGGATCGGTGAGGTCCGAGACCCAGGCGAACACGGGTACGCCGGAGGCATGGACCTTTTGGATGGCCTGTGCGATTTGCGGGTGGTCGGCCGCCACAACGGCCAGCGCGTCCACCTGCTGACCCAGGGCCGTCAAGCGTTCCGCCACGCGGCGTGGCGTCAAATCTTCCAGGTGCTCGATGAGCACGCTTGCAGGGGCGGGGGCCATGGTCCGGGCGGTTTCGCGCAGCGCAGTGGCGAGCCCGGCGTAGAAAGGGGATCGCCTGCTTTGCAGCAATACACCGAATTTGACGGGCACGCGTTCTTCGGTGATGCGCCGCCGGATCAACCCAGCTCGCCGGAACCCCAGCTGCTCGGCGGCCTCCAGAACACGTTGCGCCGTCTCTGCCCGCACCGGCGCCCGGCGGTTGATCACCCTGTCCACCGTGGCCACCCCCACCCCGGCCGCCAAGGCCACGTCTTGCATCGTTGGTTGCTTCATGTGTGTTTGATAGGTCTATCAAGCGTTGTGGTTAAAACCATGAGGGTTGGTGATACTGGATGTGGTCCATCCGTTGCCTGTTTCTGCAGTATTTTTTCATAATTCCTTCACTGCGGAAACACCGAGAAAACGCCTGTCCAGTCTCAAAAAGCTATCAAATACTGATAGGTAATGAGGGTTGACAGGTGTTGGGGAATCACTACCTGCCGAGACAAGGAGACATTCATGAAGATCGCCCTCGACCCGTACATGATCCGCCACGTGGCGCTGAGCGAGCTG
>CBKZAG010000111.1:0-11069 GCA_966692625.1 uncultured Comamonadaceae bacterium
TCCAGGGCTGACAAGGGTTCGTCCACCAGCCACAGGCTGGCGGGCGAAAGCAGCGCGCGCGCCAGTCCGACGCGCTGGCGCTCCCCGCCCGAAAGGCGGTCCACGCGGTCGAAGAGTTTGTCTGCCAAGTCGAAGCGGTCGAGCGCGTCGAAGGCGGCGGGAATGTCCACGGGGTAGAACAGCGAGCGCACGCTGGCCAGCAGGCCCATGGCAGGCAGGCGTCCGGCCAGCACCGATGTGACCACGCGCTGGCGTGGCGGCAGCGGGGGTACCTGCGGTGCCAGGAACAGGCGGCCACGCAGCTTCTGCAACTCATGCCTGGGCAGGCGCCAAGGGCTTTGGCCGCCCAACCGCAGCTCACCACCCCAAAGGGGCAGGGCGCAGGCCAGAACCTGCAGCAGCGTGGTCTTGCCCGCGCCAGACGGGCCGATCACCGCTATTTGCTCACCCGCTTTTACCGCGAGGTTCAATGACTGCAGGACGGCCGCCGTGCCCGCGCGTGCCGCCGGGTGACGGGCATTGGCGCCAGCGAGTTCGATGTTCAAGCGCAGTGCCTCGCGTCAGAGCAGTTCGGCGCTGCGTGCAGCGGCCTCGATACCCTTGTAGTTCTCAGCCTTGGTGGGCACGAAGCGTGTGGCGCGTTGCAGGTCCAGGATTTCCTTGCCCTCGGGCGTGTTGCGGTTGAGCGAGAGCAGGGCATCGGCCAGCTTCTGGCGGAGCGCGGCGGGCATGTCGGTATGGACCGACCAGTTGTAGTCGAAGTAGGGGGGCGTGGTGTAGAACGCGCGGACCTTGGTGGTGTCCACCTTTTTTTCGGCGACGAACTTATCCCACACCGAAATGTTCAGCGCGCCGGCTTGCACCTTGCCCGAGGCCACGGCCGCGATGGTGGCGTCGTGTGCGCCGCTGTAGGCCACGCGGCGGAAGTCCTTTTCAGGGTTGATGCCGTTTTGCAACAGGAAGCTGCGCGGCATCAGGTGGCCCGACGTGCTGCTCTGCGAACCGAAGCTCACGTCCTTGCCCTTCAGGTCGGCCAGCGTCTGGATGGCCGGGTCGGCGGTGATGAAGACGGACTTGAACCTCTCGTCTTCCTCGCGCTGCACCAGGGGCACGACCTTGCCGCCAGAACGCACGCTGGCCTGCACGAAGGTGAAGCCGCCAAACCACGCCAGATCCACCTTGCGGTTGACGAGCGCTTCCACCGACGCGGCGTAGTCGGTCACGGGGGTGTACTCCACCTTCATTCCCAGCTTGGTTTCCAGGTACTTCATCAGCGGCGCGGCCTTGCGCGCCAGCTCGGTGGGGGATTCGTCTGGGATGGCGGTGATCCGCAGCACCTGCTGTGCAGAGGCCAGAGTGGAAAACACGGTGGAAGTGGCCAGCAACGCGACAGCGGCGGCCGTGCGCAGCACGCGCGAGGGAAGGAAACGGGACATGGTGACTCCGGTCAAGAGGGAGGTGAACATCCCCGGTGCCGGGTGACCAAACGCCTCGTGGTGAAGGACGGGGCGGGCACGCGGTGAGCAACGGGGCAGGTTCGCCGATTTTAGGCGGCGCGCAGGCCTTTCGCTGCGCATTGCGGGTTATAAGAGCGGAAACTGCCGGGGAATGGTCATGAGTTCGATCTCGCTGTTTGATTTCCATCAGCATCACCAGGGCGATGCGGCGCAGGTGCGCGCCGAACTGGAGGCGGGGCTGCTGCGGTCGCCTGCGCACGTGGCGCCCAAGTTTTTTTACGACGAACTCGGCTCCAGGCTGTTCGATGCCATCACCGAGTTGCCCGAGTACTACCTGACCCGGGTGGAGGCGTCGATCTTCGAGGTGCATGGTGGTGCCATGGCTGCTTGCATCTCGGCTGGTGCGGTGATGATCGACCTGGGGGCGGGCTGCTGCACCAAGGCGGCCAAGCTGTTTCCCGTGCTGCGGCCGGCGGCTTACGTGGCGGTGGACATATCTGTCGACTACCTGCGTGGTAGTCTGGACGCGCTGCGCAAACTGCATCCAGACTTGCCCATGTTCGGCCTGGGGCTCGACTTTTCAGCGCAACTGGCATTGCCCACGAAAGTGCTGGACTGGCTTGACGCCCAGGGGCTGGCTCAGCGGCCTCGCGTGGTGTTCTATCCGGGGTCGAGCATTGGCAACTTTGCCCCTGCCCAGGCGGCTGACCTGATCGCGCAGGCCCATGCGCTTTGTCTACAGGGTGGTGAAGGCGGCGGTTTGCTGATTGGCGTGGACCGGGTGAAGCCCCGAGCCGTGTTGGAGCCTGCCTACGACGACCCCCTGGGCGTGACGGCAGCGTTCAACCGCAATCTGCTGTTGCACGTCAACCGCCTGCTCGGCACCGACTTTTCACCGGCAGCCTGGCAGCACGTGGCGTTTTTCAACGAAACGCGTTCGTGCATTGAAATGCACCTGGAATCCAGCGTGGAGCAAACCGTGTGCTGGCCGGGCGGCCAGCGGCACTTCGGGGCGGGTGAGCGCATGCATACCGAGGATTCGTTCAAGTGGACCCAAGGCGGGTTCACTGCATTGCTGCTTGACGCGGGTTTTTCAGACGCAGCCCACTGGAGCGATGCCCGCGATTGGTTCAGCGTGTTCTGGGCGCGGGCTTGAAGGTTCAGGCCGCCATGCTGCGGAAACCCGCGTAGATGTCGTTGCGGGATGCCGGAAAGTAATTGCGGTACCTGGGGTGCCGCATGCGCGCTGCGGTGGCGGGGCTTGCGCCACGCAGGACTGGGCGGCCGTCGAACCAGGGGGTTGAGTAGTCGGCGTAGGGGTGGGGTTCAAAACCGGGGTAGGGTGCAAACGCACTGCTGGTCCATTCCCACACCTGGCCCCATGTAAAGCCGGGCAGGGTGCTGGCCGCCGCTTCCCATTCGGCTTCGGTGGGCAGGCGCCGCCCGGCCCAGCGGCACCATGCCTGGGCTTCGTGGGCGCTCAGGTGGCATGCGGCCTCTGTTGCGCCAAGGGCTTCCCAGCGTCCAAACCGGCACACCTCCCACCCGGCGGTAGAGGTCACGGGCCGTATGTAGCGAGGCCAGCGAAATGCCCCGTCTTGCCGCCAAGCCCAGCCCTCGGGGCTCCACAGATGGGCATCGTCGTAACCACCGTTTTCGACGAAGGGCAGGTACTGCGCCCACGTTACCACCTGGGCATCGATATCGCCCCCCTCCAGCGTCACCGGGTGCGCACAGCGTTCGTTGTCGAACACGAAGCCGGGGCCGTCGTGCCCGAGCATCCAGGTCTGAGGTGCAAGCGTCAGCGGGCGAGGCTGTGCGGCGAGAGTGGGAATGGCCGGGCGGTCAGCGTCGCCCGGGGCTGTGCCCAGCGTTTGCGCCATGTAAAGCGCCGCTTCGCCATGCATGTCTTCATGGAACAGGGCCAGGCGGAAGAAGTAAAGTCCCTGGTCATCGGCAGGTGCATCTTCCAGCCAGGCCAGCGTGTCTTGCAGACTGGCCATGAGGTGGTCTCTGGTGGCGTGCATGTCCGGCAGACGCAGGTGCCAGCGCGTGGCGTGGGGCACGGTGCTGGAGTTGTAGAGAGCATCTGCGTCAAAACCATTGCTGGCCTGGCGCGCCGCCTCGCGGGGCTGGCTGGCGTTCAGCGCGATGCCCAGAAAACGCCCGGGGTTGCGGGCAATCCACCAGTCGGCAAACCAGCCAATGTGACCCACCTCCCAAAGCGGCGGGTTGAGTTCCCCGCTGTAAGGCACGGCCAACTCTGGCCCCAGGGCGCTTTCATACGCGGTCAGCAGCCGCAACGTGCGCTCACGGGCATCTACCAGGGCTTGACGCAGCCAAGCCTTGCCCGCATGGCGCGCATGGAGTCCGGCTTGCGAGACAATCTGATCCATGGGTGCATCCACCAAAAAAGCTTTCGTGTGCATTGTCACGCCTGCGCTGGCCGATGCCAACAATGGCAACTGGCAGACGGCGCGGCGCTGGGCCGGGCTGCTGGGTCGTGACTACCGGGTGAGTCTGCGCAAAGCGTGGGTGAACAACCCCCAGGACGAGGCCGACGTGCTGGTGGCCTTGCACGCCCGGCGTTCTGCCGCCTCGATCAACGCCTGGGCGGCTGCACATGCTGATCGTCCCCTGGTGCTGGTGCTGACAGGGACCGACCTGTACCGTGACATTGAGTGCGATGAAGCGGCCAAGCGCTCACTGGCCTTGGCGCACCGCTTGGTGGTGTTGCAGACCGAAGGCATTCAGGCCCTGCCACAGGAGCACCGGCACAAAGCCCGTGTGGTTTACCAGTCCGTCACGGGGCATAAGGCGCTGCAAAAAACCGCCAGGCACTTGCGTGCTGTGATGGTCGGCCACCTGCGTGAAGAGAAAATGCCCGAGACCGTGTGGGCTGCCGCGCGGTTATTGGGCCTGCAGGAAGGCATCCACATCGACCACATAGGCGGTGCACTCGATCCGGCGTTGGGCGACATGGCGCGCCAGACCATGGCCGCGTGCCCGCATTACCGCTGGCTGGGCGCGCTGTCGCACGAGGCCACGCGTTCGCGCATCCAGCGTGCCCATGCGCTGGTGCACCCCAGTCGCATGGAAGGCGGCGCGCACGTCATCATGGAGGCGGTGCGCAGCGCCACACCGGTATTGGCTTCACGCATTCCAGGCAACGTCGGCATGCTTGGGGTGGACTATGCCGGGTACTTCGACACTGGCGATGCCCAGGCGCTGGCCAGCCTGCTTCGTGCCTGCCGCGACGGCCTGGGGCAACCGGGCAGCATACTTGCGCGTCTGCAAGCACAATGCGAACTGCGTGCCCCGCTCTTTGAGCCCCAGGCCGAAAGGGCTGCATTGCTGGCGTTGCTTCAGGAATTACTTCCATCACCGGATTGCTCGATATGAACTCATGGACCTCGCCACCCGGCGAACCCCGATTGACCAGCCTTTCCCACGGGGGTGGCTGCGGCTGCAAGATCGCACCTGGCGTGCTCAGCGAAATCCTCAAGGGCACCAGTGCCATGCCTATGCCACCGGAGTTGCTGGTGGGCATCGAGACGGCCGATGACGCGGCGGTCTATCGCCTCAACGACGAGCAGGCGCTGATCGCCACCACCGATTTCTTCATGCCCATCGTCGACGATCCGTTCGACTTTGGGCGCATTGCCGCCACCAATGCCATCAGCGACGTGTACGCCATGGGTGGCACGCCCATCATGGCACTGGCGCTGGTGGGCATGCCTGTGAACGTGCTGTCCACCGCCACCATCGGGCGCATCCTGGAAGGCGGCCAAAGCGTCTGCCGTGCGGCGGGCATTCCCATTGCGGGTGGGCACACCATTGATTCTGTTGAACCCATCTACGGCTTGGTGGCACTGGGGCTGGTGCATCCGTCGCGCGTCAAGCGCAATGCCGACGCCTGCGTGGGCGACCGCCTGGTGCTGGGCAAACCGCTGGGTGTGGGCGTGCTATCTGCCGCGCTGAAGAAAAACGCGCTGGATGCCGAAGGCTATACCCGCATGATGGGCCTAACCACGCGGCTCAACACGCCGGGGCCGCTGCTGGCGGCATTGGACGGTGTGCATGCGCTGACGGACGTGACCGGCTTTGGCCTGGCGGGCCACGCGCTGGAAATGGCGCGCGGCAGTGGTGCCAGTGTGCGCATCGACATGGCCCGTGTGCCGCTGGTGCCGGGTGTGCGTGAACTGGCGGCGGCAGGTATGGTCACCGGCGCTTCCGGACGCAACTGGGCGGCCTATGGCGGCGAAGTGGTGCTGGGCCAAGGGGTGGGCCCGGTGGAGCGAGCGCTGTTGACCGACCCGCAAACCAGTGGCGGCCTTCTGGTGGCCTGCGCCCCCGAGGCCGTGCCACAGGTGCTGGCCACCTTTGCCACGCACGGCTTTGCCGAGGCGGCAGAGATAGGCAGCATTGAGCCGGCCGGTGTTGGGGGCCCCCGCCTGGAGGTTGTTTGAGAGTATTCGTGAGATGAGCAAGGCGTTTACCCGAGAAAGCGACAACGACAGCGACGAGGACGATCTGCCGGCGGGGCCGAAGATCCCGGCAGGCGCCAAGAACTACATGACCCGAGCGGGCCATGACCGCCTGCGTGCCGAACTGCTCAACCTGCTGGATGTGGAGCGCCCCAGGGTGGTGGAGGTGGTGCACTGGGCAGCGAGCAACGGCGACCGCTCCGAGAACGGCGATTACCTTTATGGCAAGAAGCGTTTGCGCGAAATCGACCGGCGCATACGCTTCCTGACCAAGCGGCTGGACATTGCCGAGGTGGTGGACCCGTCTGTCCACCATGGCAAGGACCAAGTCTTTTTCGGCGCCACCGTCACCTACGCACGTCAGGATGGCAGCGAGACCACCGTCACCATCATGGGCATTGACGAGGCCGACAGCGTGCAGGGCCAGGTCAGCTGGGTGTCACCCGTGGCGCAAGCCCTGCTGAAGGCACGTGTGGGCGACGAGGTTCGATTGCGCACCCCCGCTGGCTGGGAGGCGCTGGAGGTGGTGGAGGTAAATTACCCCGCGCCCGCCTGAGCGCAACCAGCAGTCAGCGACTCAGGGTTTGACGAGGCGCACCCGCTGTGCTCGAATGACCGAAGGCGTGCGCTTCAGACTGCGCAGGGCGTGAGCCAGATGCACACGGTCACGAACCGCAACCGTGAAGCGCAAGTCAGTGGTGGCCTGGGCAGCCTCATCGCCCATGTGCACATGTGTGATGTCAGCTTCTGCAGCGGCCAGCACCGCGGCCACTTTGGCCAACACGCCCTTGCCGTTGGTCACGGTTACCAGTACGGTGGATTCGAACAGCCGCAACGGCTCCTCGGCCCACTCCACCTCAAGGAAGCGCTCGCTGTCGCGGTGCAGCAGTTTTTTGCCCACTGGGCAGTCGTCGGTGTGCACGACCAGGCCCTCGCCACGTCCCAGGTAACCCACGATGCGGTCACCCGGTATGGGGCGGCAGCAGGTGGCGTACTGCACGGAAACGCCCTCACTGCCATCCAGCGTGACGACGCCCTGGCTCGGCTGGTCTTCCCGTGCGGTGGCGTACCGCTCCTGGCTGATCAGCAGCACATCGGGTTTTTCACCGGTTTCGGCCAGCAGGGCGGCCAGTTTCTTGCCGATCATGCCCGCAATGCGCTTGCCCAGGCCAATGTCGGTGAGCAGTTCGTCGCGCGACCGGTTGCCCGCGAAGCGCAGCAGCTTGTCCCACACGGCCTGGTGTGTTTCGTCGTCGGTGGGCAGGGTGGGGATGCCCTCTGCCCGCAACGCCTGCCGCAGCAGCCGTTCACCCAGTTCGCGCGATTCTTCCTGCGCCAGCGTCTTCAGGTGGTGGCGGATCTTGGAGCGTGCCCGGCCCGTGCGAACGAAACCCAGCCAGCTTGGGTTGGGCTTGGCGTGCGGGGAGGTGATGATCTCCACCACATCCCCGTTGTTGAGTTCCGTGCGCAGCGCGGCCTGTTCGCCGTTGACTTTGGCGCCAATGGCGCGGTGACCCACGTCGCTGTGGATGGCATAGGCAAAGTCCACCACCGTGGCACCGCGCGGCATCGCCATGATCTTGCTCTTGGGCGTGAACACGTACACCGCGTCGGGGAACAGGTCGATCTTGACGTGGTCCCAGAACTCGGCAGCGTCATGCGTTTCCTGCTGGATGTCGAGCAGGGATTGCAACCACTGGGCGTTGAGGTCCTGCGAGGCCGGGCTGTCGGGGTCGCTGGCTTTGTAAAGCCAATGGGCCGCCACACCCGATTCGGCGACCACGTCCATGGTGGCGGTGCGCAGCTGGAATTCGATGTTGGTGCCGAAGGGACCCACCAGTGTGGTGTGCAGCGACTGGTAGCCGTTCATCTTGGGAATGGCAATGTAGTCGCGGAATTTGCCCGGCAGCGGTTTGTAGAGCTGGTGCAGCACACCCAGGGCGGTATAGCAGTCCAGCAGCTCAGGCAGCACGATGCGAAAGCCGTAGATGTCCGTCACCTGTGCAAACGACAAGTGCTTGAGCGACATCTTTCGGTAAATGGAATAGAGCGTCTTTTCGCGCCCCACGATGCGCACCTCGACGCCTTGTTTGTCGAAGGCGGCCTCGACCTCGCCCTGCACCCGGGCGATGAGGTCCTTGCGGCGGTTGCGCGACTTGTTGAGCGCCTTGTCCAGCGCCTGGTAGCGCCACGGGTGCAGGTAGCGGAAAGCCAGGTCCTGCAGTTCCCGGTAATTGTTGTTCAGGCCCAGTCGGTAGGCAATCGGGGCGTATATCTCCAGCGTCTCGCGCGAGATGCGGCCCCACTTGGCGCGTGGCATGTCGCCCATGGTGCGCATGTTGTGGGTGCGGTCCGCCAGCTTGATGAGAATGACGCGCACGTCGCGCGCCATGGCCAGCAGCATCTTGCGGAAGGATTCGGCCTGGTTCTGCTCGCGGGTGTCGAACTCCAGCTTGTCGAGCTTGGTGAGGCCGTCCACCAGTTCTGCCACCGGGGCGCCAAAGCGTTCGATCAGGTCGATCTTGCTGACGCCGCAGTCCTCCATCACGTCGTGCATCAGCGCGGCAGACAGGGCCTGTGCGTCGAGCTTCCACTCGGTGCACATTCGCGCCACCGCGATGGGGTGGGTGATGTAGGGGTCGCCGTTGCGGCGCATCTGGCCCAGGTGGGCCTGGTCGGCGAAGCGATAGGCCTGGCGCACCTGCTCGATTTCGGACGCACTGAGGTAGTCCAGCCTGGCCTCCAGGGCGGCAAAGCTGGCCGCAGCGGCGCTGGCAGCTGCCTGCGCCGGATTCAGGGCCGGAACCGAAATGGCGTCGTCGTTCATGCCTTTACTTTAGCCTGACTTGTCGCCCGCCGTGCGAGCAAGGGTGACAATGCTGCCCCGATTGTGTCTATGCCAACCATCGAAAAAACAAAAGCACCGCTTGCGGTGCTTTTGGGAGGGAACCCGGGCTGGGTTCAGATGGGGACCTTCTTGAGCATTTCCAGCCCGACCTTGCCTTCGGCGATCTCGCGCAGAGCGGTCACGCCGGGCTTGTTCTTGGTCTCGATCTTGGGGCTGTGACCCTGGCTCAGCATGCGGGCGCGGTAAGTGGCGGCCAGCACGAGCTGAAAGCGGTTGGGGATCTTTTCCAGACAGTCTTCAACGGTAATGCGTGCCATGGCGGTGCTTTCGGTTCGGGAATCAAAGGATGTTAAGCGCGCGGAAGGTGTCGGCGCGGGCGCGGCGCTGGGCGGCCACCTTCAGGCGTTGAGCATGTGCAATGGCTTTCAGGTCGAAAAGCGCACGCTCGAACATCTCGTTGATTATAACGAAATCGAATTCCCCGACGTGGGCCACCTCTTCGGCGGCATTGCGCAGGCGCAGCTCGATGGTTTCTTCGGAGTCCTCGGCGCGGCGCATCAGGCGGGAGCGCAGTTCCGGCCAGCTGGGCGGCAGGATGAAGATGAGCACCGCGTTGACAAACTGCCGCTTGATCTGAATGGCGCCCTGGTAGTCGATTTCCAGCACGATGTCGGCACCAGCGGCGATCTTCTCCTCGATCGCCTTGCGCGACGTGCCATAGCGGTTGCTGTGCACGTTAGCCCATTCGACGAACGCATCGTTTGCCACCATGCGGTCGAATTCTTCGTTGCTCACGAAGTAGTACTCGCGGCCGTGCATTTCCTGGCCGCGGGGCGCGCGGGTGGTGTGCGACACCGACAGCTCCATGCGCGAATCGACTTCGAGCAAGGCCTTGACCAGGCTGGACTTGCCCGTGCCGCTGGGTGCGGCAACGACGTAGAGGTTTCCGGGGTAGTCCATGGTTTTACTCAAGGTTTTGCACTTGCTCGCGCATCTGTTCTATCAAGACTTTCATGTCCACCGACACCCGGGTGAGTTCCAGGCTGGAGGACTTGCTGCCCAGGGTGTTGGCTTCGCGGTGGAGTTCCTGGATGAAGAAGTCCAGGCGCTTGCCCGCCTCGCCGCCCTTGTGGACAAGACGTTCGATCTCGTCCAGGTGGGATTGCAGGCGGGTGAGTTCTTCGGCCACGTCGATGCGGATGGCGAAAGCGGTGGCTTCGGCCAGTGCGCGTTCCTGGGCGGCGCTGGCTGCGGCATCGGTCTGGGCGGCGCCCAGGGCCTCGTTCCAGCGTTCCAGAAAGCGTTGGCGTTGCAGTTCCACCAGCTTGGGCACCATGGGCTGTGCCTGGCTGGCCAGCGTGCGCAGCTGGGCCACACGGTCCAGCAGCATGGCGGCCAGCTTGGCGCCCTCGCGCTCGCGTGATGCGGCAAATTCTTCCACCGTGTGCCGTGCCAGGCTGAGCAGTTCGTCGGCCAGGCCGCCGCTCACGGGCGTCGCCCGCGCCAGGGCTTGCATCACTTCGGCCACCGAGAGTTCGCGCGCTTGCGGCAGCCAATCTCGGATCTGGTCCTGCACAGCGGCAATTTTTTGCAGGTCGGTCACCCCAGGGGCGCGCAGCGCGTTGTCGGCGCGGCCTTCGATCCAGGCGCGCACCTCAACCTTGCCGCGCTTGATGCGCGCGCCAATGAGTTCGCGCAGGGCGGGTTCAACCGGGCGCAGTTCATCGGACAGACGGAAGGTCAGGTCCAGGAAGCGGCTGTTGACCGACCGGATTTCCATGCCCAGGGCGGGCGCGGCGGGTGCCGTGGCGGGCTCGCCCTGGGGGGGCTGGCTCTGCGCCGTGGCATAGCCGGTCATGCTGTAAACTGGCATTCAAACGTCTCGCAGTGTGTTTGCAACAATGTCTGGGGTTGCAAATTCTTCGATTATGTCAAAGACCAAGCCAGCCCCGCTGCCGCCCGACACATTGATCGGCGGCTACCGCATCATCCGCAAGCTCGCCGCTGGCGGTTTCGGCTTGGTGTACCTTGCGCTCGACAGCGATGGCCAGAAGGTCGCGCTCAAGGAGTATTTGCCGTCTGCGCTGGCTACGCGAGAGGAGGGCGAACTCCTTCCGGTCGTGCCGCCCGAGAAGCTGTCGCTTTACCGCCTGGGCCTCAAGAGCTTCTTTGAAGAAGGGCGCGCGCTGGCGCAAATCTCACACCCGTCGGTGGTGAGCGTGCTCAACTTCTTCCGCGAGAACGAAACCGTCTACATGGTGATGAACTACCTGGAGG
>CBKZAG010000112.1:0-11056 GCA_966692625.1 uncultured Comamonadaceae bacterium
CAGCGAACAAAGTGAGCGTGGGGGCAGTTTCACTTCAGTGTGCATGCCTGTGGTGGATGTCGGGGTAATGCGGATGTTTGTGCGTGAGCGGTTCATGCGCGTGCAGGTGCTCGTGGGGTTCGGCGCCATCCCACTGCGGCGGGTGTTCATGCTGGTGGTGTTCGTCGTGAACGTGCCGGTGGCTGTGCACCAGCGGTTCGTGCGTGTGGGCATGCTCATGCCGCTCGGTGAGGTGCAGCCAGAGACCCAGGGCCATCAAGGCGGCCGACAGCCAGAAGGCTGGCGACGTGGACTCACCCAGCAGCCACAGCGAGACCGCCGCGCCAAGGAAGGGAGCGGTCGAGAAATACGCCCCAGTGCGCGCCGTGCCCAGTCCCCTGAGTGCCAGCACGAACATCACCAGGCTGGCACCATACCCCAGCAACCCCACCGCCATGGCTGCCGCGACCATGCCTGCCCCTGGCCACGCAGCACCGAACGCCAAAGCCGCACCACTGTTGACGGCACCAGCGATCACACCCTTGCTCGCCGCGATGAACACCGCATCCGAAGCCGACACCTTGCGCGTGAGGTTGTTGTCGATCGCCCAGCACAGGCACGCTGCGGCAATCGCGGCAGGTCCGATCCAACTGGCAGCCTCCGGGTTCCATGCCGAGGGCCAGGCAAGCACCACCCCGCCCGCGACGATGGCGAGCATGCCCAGCACGATGCGGCGGTCGGCGTTTTCGCGGAATGCCAACCAGGCCACCAACGCCGTCAGCACCGACTCCAGGTTGAGCAACATCGACGCCGCCGATGCACTGGTGCGAGCCAGACCGAACATCAGCGCCAGCGGCCCAAGCACGCCACCGAACAGAATGGCCCCAAGAAGCCAGGGCCACTCGCCCAGTTGCAGCCCTGTGGCGCGCCAGCCCTTGTCGCGCGCCAGACGCACCAGCGACAGGCCCACGCCGCTGCCGAGGTAAAGCAGGCCCGCCAGCAGGAAGGGCGAGAGATCACCCGCCAGCAGCTTGGCAAAGGGCGTGCTGGCGCCGAACAGTACGGCGGCAGCCAACGCAAGAAGGACACTTCGGTTCATACCACCATTGTCTCCAACCGCCCTGACGCTGCCAGCGCCAGCCCGCCCGGTCATGCCTGCACGTTGTTGCGGCCCGCCTGCTTGGCCCTGTAGAGCGCCTTGTCGGCCTGGTTGAGCAGTTGCTCAAAGGTCATGCCGCTGCCGTCGTGGCTGGCCACACCGATGCTCACGGTGAAGCTGGCATGCGCTTCGTCACCGTTGACGGGCACGCGCAGTTCAGCCACCGCCTGGCGCAGCGTCTCGGCCAGGGCCAGGGCGCTGGCATGGCCGGTCTCGGGCAGCAACACGACGAACTCTTCACCGCCCACACGCGCCACGGAATCCACGCCCAGGCGGATGCGCGAACTGCAGGTGTCGGCCACGGCGCAGATCACCCGGTCGCCCACATGGTGCCCCCACGCGTCGTTGATGGACTTGAAGAAGTCGATGTCGATCATCAGCAGTGACAGGGCGTGCTGGAAGCGCTCGGTGCGCTTGCATTCGTTGATGCCCAGTTCCATGAGCCGCCGCCGGTTGGCCAACCCGGTGAGCGAGTCGGTGGCGGCGAGCAGCTCCAACTGGCGGTTGTAGCTTTGGAGCAGGGCGTTCTTTTCGGCCAGTTGACGGTTGATGGCCTCGATCTCGTGTTCCTTGCGCTTGCGGTCGTCGATGTTGAAGGTCACGCCGACGAAACGCTGGCCCGGGGCATCGCTGTCACCGTCCATGACCTTGCCGTAGTTGGCGTACCAGACCCACGCGCCGTTCTTGGCGCGCAGCCGGAACTCACAACGGTACTGTGGGGTGCGGCCGCTGAGGTGGTCGTCCACCGCCGCCCTGACCGTGGCCACGTCGTCGGGGTGAAAGAGCCGGAAGATCTCGTCAACACAGGCGGCGGCCTCGGCGTCGCCGTAGCCCAGCTCCTGCATCGTTTTCAGGGCCTTGCGGGTGACCTCGCCAGTCAGCAGGTTGTTCTCCCACAGGTCCAGCCCGGCCGCCTCCAGCGCCAACGCCAACCGTTCCCTGTTGCGATCAGCTTCGCTCATGCGGCGATCGCCTGAAAATCTGCCTGTCCGTATTCGTGCGCGCTCATGGAGCTCCCGTTGACGAGTTGTGGCAAAACGCACGCCGTGGTGCGGCATGCGCTGGAAACTGTAACAGGGAAGCCGGGCGCCCCGGCAGAGAAGATCAAACCACCCCGGCGCGCTCCAGCATGGCGTGCAGGAGCACGTTGCAGCCTGCGGCCACGTGCCCTGGCTGGGCGTCTTCGATCTCGTTGTGGCTGATGCCGTCCTTGCAGGGGATGAAGATCATGCCGCTGGGCGCCAGCCGGGCGGTGTAAACGGCGTCGTGCCCTGCGCCCGAGACGGCAGGCATGTGGCTGTAACCCAGCGCCTGGGCGGCGCGGGCCACGGCCTCGGTGCAGTCGGGGTGGAAGGCCTGCGCGGGGTAGCTGGACACCAGATCGATCTGGATGCCCAGGCCCGTTTCGGCCTGCAGCCTGGCGGCAAAGGCCTTGACCTCGTCCACCATCTGGTCCACCAGCGCATCTGTGCTGTTGCGCAGGTCGATGCTGAATTTGACCCGCCCCGGAATGACGTTGCGGCTGTTGGGAAACACGTGGACCATGCCAACGGTGCCGCGCCCGTGCGGCGGGTGGCGGTGGGCGGCGGCCACCACTTCCTGCATCAGCCGCGCGGCCACCTGCATGGCGTCTTTGCGCAGCGCCATGGGAGTGGGGCCTGCGTGGGCTTCCATGCCGGTGACGGTGCAGTCGAACCAGCGGATGCCCAGCACGCCCTGCACCACGCCGATGGTGACGTCGGCATCCTCCAGCACGGGGCCTTGCTCGATGTGGGCCTCGAAGTAGGCACCGATGGGGTGCTCGCCCGGTTCCTCGTCGCCGATGTAGCCGATGCGCGCCAGCTCGTCCTTCACGGTCTTGCCGTCCACGTCGGTGGCGGCGTAGGCGTGTTCCAGCGTGAAGGCCTTGGCGAACACACCGGAGCCCATCATCACGGGCACGAAGCGCGAGCCTTCTTCGTTGGTCCAGAAGGCCACTTCGATGGGGGCTTCGGTTTCAATGCCATGGTCGTTGAGGGTGCGCACCACCTCCAGCCCGGCGAGCACGCCGTAGTTGCCGTCGAACTTGCCGCCGGTGGGCTGGGTGTCGATGTGGCTGCCGGTCATGATGGGCGGCAGGCTGTTGTTGCGGCCTGGGCGGCGCATGAAGACGTTGCCGATCTTGTCGATGGTCACGCTCATGCCGGCCTCGCGCGCCCAGCGGGTGACGAGGTCTCGGCCTTGCTTGTCGAGGTCGGTCAGCGTCAGGCGACAGACGCCGCCCTTGGGTGTGGCGCCGATCTGCGCCAGCTCCATGAGGCTGTTCCACAGGCGCTCGCCGTTGATGCGCAGGTCCAGGGCTGGCGGGTGAGTGGTGGTGGACATGGTCAGACCTCCCGCCGAGCCGTCTCAAGGGAGGGATGCGCCCCCTCGGGGGGCAGCGAGCTCATGCGAGCGTGGGGGTTCATGATGTGCTCCTGTGCGGGTATCAGCGGGCCACGGCGGCAGGCGTCAGCAGACGGGCCTTGCGGGCCAGCGCGTCGAAGTGGGTGTTGAAGGCGGGGCGCTGCAGGTAGCGGCCCGCGCCGCGTTGGGCACGCAGGTCACCGTTGGCATAGACGACCTTGCCCTGGCTCACGGTGGTGGCTGGGGCGCCCGACACCTGGCGGCCTTCGAAGATGTTGTAGTCGCCCTTGCTGTGCTGGGTCTTGACCGACAGCGTGCGCGTGGCGGCGGGGTCCCACAGCACCAGGTCGGCATCTGCCCCCACGGCCACGCAACCCTTGCGGGGGTAGATGTTGAAGAGCCTGGCGGCGTTGGCGGAGGTGATGGCCACGAACTCGCTGCGCGTGAGCCGCCCGGTATTGACACCCGCGTCCCACAGCACCATCAGGCGCTCCTCCACACCGCCCGTGCCGTTGGGTATCTTGCTGAAGTCCAGGCGGCCTGCTGCCTTCTGTTCGGCACAGAAGGTGCAGTGGTCGGTGGCGGTGGTGTGCAGGCTGCCGGACTGCAGACCGCGCCACAGCGCCTCCTGATGGGTCTTTTCCCGGAAGGGCGGACTCATCACGTGTGCAGCGGCCACGGTGAAGTCGGGGTGGCGGTAGACGCTGTCGTCCACCACCAGATGGCCTGCCAGCACCTCGCCATAAACACGCTGGCCTGCGGCGCGGGCCCGCGCAATGGCGCCCGCCGCCTCTTCGCACGACACGTGCACCACATAGATGGGCACGTTCAGCACGTTGGCGATGGCAATGGCACGCTGCGCGGCCTCGCCTTCCACGGTGGGCGGGCGGCTCAGCGGGTGGGCCTCGGGGCCCAGCACGCCCAGGTTCTTCATCTCCTGTTGCAGCAGGAACACCAGCTCGCCGTTTTCAGCGTGCACGGTGGGCATGGCACCCAGCTCCAGGCAGCGGCGAAAGCTGTTCACCAGCGTTTCGTCGTCACACATGATGGCGTTCTTGTAGGCCATGAAGTGCTTGAAGCTGTTCACGCCTTCCTGCTGCACCAGGGTGCCCATGTCGCGCTTCACCGTTTCGTCCCACCAGGTGATGGCGACGTGGAAGCTGTAGTCGCTGGCGGACTTTTCGGCCCAGCCGCGCCACTTGCGGTAGGCGTCCATCAGCGGCTCTTTCGGGTCGGGGATGACGAAATCGATGATGGTGGTGGTACCCCCGGCCAGCGCGGCGGCGGTGCCGCTGTAGAAGTCGTCCATGGTGACGGTGCCCATGAACGGCAGTTGCATGTGGGTGTGCGGGTCGATGCCGCCGGGCATCACGTACTGGCCGCCCGCGTCGATGACCTGCGCGCCCGCGGGCGCGTCCAGTCCCTCGCCAACGGCGGCCACGCGGCCGTCCAGACACAACACGTCGGCTCGGAACTCGCGGTCGGCGTTGACCACGGTGCCGCCTCGAATCAGCAGAGCTTGACTCATGGATTCTCCTTTGCAATCGAAGGTGGTGTGTGTCTTACCGCTTCTTCGCGGTCAGGTAGTAGCAGGAGCCCGCCACGGCCAGGCTGAAGAACCAGCCAAAGTCAAAAAGGCCCAGCAACGGCCCCGGCACGGCGGCCGGTTCCACAATGCCCGACACGGCCAGGTAACCCGGCAGGCAGGGCAACACCCCCAGCAGGAATGCAACGATGGCGCGCATGTTCCAGCCGTTGCTGTACTCGTATTCCCCGCCACGGCGGTACAGGTCATCCACCTTCAGTTCGGTCCGGCGCAGCAGGTAGTAGTCCACCAGCAAAATGCCCGCGATGGCACCCAGCAGCGTGCCGTAGCCGCCCAACCAGGTGAACAGGTAACCACCCGAAGTGGCCAGCAGCTTCCAGGGCATGAAGACGAGGCCAATCAACGCCGCGATGAGGCCGCCCATGCGAAAGCTCACCTTGGAAGGTGCCACCTGGCTGAAGTCGTAAGACGGCGAGACCAGGTTGGCCGCCACGTTGGTGGTGAGGTTGGCCAGCAGGATGACCAGCAGGCCCAGCCCCGACGCCACGCTGCCCATCTGCGTGAGCAGGCCGTCAGGGAACAGCTGCGCCTTGCCGTAGAGAATGGCCGAAGCCGAGAAGCCGATCACGCCGACCATCGAGAACAGCGCCATCGGAATGGGCAGCCCGATGGCCTGGCCCACCAGCTGGTCCTTCTGCGATTTGGCAAAACGCGTGAAGTCCGGGATGTTCAAAGCCAGCGTGGCCCAGAAGCCGACGAGGCCCGTGAGCGCCGCCCACGTCTTGGGGCCGCCCTCCACCACCTTGGCGGGCAGGTTGAAGAGCTGACCGGCGGGCACCTTCACCATCAGCACCACCACCAGCAGCACCGAGGCCGCGATCATCAGCGGCGCGGCAATCACTTCCAGCTTGCGAATGGACTCCGGCCCCTTCCAGATGAACCAGATGTGCAAAGCCCAGAACGCCAGGAAGCAGATGAACTGCGAGGTGCTGATGGTTTCGCCCGGCGCGGGCCCGGCCAGCCCCATGCCCAGGATGTTGAGGAAACCATGCAACGCCAGCGCCCCGAAGTAGCAGTTGATGGAGAACCACCCGCAAGCCACCAGCCCCCGCAGCACAGCAGGCAGGTTGGCCCCCTTCACGCCGAAGGATGCCCGCGCCAGCACCGGGAAGGGAATCCCATACTTGGGGCCCACGCGGCCGATGAGCACCATGGGCACCAGCACGATGCAGTTGGCCAGGAACACCAGCCAGACGGCCATCTGCCACGAAAAGCCCTGGTCCAGCATGGAGCTGGCCATGGTGTACGTGGGCACGCACACCACCATGCCCACCCAGAGTGCGGCAAAGTCCTTCCAGCCCCAGTGGCGCTGGGCCGCGGTGGTGGGAAGCAAGTCTTCATTGGCCAGCGCGGATTCGGCTTGCGCCGATACAGGTGCGGTAATGGACACGGCACCGACGGAACTGTGATTCATTCCAAAACTCCTCTAAACGACACAAAAAAGTTTGATGGCCTACGCAAGAAGCAGGCCCATACCGCCCGCTCAGGCTGCGACGCGCTGCGGGTTGTTCGGGTGCGTGGTCCAGTTGGCATACACACCGGAAACGGGTTCGCCCGTGCGCTGGTCCACCTCCCCCGGCGCAAGGCTGCGCATGGTGATGCACTCCGGCACCGGGCAGATGGAAACGCACAGGTTGCAGCCCACGCACTCGGCCTCGTTCACTTCGAACTTGCGCACGCCGCCCTCCTTGCTGAAGGTGATGGCCTGGTGCGAGGTGTCCTCGCACACCACGTGGCACCGGCCGCACTGGATGCAGGCGTCCTGGTTGATGACGGCCTTGTCCACGTGGTTGAGGTTGAGCTGTTTCCAGTCTTTGACGGTCGGCGTGGCACGGCCCTTGAAATCCTCCAGCGTGGCGTAACCGTGGTCGTCCATGAAGTTGGAAAGGCCATCGCACATGTCCTGCACGATCTTGAAGCCATAGACCATGGCGGCGGTGCACACCTGCACCGTGCCACAGCCCAGTGCGATGTATTCGGCCGCATCGCGCCAGGTCGTCACACCGCCTATGCCGCTGATGGGTAGGCCTGCGGTCTGCGCGTCACGCGCGATCTCGGCCACCATGTTCAGCGCAATGGGCTTGACCGCTGGGCCGCAGTAGCCGCCATGCGAACCCCAGCCATCGGTGCTCGGGCTAATCACCATGCGGTCCAGGTCTACACCCATGACGGAGTTGATGGTGTTGATGAGCGACACCGCGTCAGCCCCGCCCGCCTTGGCCGCACGGGCAGGCTGGCGCACGTCGGTGATGTTGGGTGTGAGCTTCACGATCACGGGCAGCTTGCTGTAGTGCTTGCACCAGGCAGTCACCATCTGGATGTATTCGGGCACCTGGCCCACCGCCGCGCCCATGCCGCGCTCGCTCATGCCGTGGGGGCAGCCGAAGTTCAGCTCGATGCCGTCGGCGCCCGTGTCCTCCACCATGGGCAGGATGCGCTTCCAGCTCTCCTCGACGCAGGGCACCATCAGCGAGACGACCATGGCGCGGTCGGGCCAGTTGCGCTTCACGCGCGTGATCTCTTCCAGGTTGGTGCGCAGGGGCCGGTCGGTGATCAGCTCGATGTTGTTCAGGCCGATCACCCGGCGGTCCTGCGACATGAGCGTGGAATAGCGCGGCCCGCTGACGTTGACCACCGGCGGGTCTTCGCCCAGCGTCTTCCACACCACGCCGCCCCAGCCTGCCTCGAACGCGCGGGTGACGTTGATTTCCTTGTCGGTGGGCGGCGCCGAAGCCAGCCAGAAGGGGTTGGGACTGCGAATGCCCAGAAAATTGCTGCTGATGTCTGCCATGGTCATACCTCCCGCCGAGCCGTCTCAAGGGAGGGATGCGCCCCCTTGGGGGGCAGCGAGGTAATGCGAGCGTGGGGGTTCATGGTGTTCTCCCGTGTATTGCAGTGAATGCGATCGATGAAATAGGGGCTCTTGCCAACAGGGGCTCAGGCGCACAGCGCGTCGTGAATGGAGCGCGCTGCCACCTTGCCGTGCTCCACCGCTTCAACCGTGAGGTCACGTCCACCCGCGCGGCAATCGCCGCCAGCCCACACCCTGGCCAGGCTGGTGCGGCCTTCCGCGTCCGTGAGAATGCGCCCTCCCTTCAGCTCAATGGCACTGCCAGCGGGCTCCGGCACATAGGTCTGGCCAATGGCCTTGAGCACCATGTCGGCTTCCAGCGTGAACGTCTCGCCGGTCTCGGCCAGCTTGCCGCCCAGCAGCGCCGTGGCGGCAAAGCGCACACCCTTGACGGCGCCGCCCTCGCACAACACCTCCTTGGGCGCAGCCCAGTGGCGAATGGTCACCCCATTCGTTTGCGCCCACGCCTGCTCCACGGCAGATGCCGACATGGCGTCTGCCCCACGGCGGTACACGATGCTCACCTCTTGCGCTCCCAGCTTGCGTGCCTGCACGGCGGCGTCCACCGCCGTCATGCCTCCGCCAATCACCACCACCCGGCGGCCCACGGGAACGCTCGCGTAATCGCCGCACTGCCGAATGTCGGCAATGAAGTCCACCGCATTTCTCAAGCCTGGCAGGTCTTCGGCTTGCGGCTCGGCAATGCCCAAGGCGTTCACGCCAGCCAGGCCCATGCCCAGGAACACGGCATCGTGCCCCTGCAGCAGGCTGTTCAGCGTCATGTCCCGCCCCAGCTGCTGGCCACAGCGCACCTCTATGCCACCGATCGACAGCAGCCAGGCAATTTCCTTCTGCGCGAAATCGCCGGCGGTCTTGTAGGTGGCCAGCCCATATTCGTTCAAGCCGCCCAGCTTGGGGCGCGCATCGAACAACACCACATCGTGGCCGCGCGCGGCCAGGCCATGCGCGCACGCCAGACCGGCAGGCCCGGCACCGACCACGGCCACCTTCTTGCCCGTGGCAGGCGCACGCGTGAACAGCGGAGCCCCTGGCTTGGCGAAGTAGGCATCGGTGGCGTAACGCTGCAACGCGCCAATCTCCACCGGCTTGTCTTCGTTCTTGTTGCGCACGCAGGCTTGCTCGCACAACACCTCGGTGGGGCAAACGCGGGCACACATGCCGCCCAGCGGATTGGCCTCCAGGATGGCCCGGGCCGCGCCACGCTCGTTGCCCTGGGCAATACGGTGAATGAACGAAGGAATGTCAATGCCCGTGGGGCATGCCGTCGCACACGGCGCATCGTGGCAGTAGTAGCACCGCTCCGCTTCGATGAACGCCTGGGTGCGCGTCAGCGGCGGGTGTGCATCTGCAAAGTTGGCCGCGTATTCGGCCAGGTTCAGGCGACCGGCATGAACGCCGCAGGCGCGGCTAGCGGGAGTATCCATCGGAAGGTGCCTCGCTTTCTTGAATGCAGACGGGTGATTCCGGTTTCTGCGGATTGAAATTTACTTTTTGGTAAAACTTTACCAATTGGTAAAAACCCGTGTTGCAAGCAGCGTGCCAGCTTTGGCACCCGCGTTTGTTCCACAATGGTGCAATGAGCCCCCGTAGACAGCCCCCCGTGAAGCCCGATACCTCCCCGACGCCCAAAGATGGCGCAGCCGCTCCACTCACCCGCACTCCCTCCGCCTCAAGAACGCGCAAGGAGCAAGCCATTCTTCGGGAAGCGGAACAGCAGTTCGCGCAGTTCGGCTATGAAGGCGCCTCGCTGGAAAACATCGCTGCCGCCGCCGGTATCAGCCGGCACAACCTGCTGTACTACTTCCCCAGCAAGGAAGCGCTTTACCAGCGTGTGCTGGACGACGTGCTCACCCAGTGGCTCAGCGGCATGGAGGACCTGTCCGCCGCCGACGAACCGGAGGAAGCGCTCAAGCGCTACATCCGCGCCAAGATGCGTTCGTCCCGCGAACGCCCCAACGGGGCCAAGGTTTTCACCATGGAAGTGATGGCTGGCGCACCGCGTTACACCGCGGCCATCGTCGAACGTGTGGCGCCGCAGCTCAAGGCCGAGGTCAAGGCGTTCGAGCGCTGGGCCAGGGACGGCCGCATCGCCCGCGTGAACTTCACGCACCTCATGTTCATCATCTGGTCCGTGACCCAGGCCTACGCCGAGCAGGAGGCCCAGTTTGCCCTGTTGCTGGGCAAACCCGAGCTGACGGAGCGCGACTACCAGAACGCCGAGGACCTGATATGCAGGATGGTGCTGCAGGCGCTGACACCCCGCACCGATACCTGAGCGCCGCGCGCTATCCTTGCCGCTGGACACACCCTTACGCACCACAGGAGGAACACACATGGCCATGCACGAAATCGACTACACCATCCACGGCGACGACATGCAGCTCGTCGAGATCGAACTGGACCCCGGCGAAGCCGCCATTGGCGAAGCGGGCTCCATGCTCTACATGGAAGCTGGCATCGAGATGGACACCATCTTTGGCGATGGCTCGGCCAGCCAGGGCGGCATGCTGGGCAAGTTGCTGGGGGCGGGCAAGCGGCTCATCACGGGTGAGTCGCTGTTCACCACGGTGTACCAGAACAACGGCTCAGGCAAGCGCAAGGTGGCGTTTGCGGCACCCTACACCGGCAAGATCCTGCCCGTGCCGCTGGACCGTTTCGGCGGCACGCTGATCTGCCAGAAGGACGCCTTCCTGTGCGCCGCCAAAGGGGTGAGCGTTGGGGTGCACTTCCAGCAGCGGCTGGGCGCGGGCTTCTTTGGCGGCGAAGGCTTCATCATGCAAAAGCTCGAAGGCGACGGCCTGGCCTTCGTGCACGCGGGCGGCACCATCGTGCAGCGCGACCTGGCCGACGGCGAAACGTTGCTGGTGGACACCGGCTGCCTGGTGGCGCACACCGCCAGCGTGACCTTCGACATCCAGTACGTGGGCAAGATCAAGACCGCACTGTTTGGCGGCGAGGGGCTGTTCCTGGCCCGGCTGCACGGCCCTGGGCACGTGTGGATACAGAGCCTGCCGTTCTCGCGTCTGGCCTCGCGCATCTTCGCGGCGGCGCCGCA
>CBKZAG010000113.1:0-10949 GCA_966692625.1 uncultured Comamonadaceae bacterium
GCTTGACACGGTACACAGCAGCGTGGCGTTGCCAGACCGCCTGCCCGACGCCGCGGCAACGCCGATGAGTGACGCCGAACTGCGCGCGCGCCTGGCGGCCATACAAGGCAACTTGCCAGCAGCACAAGGCCGAAAGGCTGGCAACAACGCCATGCAGGCTTATGCAGTCTATGCTGCCAGCCTTGACATCTACCGCAGTTACCGGAACGACGTCCTCAAGCAGCGCGAACTGATTGGAGAGGAAACCCAGCTTCGCTACAACGGCATGCTCGAAAGCGTCTGGGGCCTTCTGGCAGACGTTGGGGCGCGCTCACAGGCCGTGGTGGCCGCCATAGGCGCGCAGCGTGACACCCTGATCGCCGAGACCGATCTGCAATGGGTGCTGCAAGGCGGTCAGCCTGACGCCTTCGTTGCCCTAGGCGGCGGTGAGCAGGCCGCAGCCGCTGCCGGTCATTGACCGCACATCGCATCAACACGAGGACTATTACGCATGACAACGAACATTCCCTCCCGGCGGCGCTTCTTCGCGGGCGCTGCAGCCTCGGTCGCTGGCCTGGCCGTGGCCCGTTCCGCTCTGGCAGCGCTGCCCGAACCCGTCATTCAAACCTCTGCCGCTACCGCTGCCCCGCTGGTGCCCAACACCGGGCGCCCCTACAACCCGGTGGTCACACTCAATGGCTGGACGCTGCCCTGGCGCATGAACAACGGCGTCAAGGAATTCCACCTGGTGGCCGAACCGGTGGTGCGCGAGGTGGCACCTGGCTTCGTGGTGAACATGTGGGGCTACAACGGGCAAAGCCCTGGCCCCACCATCGAAGTGGTGGAAGGCGACCGCGTGCGCATCTTCGTGACCAACAAGCTGCCTGAGCACACCACCATTCACTGGCACGGTCAGCGTCTGCCTGCCGGCATGGACGGCGTGGCTGGCCTGAACCAGCCCGCCATTCCGGCTGGCAAGACCTTCGTCTACGAGTTCGAGGCGCGCCGCCCTGGCACCTTCATGTACCACCCGCACGCCGACGAAATGACGCAGATGGCCATGGGCATGCACGGCTTCTGGGTCACCCACCCCAAGACCAAGCACCCGCTGATCAGCGACGTGGACCGCGATTTCTGCTTCCTGCTCAACGCCTTTGACGTGGAGCCCGGTACCCGCACGCCCAAGATCAACACCATGACGGACTTCAATATCTGGTGCTGGAACAGCCGCATCTTCCCGGGTATCGACAGCCTCAACGTGCGTCTGGGCGACCGGGTGCGCCTGCGTGTGGGCAACCTGACGATGACCAACCACCCCATTCACCTGCACGGCCACGAGTTCGTGATGACAGGCACCGACGGCGGCCCCACCCCCCTGGCGGCGCGCTGGCCCGAGGTCACGGCCGACGTCGCCGTCGGGCAGATGCGCCAGCTCGACTTCATCGCCGACGAGGAAGGTGACTGGGCCGTCCACTGCCACAAGAGCCACCACACCATGAACGCCATGGGGCACGATGTGCCCACCATGATCGGTGTAGACCACCGCGGCCTGATCGGCAAGATCCAGAAGGTGGTGCCCGACTACATGCTGATGGGCGAGCGCGGCATGGGCGACATGGAAAGCATGGAAATGCCCATTCCCGAAAACACCGCCCCCATGATGACCGGCCATGGCCAGTTCGGCCCCATCGGCATGGGCGGCATGCTCAGCGTACTCAAGGTCCGCAAGGACCAGAAACCCGGGGACTACAAGGACCCTGGCAACTACACGTTCCCACCCGGCACTGTCGCCCACGAATGGACCGGTGCCACGCCTGCTGCCGTCAAGGCTGCGGCGCCCAGCATGCCCGCCAATGCATCGGCGGGCAAGGGCATGCCGGGCATGTCACACTGAATCCCATTGTTGGTTTCCCCCTCTGTCATCCACTTTGTTCTGAAAGGTCTCACATGCCATCCTTCAAATCTTCCAGCCTCTTCCTGGCTTCCCTTGTCTTGGTCACGTCCACGGCCTTCGCTGGCGGCAAACACGCAGGGGGCCACCATGGTGAATCGTCCACCGGGGAACCCGGCATCGCATCGAAAGTCACGCGCACCATCCATGTGGACGCCGCGGACAACATGCGTTTCACGCCTGGAGATGTGACCGTCAAAAAGGGCGAAACCATCCGTTTCGTCATCAAGAACTCCGGCAAGGTGCCTCATGAGTTCAGCCTTGGCACGGAGCAGGAGTTGAAGGCTCACTACGAGGAAATGAAGAAGTTCCCGGGCATGGAGCACGACGAGCCCAACAAGATTTCACTCAAGCCCGGCCAACAGGGTGAGGTGATCTGGCGCTTCACCCAGGCGGGGGTCGTGCACTTTGCCTGTCTGCACGTGGGTCACTATGAAGCCGGCATGAAAGGTGAGGTCAAGGTGGCGGCCCGCTGAGCCGGCCCTCCTTTGCCCCCACACCGTTAAAGGAGTTTCACCATGAAAAACTTCCGCACCACCCCGGGCGCGGTCGCCTTGGCGTTATCTGCCGCCCTCATGGGCACCACTGCGTTCGCGCAGATGCCCATGGCCCCCGGCAAGATGGAAATGGCCTCCACCGCGGAGATGACGGACGGCGAGGTCCGGCGCATCGACGCAGCGGCCAGCAAGCTCACCATCAAACACGGCGAGATCAAGAACCTGGACATGCCTCCCATGACCATGGTGTTCACCGTGGCCGAACCTGCCATGCTAGGCAACCTCAAGGTGGGGGACAGGATCCGCTTCGTGGTCGAACAGCAGAATGGCAAGATGGTGGTCACCCGTCTCGTGCCTGCCCCCTGAACGACCTTGGGCGGATAGCTTTTCTGAATCGGGGAAGACTATCCGCCTGGCATCGTTCATGATGTCTCCTGCACCCCGAGAGGTCACGGCGCGGCAAGCCGCCATCGGCTCCATGGCCGACAGTGAAGTGTGCGGCACTTTCCGTCGGCAACCCCACTCCAAAGGAACAAGGCCTCTGTCAAGCTCAGTCGTCGTTTTCTCCCAGGGGCCGCTCTGTCCTTTTCCTTGTGCAGGAGACAGACCATGCCGCAAGCCGCACCCCCCACAAATTCTTCGCGCAGGGTTTGGTTAACCTCCGCCACGGCGATGGGCGGCGTGGGCTTCGTTGCAACCAGTGTCCCTTTCATCGCCTCCATGGCGCCTAGCGAGCGGGCTCGTGCGCTCGGTGCGCCGGTGGAAGTCAACGTCGGCACCATTCGGCCTGGCCAACTGCTGACTGTCGAATGGCGTGGCAAGCCGGTCTGGGTATTGCACCTCACGCCGGAGATGCTTGAAGCCACGCGGACCGTTGTTGAGCGGCTCAGCGATCCCCAATCCCTTCGCCCTCAACAACCTGATTACACGCGCAATGAACTGCGCTCAATCAAACCCGGGTTCGGTGTGCTGATCGGGATTTGCACCCACCTGGGCTGCATTCCCAGCTTCAGGCCCGAGCCTGCCAGCGCCGGTCTCGGTGAAGCGTGGCCAGGCGGCTTTTTTTGCCCATGCCATGGCTCGAAGTTCGACTTTGCAGGCCGTGTGTACAAGAACGTGCCCGCGCCGAGCAACCTGGAGGTGCCGCCACATCATTACGCAAACGAAGAAACACTGTTGATTGGAATCGATCCTGCAGCCTGAAATTCACACTTGGTGATGGCCATAGAACCGGCGGCTCAGGGCCTCTTATCTGCTGTCAAGACAGCCACAAAATGCAGTTCTCGAAAAGTTCTGTTCCGGCATCCGTCAAGACGTCATCGGCGATGAACACCTTCATAGGCCTGTTCTGGATCACGCTGCTCCCCGCGACGGCCCAATCGGAACCCATCGTTTCCGTCACGAGATCGGGGGAGAGTTATCAGATCAACGTGCGCATTGACGTCACAGGCTCACGCAACCTGGTGTGGCGCGTCCTGACAGATTATGAAAATCTGCCGCGCTTCGTGCCTGGCATGCAGTCAAGCCGCGTCGTAAGCGGTCGCGGAGAACCCCTGCTGCTGGAACAAAAAGGTGAATCAGGCTTCCTGTTCCTCAAAGTCACAACCACCACAGTTTCACGAATCCACGAGACCCCGGAGAGCGAAATCCATTTCGAACTGGTGAGCGGGAATCTCAAACGCATGCAGGGTGCCTGGACCTTGGCGCCCCATGATCATGCAACTACCGTCGGGTACCGCGCGGAACTGGTGCCCGAGTTCGTCTTGCCACCATTGATCGGGCCTGCAGTGCTGACGCAGAACGTCAGAGCGATGGTCGAAGGCATCGCGCGGGAAATCGAGCGGCGCAACCTGTCAAGCACCCAGGAGTAACCCGATGTACGGAGCTGAACATGGCTTCCTGCTGCACACGGCATTGATGATCGGTGGCTGGCTGGTCTTTCTGGCGGTCTGTGCAGCACCTATTGCCCTGCTCGCCACGGCCTACTGGATGGGCGTGCGGCGTGGCAGACGTCTTGAGCACCGTCAGCCGAAGAACGACGACGTCCGTTCTGATGTTGACCCAGGCAATGCCTGACGCACTTGCGACCTGGCAGGCATGTCCATCCTGGCAAGCGTCCAGGGCTGCCTGCCCGAGTAAAATAAATCCATGCGTGTGTTCGTAGCTTGGCTGCTCTGTTTCGTCGTTGCCCTGCAGGGCGGCGTGAGCGCCCATGCCTTGTCCAACCCCTGTCCCATGGAGCAAGGCATGGGACAGGCAGTGTCCGCCGACGGGGACGTTCTGGCCGCTGACGATTGCTGCAACGATGCAGAGACCGCAGCCAAGACGGGGCAACCCTGCAAGGCCGACATGCCCTGCAACCCGTTCGGGGCCTTCGCCGTGCCACCGGTCCATGCACGCATCTTTCCTGCGCCGGTATCCGGGCCCGCTCCCGCGCCCGCGGCTCCGGCCGCCTCGTCCGACGCATCAGACGTCTGGCGCCCTCCCTCGGCCGTCTGATCCCATGTAACCGCAACGCGGTGGCTGGCCGTTCCGTGCCCCCCGCCTCTTGCTGCGTTCCTGCCTGCGCCCCAAGGCGCGGGTGCTTCTCACGCATGGAGTTCGCCGATGCCATCCATCCTCTCTTGGTGGGCCAATGGGCCGCCTCTTCACCCCCCCCGCTGGTGCCGGCCCTGCAGGCCCGGACCGCTAGCCGCCGCCCTGCTGTCCCTGGGCATGGCGGGCCTCGCCTGGGCTGGCCCCGCGCAGCCGCCAGCACCTGACCTGACGCTTGAAATGGCGTTGGCTGCCGCGCAGACGAGATCGGCCACCCTCCTGGCGCAGGAAGCGGCCGCCAGAGCGTCCCGCGAGATGGCGGTGGCCGCAGGCCGCTTGCCCGACCCGGAATTGCGCCTGTCCGTCAGCAACCTGCCCATCGAAGGCCCGATGCGCTACAGCCTGACGGACGATTTCATGACCATGCGCTCGGTCGAGTGGATGCAGACCCACGTCAGCCCCGGCAAGCGGCAGGCGCGCAGCCTGCGCTTCACGCGCGAGGCGGAGCTGGCCACGGCGACACGCGACCTTCAGGCCGCCCAGGTGCGGACACAGACCGCTCTTGCCTGGTTCGAACGGCATTTTCAGGAACAGACCTTGCAGCTCCTCCAATCACAGCGCGAGGAAACGCTGGCCTGGGTCGAGGCGGTTCAGGCCGGCTACCGCAGCGGGCGCAACGAGCAGGCCGATGTGCTGGCAGCACGCTCGGCCGCCGCCCGCCTCGACGACCAGCTTCAAGAGTCCACCGTGGAGCTCGCCAATGCCCGGGCGGTCCTGCAGCGCTGGGCGGGAGACGCGGCGGCGCGGCCGCTTGGCCCTGCGCCCAGGATAGACCGCATGGGCCTGCCGGCACACCCCTCAGTCCAGGGTGTCGACCGGCACCCCAGCATCGCCGTGATGGACGCACGCGAGCGTGTCGCGCTGGCTGAAGCCGACGTGGCGAAACAAGAGAAGAGCGCCGACTGGAGCTGGTCGCTGATGTACAGCAAGCGGGGCCGCCAGTTCGGCGACATGGTGTCGGTGGGCGTGTCCATTCCGTTGCAGTGGGACCAGGCACGGCGGCAGGACCGCGAGTTGGCCGCCAAGCTGGCTCAGGTCGAACAGGCGCAGGCCGAGCGCGAGGAAGCAAGGCGCGAGCATCTTGCGGCCATTCAGCGCCTGTTCGCCAGTTGGCGCGGCGACCTCGCTCGGCTGGAGGGCTACGACCAGACGCTGATCCCGCTGGCGGTTGACCGCGTTCAGTCCCTGGTGGCCGCCTTCCGGGGTGGCAAGGCAACGCTGGCCCAGGTGCTTGAAGCCCGGCGCATGCTCATTGAGACCCGCCTGGAGCGGCTGCGCATCGAACGGCAAACCGCCGCATGGTGGGCCGAACTTGAGTTTCTGATCCCGCAGGAGTCCAGACCATGAACAAGAAGACCTTTTTGGCCGTTTTGCTGGCGGCCAGCGCGCTGGGCACGGGCGGCTTTGGCCTGTACCGGCTGGGCGTGCAAAACGGCATGGCGCAGGCGCCTCTGGCAGCGTCTCCAGCGCCAGAGGGCACTCAGACTGATCCGTCAGCCTGGGGCATACCGGAGGGCGAGGCGGCCACCCGGCGCCACATCGAAACCGGAATCAAGGCCGGTGACGTCGATCCCGTCACGGGGCGCCGCATTCTGCATTACCACGACCCCATGGTGCCAGGCCAGAAATTCGAAGCCCCTGGCAAATCACCTTTCATGAACATGATGCTGGTGCCCGCCTACGCAGGTGCCCAGGGGGCAGACAGTGGCACGGTCTCCATCAGCGCGCGGACGCAGCAGAACCTCGGCTTGCGCACTGGCGAGGTGGTTGAAGGTCTGCTCAAACCCGAGGTGTCGGCGACGGGCACCGTGGCCTGGAACGAACGTGGCGAGTTTGTGGTGCAGGCACGCGCCACGGGTTTTGTCGAGAAACTTCATGTGCGAGCAGTGATGGACCGCGTTGGCAAAGGCCAGCGGTTGCTCGATCTGTATGTGCCTGAGTGGGTTGCAGTGCAGGAGGACTACCTGGCCGCGAGACGTCTGCAGGGCAACGGGTTGGAAACGCTGGCCGACGCGGCCCGCCAGCGCATGCGCCAAGCCGGTATGAGCGATGCGCATATTGCCCTGGTGGAGCGAACGGGGCAGGTCCAGGCCCGCATGACCTTGACGGCTCCAGCGAACGGTGTGGTCACCGAGCTGTCAGTGCGCGACGGGGCCACCGTGATGCAGGGCGCACCGCTCATGCGGATCAACGAGTTGACGACTGTCTGGGTGCAGGCGGAAGTGCCCGAAAGCCAATCCGCGGCGGTTACAGAGGGAACCCAGGTGACCGCCTCGACGCCTGCCCTGCCAGGTGAGGTGTTTAGAGGCACGGTGCAAGCCCTGTTGCCCGAGGTCGACCCCGCCACTCGAACGCGCAAAGCCCGCATGGTCCTGGCCAACCCGGGCGGCAAACTGGTGCCGGGCATGTTCGTTCAGATGACCCTGGGGGCGGGATCACCCAAACCAGCGCTGCTCGTGCCCGCTGAATCACTGGTGCGCACAGGCAAGCGAACGCTCGTGATGCTCGTTGAGGACGGGGCTTACCGCCCGGTCGAGGTGCAGGTGGGCCGCGAACAGAACGGCCAGACCGAAATCCTGTCGGGCCTGAGACAGGGGCAGAAAATCGTGCTGTCCGGGCAGTTCCTGATCGACTCCGAAGCCAGCCTCAAAGGCGTGGAAGCGCGCCTGTCCGCAGCCCCTGCACCAGGCCCTGTCAACGCAACACCTACCACCTACCGCACGACAGCCCGGGTAGAGGCCGTGGCGGGCACAACCCTCACGCTCACCCACCCAGAGGTCCCGGCCCTCAAGTGGCCTGGCATGACGATGGACTTCGAGCTGGCCGCAGACCCTGCTGGCCCCACACCACCGGTGGGCAGCGAAATCGAGTTCGAGTTCCACATGCGGGAAGACAAGGCGCCGCTGGTCGTACAGTGGCGCACGCGCCAAGGCAAAGCGACGGGGGGCACACAATGATCGCCCGCCTGATCCAATGGTCCATCGCCAACCGTTTCCTGGTTTTGATCGCGACCGTGCTGCTCGCTGCGTGGGGCGTGGTCTCGCTGGTTCGCACCCCGCTCGACGCCCTGCCCGACCTGTCGGACACGCAGGTCATCATCCGCACCACCTGGCCGGGCCAGGCCCCGCAACTGGTCGAGAACCAGGTCACCTACCCGCTGACCACGACCATGCTGTCGGTGCCTGGGGCGCGGGCCGTGCGTGGTTTCTCGCTCTTCGGAGACAGCTACGTCTATATCCTGTTTGAGGATGGCACCGATCTCTACTGGGCGCGCTCGCGGGTGCTGGAATACCTCAACCAGGTGCAGTCGCGCCTGCCCGCCGGCGCCACCTCGGCCCTGGGGCCGGACGCGACCGGGGTAGGCTGGATTTACCAGTACGCGCTGATCGACAAGACCGGCCAGCACGACCTGGGCCAGTTGCGCAGCCTGCAGGACTGGTTCCTCAAGTTCGAACTGAAGACCGTGCCCGGCGTCGCCGAAGTGGCCACCATTGGAGGCATGGTGCGCCAGTATCAGGTGGTGGTCGACCCGGACCGGCTGGCCGCCTACCGCGTCACACACGACGAGGTGATCGAGGCCATCCGCCGCGCCAACCAGGAAGCGGGCGGCTCGGTGCTGGAGATGGGCGAGGCCGAGTTCATGGTGCGCGCCTCCGGCTATCTGCAAACGCTGGACGATTTCCGCGCGGTACCACTGCGGACCACCGAGGCAGGTGTATCCGTGCTGCTGGGCGACGTGGCTCATGTGCAGATCGGCCCGGAGATGCGGCGCGGCGTCGGGGAGCTGGATGGCGAGGGCGAAGCCGTAGGCGGCGTGATCGTCATGCGCTCCGGCGAAAACGCGTTGACCACCATCGAAGCGGTCAAGACCAAGCTGGCCACGCTCAAGCAAAGCCTGCCGCCAGGGGTGGAGATCGTGCCCACCTATGACCGCTCGGCGCTCATCGAGCGGGCCATCGAAAACTTGAGCCACAAACTCGTCGAGGAGTTCATCGTCGTGGCGGTGGTCTGTGCGCTGTTCCTGTTTCACCTGCGCTCTGCCCTCGTGGCCATCGTCTCCCTGCCGCTGGGCATCCTGGCGGCCTTCATCGTCATGCACATGCAGGGCGTGAACGCCAACATCATGTCTCTCGGGGGCATTGCCATTGCCATCGGTGCGATGGTTGATGCGGCGGTGGTGATGATCGAGAACGCCCACAAGCACCTGGAGGAATGGCACCACGACCATCCCGGACAAGAGCTGCGTGGCGACACCCGCTGGCGGGTGATCGGCAACGCTGCGGCCGAGGTCGGCCCGGCGCTGTTCTTTTCACTGCTCATCATCACCCTGTCGTTCGTACCGGTGTTCACGCTGGAGGCGCAAGAAGGGCGGCTATTCTCTCCCCTGGCCTTCACCAAAACTTACGCCATGGCCGCTGCGGCAGGCCTGTCCGTGACGCTGGTACCGGTGCTGATGGGCTATTTGATCCGCGGCCGCATTCCCAGCGAGAACAGCAATCCGCTCAACCGTGCGCTGATCAAGGCCTACCGCCCACTGCTGGACATGGTGTTGCGTTTTCCCCGAACGACCATCACGGCGTCCGTGCTGCTCTTTGCAGTCAGCCTGTGGCCGCTGCAGCACCTGGGCAGCGAGTTCATGCCCCCGCTGGATGAAGGAGACCTGCTGTACATGCCCACCGCCCTGCCCGGCCTGTCGTCAGCCAAGGCGGCGCAATTGCTCCAGCAAACCGACCGGCTGATCAGAACTGTCCCGGAAGTTGCCAGCGTTTACGGCAAGGCGGGCAGCGCAACGACGGCGACCGATCCGGCCCCCATCGAGATGTTCGAAACCGTCATCCAGTTCAAACCGCGCAGCGAATGGCGTCTGGGGATGACGCCAGAGAAGATCGTGGCGGAGCTGGACCGGACCGTGCAAGTCCCCGGGCTGACCAACATCTGGGTTCCCCCCATCCGCAACCGCCTGGATATGCTGGCCACCGGCATCAAGAGCCCGGTCGGGGTCAAGGTCCTGGGCAGCGACCTCGCGGCCATCAACCAGCTCACCAGCCAGGTGGAGCAAGCGGTGAAGCAGGTGCCCGGTGTGACCAGCGCGTTCGCCGAACGCCTGACCGGCGGACGCTATGTGGCCGTGGACATTCAGCGGGAACGGGCTGCCCGCTATGGACTGAATGTTGCCGACGTGCAGTCGGTGGTGGCCAGTGCCGTGGGTGGGATGAACATCAGTGAGACCATCGAGGGCCTGCAGCGCTACCCCATCAACGTGCGTTACCCGAGGGAGGTACGCGACTCGCTGGACCGTTTGCGCGGATTGCCCATCGTGACCCCGCGCGGGCAGCGGCTGGTGCTCGCCGACGTGGCCGACATCCGCATCGAGGACGGCCCGCCCATGCTGCGCAGTGAAAACGCCCGCCTGGCAGGCTTCGTCTATGTCGATCTGCGGGGCCGCGATTTGGGCACCGCGGTGCGCGAAATGCAGAAGGCCGTGGCTGAACAGGTGACATTGCCTGCGGGCTACTCGGTGTCGTGGTCAGGACAGTTTGAGTTTCTGGAACGTGCCAATGCGAAGTTGAAGCTGGTGGTGCCCTTCACGCTGCTCATCATCTTTGTGCTCCTCTACCTGACGTTCAAGCACATTGCTGAAGCCCTGCTGCTGATGGCCACCCTGCCCTTCGCCCTGGCCGGCGGCGTGTGGCTGCTGTACGCACTGGGCTACAACCTGTCGGTCGCCGGGATCGTCGGCTTCATCGCGCTGGCGGGCGTGGCGGCGGAGTTCGGCGTGATCATGCTGCTGTACCTCAAGCAGGCATGGGCAGCGCGCGTCGACCAGAACCAGACCAGCGACGCCGACCTGCTCGACGCCATCCGCGAGGGCGCGGTGCTGCGCGTGCGGCCCAAGGCGATGACGGTGGCGGTCATCCTGGCGGGGC
>CBKZAG010000114.1:0-10871 GCA_966692625.1 uncultured Comamonadaceae bacterium
TGTATTCCACGCTGCCGCCGGGCTGCAGGATCTCGTAGGGGCTCATGGTGGCGTCACCCACGAATATGAGCTTGTAATCCTTGTTGTACTTGCGGATGATGTCCCAAGTCTCGAACTTCTCGGCGTAGCGGCGGCGGTTGTTCTTCCACACAAAGTCGTACACACAGTTGTGGAAGTAATAGAACTCCAGGTGCTTGAACTCGTTCTTGGCCGCGCTGAATAGTTCCTCCACACGCTGGATGTGCTCGTCCATGGTGCCGCCCACGTCCATCAGCAGCAGCACCTTCACGTTGTTGTGCCGCTCGGGCACCATTTTGATGTCCAGCCAGCCCGCGTTGGCCGCCGTGGCACGGATGGTGTCTGGCAGATCCAGCTCCAGTTCGTTGCCTTCACGCGCAAACTTGCGCAGACGGCGCAGCGCCATCTTGATATTGCGTGTGCCCAGCTCCTGGGTGTCGTCGTAGTCGCGGTAGGCGCGCTGGTCCCACACCTTCACGGCGCTCTTGTTGCCACCCTTGCCGCCTATGCGTATGCCTTGCGGGTTGTGGCCACCGTGGCCGAAGGGTGAAGTGCCACCCGTGCCTATCCACTTGCTGCCGCCCTCGTGGCGTTCCTTCTGTTCTTCAAGACGCTTCTTCAGCGTCTCCATCAGCTCGCCCCAATCCATCTTGGGCGCATTGGCCTTCTGCTCGTCAGAGAGCAGCCGCTCCAACTCCTTGCGCAGCCAGTCGGCGGGAATCTCCTTGTTGAAGTCCGCCAGCATTTCCACGCCCTTGAAGTAGGCGGCAAAGGCACGGTCAAACTTGTCGTAGTGCTTCTCGTCCTTCACCAGCGCGGTGCGGCTCAGGTAATAGAAGTCGTCCAGCGTGCAGGCGTCTGGGTTGCGCGGGCCCACCACGTCGGCCTTCAGCGCTTCCAGCAGCGTCAGGTATTCCTTGACCGACACCGGCAGCTTGGCGGCGCGCAGGGTGTAGAAAAAGTCGATCAGCATGGGGTGGCATTTTCTTCAGAGAAGGCACTCGTGCCGATGAGGTCCATCAAATCGGAACGAAACGGTCCTTCGGGAAAGTGTTTGAGCAAGTAATACTTTTCCAGTAACGCTCTTTGACCAGCCCAGCGCGGATCAATCCAGCTCAAAAGGCCAATCAGTCGAACTTCGTCGTCGCTGAGCTGTGACTGAAAAATGCCTACATACCTCTTATGTTGTTCGCCCAGTAGCGGTTCAGCTTCTTCCAAGAGGCGAAAGACAACGCGTATGTACACGTTAAATCTTTGTAGCCGATGGCTGTTTTTCGACCACTCTGACACAACAAACGAAGGTGTGAGTTGGTTGCCGTTTGTTATTTGATTGAACCCATGCCGAAGGGTAGATTTTAAAAAATCAGGCAAGCTGTACAGCGCATCCGTGATGGCTTCTTTTCCGCGATGTTCTCTTCCCCCGTCAGCGTTCGATGTGTACGACCCCAAGGTCTGGTTATAAACACGATACAAGTCAAAGAACCTTTGCTCTTGCCTTTGCTGTTCAGCCGTCTTGGCTTGCACTTCCAGAGCTTCTTTCGTCGCCTTCAGCTCTTCTCGCTGTTGCTTCCAAACTGCGTAGGCTACCAGCAGGGTGACGAACGAAACGACTGGGTTCATCAGTCCGCCGAAATAGTCGCCCAGTGTTCCCCAATCGCTCGGATCGCTGCTGATGCTGGATCGGAAAAAATAAGCAAAGTAGAAGCCCAGCGTCAGTGCCGCGGTTACGCAGGCAGCAAGAATCCCTCCCCACAAGAGCTTCTGCATGTCGAGGGCTGGGGCAGTGTTGTCGGCGGGAGCTTTCAAATCAACTCCAATCCTCAACCTTCAACCCTGGTACCCGTTCAAACTCACGCAGGTTATTGGTGATGAGGGTCATGTCACCCGCCAGTGCATGGGCTGCTATCCAGAGGTCATTGCCGCCAATGGGGGTGCCTTGGGCTTCCAGGTGGTGTCGTACACGGCCATAGTGACTTGCTGCTTCGCCAGGCACAGGGTGGGTGGCAACTGCGTGGAGCAGTTTATGCAATTTCAGCCCCAGGATGCTGGCGCGGTGGGTTGTACCCAACTTTTGCAGGCCGTAAGCCAACTCACCTGCGGTGATGGTGGAAATGGCCAGCGTTTCCGGTGCGCACGCCATCAGTCGCTGCGTGAGCCGCGGGGAATGGTCACGCAGAAAATAGCTCACCGTGTTGGTGTCCAGCAGGTAAGTCATCGGCGTGGCTCATCCAGCAACTCGGTCCAGTCCCTGTCCTGCGCGGGCTGTTGGGCCTCAGCCATGACGGTATTCCAGGCTTGGGCTTCGGCTTCCGGCACGGTTGGCCAATCCCCCAGGGCTTCGGCAAGGGTGCTTTTCTTTTCGCGCAAAACCACCTCATCGCCCCGCCGGAAAATCTCCACCGACTTGGTGTTGAACCGGTACGACTTGGGCAAGCGGACCGCCTGACTGTTGCCGGACATGAAGATGGCGGCTTGTGTCATGATGGGCTCCAGTTTGTATATATAAAAAGTATATATTTTTGACGGAGCGTTGTCCACCAGACGGCGGCTGTTCAAAGTCTTTGGGCGTGACGTTCCAGCAGGTACAGCAGTTGCGCCTTCGCCTCAGGCCACTCACCGCTGCGCATGCTGTACATCACGGTGTCGCGGATCGTGCCATCGCGGCGCAGGGCGTGGCCGCGTATCACGCCGTCCTTCCTCGCGCCAAGGCGCTCAATCGCGCGTTGCGACGCAAAGTTGTAGTTGTCGGTGCGCCACCCCACCACGTGGCAGCCCAGCGTGTCGAAGGCATGACCCATCATCAGCAGCTTGCACACCGTGTTCACGTGCGTGCGCTGGTGGCTTTTGGCGTACCAGGTGTAGCCAATTTCCACGCGCCGCACGGCAGGAATGATGTCGTGATAGCTGGTAGAGCCCAGTACTTCGCCAGTGGCACTGTCTGTCACAGCAAAGGCAAAGCGGTTGCCCGCTTCGCGCATGGCCAGGGCGTCTTCAATGTATTTGCGGGTGTTCTCAGGCTCGGGCACCGAGGTGATACGCAGCTTCCACAATTCGCCATCTGCTGCTGCGGCTTTCAGCCCGCTCTCGTGTTCCAGCGACAGGGGCACCAGCGTGACGCCATGGGCGCTGAGGGTGACAGGTTCCACAAAAGCCATGGTGGTTCCTTCAGCGGGTTATCTGTTGCGTTGGTTCATGAACACCAGTTTCTCAAACAGCGTGATGTCCTGTTCGTTCTTCAACAGTGCGCCCACCAGCGGCGGCACGCTCACCTTGTTGTCCTGGCTCTGCAGCGCTTCCAGCGGAATGTCCTCGGCCATCAGCAGCTTCAGCCAGTCCAGCAGCTCGCTGGTGCTGGGCTTCTTCTTCAGACCTGGCAGGTTGCGAATGTCGAAGAAGGTTTTCATGGCCGCCTTCAGCAACTCGTCCTTCAACCCGGGGAAGTGCACGTCCACGATCTGTTTCATCGTGTCCGCCTCGGGGAACTTGATGTAGTGGAAGAAGCAGCGGCGCAAAAAGGCGTCGGGCAGCTCCTTCTCGTTGTTCGATGTGATGAACACCAGCGGCCGGTGCTTCGCGCGAACCAGTTCGCGAGTCTCGTAGCAGTAGAACTCCATGCGGTCGAGTTCGCGCAGCAGGTCGTTGGGGAATTCGATGTCGGCCTTGTCGATCTCGTCAATCAGCAGCGCCACCGGTTCGTCAGCCGTGAAAGCCTGCCACAGCACACCCTTGACGATGTAGTTCTGGATGTCCTTCACGCGGTCATCGCCCAACTGCGAATCGCGCAGCCGCGACACAGCGTCGTATTCGTACAGCCCTTGTTGCGCCTTGGTGGTGGATTTGATGTGCCACTGCAGCAGCGGCATGTCGAGCGCTTGCGACACCTCTTCGGCCAGCATCGTCTTGCCGGTGCCCGGCTCGCCCTTGACGAGCAAGGGGCGCTTGAGCTGGATGGCCGCGTTGACGGCGAGCATCAGGTCCTGGGTGGCGACGTAGTTCTGGGAGCCGGTGAATTTCATGGGGTTGCTGCCGGTGTCTTGGGCCTTGCCGTGCCACTGTGGGCGGCCAAGGGTTTTCAAGGGGAGGAATCGCGCAAGGGCGAGTCTATATAATCGCGCGTTGATTTTTGTCAAACGTCCTTCTGATTGTGCTTGCAAAATGAACAAACCGTTGTCCACCTTGTTGAAAACCGTTGTCGCAAGCGCGACCGTCGCCCTGACTTTTACGGCCCATGCCCAGGGTGACGCAAAGGTTGGCGAAACCAAGGCTGCCATGTGCATTGGCTGCCATGGCATTCCGGGCTACCAGAACAGCTTCCCGGAAATCCACAAGGTGCCCAAGATTTCCGGCCAGTCCGACAAGTACATTGCCGCAGCGCTCACGGCCTACCAGAAGGGCGACCGCAAGCACCCGACCATGCGTGGCATTGCAGCGTCGCTGAGCGAGCAGGACATCGCCGACCTGGCCGCGTTCTACAGCACGCACAACGCTGGCGTCACTGCGCCTGAAACGCCCAAGGCCGCTCCCGCTGCCGTTGCCGCTCTGCTGGAAAAGGGCGCTTGCGTGTCCTGCCATGGTGCCAACTTCAGCAAGCCTATCGACCCCAGCTACCCCAAGATCGCCGGTCAGCACGCCGACTACCTCTACGTGGCCCTGAAGTCCTACACCGTCGAGGGTAACCAGTACGTTGGCCGTTCCAACGGCATCATGGGTGGCATCGCCAAGCAGTTCAAGCCCGCAGAACTCAAGCAGATCGCCAACTACCTGGCAACGGTCGAAGGCGAACTGGCCACCAAGCCGCAGCCCCGCTTCCGTTGATCGAGGGCGCCCCCGCGCCTGTGTCAATTCCGAGACGCCGACCTTTGTGTCGGCGTTTTTGCTTTCATGGTGCCCCTGTAAGATAGGCTCTAGGCCATATTCACATAGTCTGCCCATGACATCCAAGCGCCCGAAACCGGTACGTGCCAACACTCATAAGCTCAGTTTGGCCGTTGCTGCTTTGGTGATTGCGCTGGCGGCGTCTGCTGCAGTCATGGCGCAGCCTCTGGATGGGCGGGAGCAAGTCGCCAGCTTGACTGAAGAGGACTACTTTGCAAGCCTGCCCGTGGTGCTCACGGTCAGCCGTCTCACCCAGCCCATCAGCGACACCCCGGGGGCCGTCACCATCATCGACCGCCAGACCATCCGGCGCATGGGGGCGCGCGACCTGACGGACCTTCTGCGGCTGGTTCCGGGCTATATCGTTTCTGGTTACAACGGGGGCAATCCCACCGGGGTCTACCACGCGCCTATCGACGAATACGGAACCCGCAACCTGGTGCTGATCGACGGGCGATCGGTATATTCATTTACCTACCTGGGCGGAACCAACCGCGGCATGATGTCCGTTCCGATCGAGGATGTTGAACGGGTGGAGGTGCTTCGGGGCTCCAATTCGGCGGCGTATGGTGCGAACGCCGTCTTTGGCGTCATCAACATCGTCACGCGGCATTCCGCAGACACCCTGGGGGGCGAGGTTTCCGTGTCTTCCGGCACGCAGGACATCCAGGACGAACATGTGCGCCTCGGTTGGGGCAGCCCGGATGCGAGTTTCCGGCTGTCTGCCGGGCAACGCCGTGACAGCGGTTACGAATTCGTCTTCGATGATCGAAAAGTGGACAACCTGCATTGGCGCGGTGACATCCGCCTGGGCGCCGACACGGAGTTGATGCTCAAGGCGGGGTACACGCAAGTCAATACGCAAGAGGGGTACGCCTGGTCTCCCGACAACCCGCAGCGCACAGTCACGTGGGCCAACCGTTACCTCCATGGGCTCTGGAAGCGCCAACTGTCGCCTACAGAGTCGGTGAAGGTTTCCGCGTCTTGGGAGGAAGGGCACACCAAGGACGCAGCGCCTTACGGACCGATTCCCTCTGTCATCATCGATTTCGGCAGCAAGGACCGCAGGCTCAACCTGGAGTACCAGCATCAGCGAAGTTTTGGGGAATCGGTGCGTGCCGTGTGGGGCGCCGGTTACGTCGCGGAGCGGGCCTGGTCTGCACCCATGTTCAACCAGGCCAATGCGGTCAAGACGGACGACCTTCGCGTCTTCGGCAATGTCGAGTGGGGTTTGGCGCCGGGGTGGATGCTCAATGCAGGGCTCTTTGCGGGGCGAGACAGCGAACTCGGCTCCTACGCCTGGCCTCGGCTCATGGTGAACTACCAGCTCGCACCTGGTCACACACTGCGGGCCGGCGTGGCGTATGCGCAGCGCACACCGACGCTGTTCGAGCGGGAAAGCGACGTTCGTTACCTTTTGCCAGGCAACACGGTGGTGCGCACCTTTGCCTCCAGTGGCACGGTCCAGCCCGAGCGTCTCACGACTCGGGAGATCAGCTATTTCGGGCACTTCCCCGACGCTCGGCTGACTCTCGATGTACGAGCTTTCAACGAAGCCTTCCGCGACAACATCGAGGACGTGAATGTCGGCGGGTCTCAGCGGGACTTCGTGAATCGTCCCGGTTTCGATGTACGAGGGGTGGAGTACCAGATACGTTGGTCTCCCCTTGAGGACACCCAGGTATGGCTCAACCAGAGCTTTCTGGACATGGGCTGGCGTTACGCGGTCAACATCGATCGGCAGCCTCCGCGCAAGAACACCACACTCGCGCTGTTCCAGCGCCTGAATCACGGGTGGGACGTCACACTGCTGGTCCATGCGCGGGACAGCATGAACTGGCGCCGGTCTTCAGACAACATGCTGGAGCCTGCGACCCGCGTCGATTTGCGTGTGGCTCGACAGTTCCGCCTGGGGCAGGTGCGTGCGGAAGCGGCGATGACGCTGCACTCCCTCAACGGAGACCAGCAGGAGTTCCTGTCAGTGCGGCCAACCATTTTCCAACGGCGGATCTTCGCCACCTTGCGTCTGGAGTTCTGAACTGAGCCCTTCGCGCCGACATGTCCTCTTGCTCTGCAGGGCCGCGCTGATGCTCGGCCCGGTGGTGGCCTTTGGCGCGCCCGCCGTGGTATGGGTGGCGCTGGCTGAGCGTGGGGGCATTCATGAGGATGCCGCCGCTGCACTGCGTGATGCCTTGCGGTCAGGCAGCGGTGGCCAGAGCCTCGAGGTGAAGATCGCCCTGTGGCGCGATCTCCAGCTGGGTCAGGGGCCCGCGCCAGCCATGGTGGTCACGATGGGTAGCGGGGCCTACCGTGGCATGGTGGATCGTGCATCGCGAGAGCCTGCACTGGCCGACTTGCCTCTGGTGGCCACCCTGTTGCCTCGCAGCAGTTTCGAGGTTATTGCTCCAGCACCCCAGGGCCGAGTCACTGCCGTATTGCTGGATCAACCTGTGGCTCGGTACGCCGAGCTTTTGCGCCGAGCCATGCCGAATCACCGCCGGGTAGGCGTGGTGTTCGGGCCGTCCACCCTGTCGCTGCGGCAGCCGCTGGCGGACGCTTTGGCCAGCCGCGGGTTCCAACTGGTCGACGCAACGGTGCCCGCTGGAGCGTCTGCGGACGCGGTGTTCCAGGCACTGAGTTCGGTCCTTCAGTCGTGCGACGTATTGCTGGCCTTGCCGGATGCCTTGGTTGTCAACGCGGCATCGCTGCAGAACATGCTCATCGCCGCTTACCGGCAGCGCATCCCCATGGTTTCGTATTCGGCCGCGCATGTGCGCGCGGGCGCCACGCTGGCTCTGCATACCACCCCCGCCCAGGCGGCCACGCAGACGGTGGCTGTGTTGCGCCGCATGCTGGCCGGGCGCCAGTTGCCGCCGTTGCAACTCGCCGACACGTTCGAGGTCGTGGCCAACGAACAGGTGGCACGCTCCCTGGGTTTGGCGTTACCGGATACTGAAGCGCTGGAGGCAGCCATGCGCCGCCAGGAGGCTGGCCAATGACGGCATTCCAACCGTTGTTCGGCATACGCACGCGTTTGTGGGTGGCAGCGGCCTTGCCTGCGGTACTTGCGGTGGCCATGCTGCTGGCGGGGTTCCTCGACAGGCACAACAGCGAACTCACGGCGGCTTTGCGCGACCGCGCCAGGGCTGCGGCAGCACAGTTGGGTGGAGCGGCGGAGTTCGCGCTTTTCGCGGGGAACCAAGAGGGGTTGCAGCGCCTGGCGGACGCAACACTGGCCGGGGACGAACAGATGCGCGGCGTGGGCATATTCTCTGCCAACGGCAGACTGCAGGTGCTGGCTGGCAGTCTGTCGCCCGATCTGCCGGTATTGGGCCCTGACGAACATGTTGGTTTGAACGGGCGGTTGGTCGTCGTGTTGCCTGTGCACCTGGTGTCTGTTCCTGGAGATGAGCTTTTCGATCTGGAACCCGCCCCCCGAGCCATGCATCAGGGGGAGCGCATCGTCGGTCACGTGGTGGTCGAACTCACGCTGGGTGTGCTGGAAAAGCAAAAACGCGATCTGCTGCTCTGGGCCTTGGCCATCACCTTCTTCGGTCTGGTGCTGGCCGGGGTGCTTTCCACGCTCATCGCGTCCAGTGTCACGCGACCCATCGCCCACATCAGCCGTGTGGTTGCCCGCATTGGTGAAGGCGAGTTCCACGCCCGTGCCGACGTCGGGCGCTCAGGGGTGCTCAGTTCCCTGGCGTCGGGCATCAACGCCATGGCATCGCAAGTGGCCATGACCCAGGAGCACCTGCGCCAGCAAGTGCAGCTTGCCACAGACGAACTGCGCAAGCAAAAAGAGGCCGCCGAACTGGCGGCACGCATCGACCCGCTCACCGGTGTGGCCAGCAGGCGTGCCTTCACCGAGATCGCAGAGACCGAGATCCAGCGCGCTCTGCGTTACCGTATGCCGTTGGCGATGGTCATGGTGGACATCGACCATTTCAAGGGTGTGAACGACACCTTTGGGCACATGACGGGGGACGCCGTTCTGGCGAGTTTCGCGCACACCATAGCCCAGGAGGTGCGCGAGGTGGACGTCGTCGGGCGCCTGGGTGGAGAGGAGTTCGTCATCCTGCTGCCCAATATTTCAGGGTTGGAGGCCGTGCAGGTGGCCGAACGCATGCGTCTGGCCGTGGCCGCCAGCGAGATGCTGGTCAACGGCCATCAACTGCACTACACCGCCAGCTTCGGCGTGGCCGAGTTTGACTCAAGGGAATTGAGCCTTTCCAGTTTCATGGCCCGGGCAGACGAAGCGCTCTACCGGGCCAAGCGCAACGGGCGAAATCGAGTGGAACTGGCGGTCTGATCCCTGGCGCAAACCTGCGCCATGCTGTTTCAGCCCAGTCGCGCCAAGTGCCGTTCGATCTGCGCCTGCACCTGGGCGGGTGCCGTGCCGCCCAGCGTGTTGCGGGCATTCAGCGAGCCGCGCAGGCTCAGGCACTCGTACACGTCTTTTTCGATCAGCGGGTGAAAGCCCTGGAGCACGGCCAGCGGCAGTTCTGACAGGTCGCAGGCGTGGCTGGTGGCGGCCTTCACGGCGTGAGCCACCGTTTCGTGCGCGTCGCGGAAGGGCACGCCCTTCTTCACCAGATAGTCCGCCAGGTCGGTGGCGGTAGCGTACCCTTTCAGTGCCGCCTGCTCCATCGCCTCGCGGTTCACGGTGATGCCGCCTTCCTTCTCGCCAGTGGCCGGGTTCAGCTGGCCGCCAATCATCTCGGTGAAGATGCGCAGCGTGTCCTTGAGCGTGTCCACCGTGTCGAACAGCGGCTCCTTGTCTTCCTGGTTGTCCTTGTTGTAGGCCAGCGGCTGGCCTTTCATCAGGGTGATCAGGCCCATCAGGTGGCCCACCACGCGGCCGGTCTTGCCCCGCGCCAGCTCGGGCACGTCGGGGTTCTTCTTCTGCGGCATGATGGAGCTGCCGGTCGTGAAGCGATCGGCAATGCGGATGAAACTGAAGTTCTGGCTCATCCACACGATCAGTTCTTCGCTCAGGCGGCTCACGTGGATCATGCACAGGCTGGCGGCGGCCGTGAACTCGATGGCGAAGTCGCGGTCGCTCACGGCGTCCAGGCTGTTCTGGCAGAGTTGTGCGTTCCCCGCTTCATCGACCATGCCCAGGGTGCGGGCCACGCGGGCGCGGTCCAGGGGGTAGGTGGTGCCAGCCAGCGCGGCGCTGCCCAGGGGCAGGCGGTTGGTCCGGCGGCGCACGTCGGCCATGCGCTCGGCATCGCGCGCGAACATTTCCACATAAGCCAGCAGGTGGTGGCCAAAACTCACCGGCTGGGCCACCTGAAGGTGGGTGAAGCCGGGCAGAATCACGTCCACGTTCCTGGCAGCCACTTCCACCAGCGCTTTCTGCAAATCGGTCAGCAGACCGCTGATCAGGTCGATCTCGCCACGCAGCCACAGGCGCACGTCGGTGGCCACCTGGTCGTTGCGGCTGCGGCCGGTGTGAAGGCGCTTGCCCGCGTCACCCACCAGCTGTGTCAGGCGCGCCTCGATGTTCAGGTGCACGTCTTCCAGATCCAGCTTCCACTCGAACGCGCCGGATTCGATCTCCTGGGTGATCTGGGCCATCCCCTTCTGGATGGCCGCCAGATCGTCGGCGCCGATGATGCCTTGTGCGGCCAGCATGTCGGCGTGTGCCAGGCTGCCGGCAATGTCTGCCTGCCACAGGCGCTTGTCAAAGAACACACTGGCGGTGTAGCGTTTGACCAACTCGCTCATGGGTTCAGAGAAAAGCGCGGACCAGGCCTGGGATTTGGTGTCGAGTTGGTTGGTGGACATGGCGTGCGGGCCCGGGCAAGATGGGAGGGCCTGGAGAGTTTGAAAAAATGGAGGCGGACCGGGATTTTATCGGCCCCGGGCGCAAGAGTGACTGCAAAGGAGCAGCGTATGGGTTTGCGGGTCTTGGTGGTGGACGACGAGGCGCTGGCGCGTTCGCGGCTGCGCGCCCTGCTGGCCGAATGCGC
>CBKZAG010000115.1:0-10835 GCA_966692625.1 uncultured Comamonadaceae bacterium
GCGAGGTGGACAACCGTGTGCGCGTGAGCGAACAGGACATCGACGCCTACCTGCGCGACCAGCAGCGCAGCGCCGACCCCGCCCAGACGGCCCTGAACCTGGCCCAGGTGCTGGTGTCCGTGCCAGACAACGCCAGCCCCACCGTTGTGGCGGAACGCCGGGCAAAGGCCGAAGACGTGCTGCGCCGTGCCCGCGCAGGCGAAGACTTTGCCGCCCTGGCCCGCAGCGTGTCCGACGCACCCGAAGGTAAAACCGCTGGTGGCCAGCTGGGCCTGCGCCCTGCCGACCGCTACCCCTCGCTGTTCCTGGAAGCCGTCCAGAACGCCAAGGCGGGCGATGTGGTGGGTCTGGTGCGCAGCGGCGCGGGCTTTCACGTGCTGAAGGTGCTGGAAAAGCGCAACCCCAAGCTGCCCGAGACCACGGTCACCCAGACCCGCGCCCGCCACATCCTGCTGCGCCCTGCCACGCCGCAGGACCAGGACGCGACGATCGCCCGCCTTACCGAGATCCGCCAGCGCATCGCGTCTGGCCAGGCGACGTTCGAATCCCAGGCGCAGCAGTTCAGCCAGGACGGCTCGGCCAAGCAGGGCGGGGACCTGGGCTGGGCCCCTCCTGGCATGTTCGTGCCCGAGTTCGAGGACGTGATGAACGACCTCGCCCCCAACGAGATTTCCCCCCCGGTGGTGTCGCGCTTTGGCGTGCACCTCATTCAGGTACTGGAACGCCGCGCCGTGCCGCTGAGCCCGCGCGAGCAGCGCGAGTGGGTGCGCAACGTACTGCGCGCCCAGAAGATCGAGGAGTCCTACGCCGAGTGGGCCCGCGACCTGCGCGCCCGCGCCTACGTCGAATTCCGCGAGCCGCCCCGGTGAAGCACCAGGCACGCAAGCGTTTCGGTCAGCACTTTCTGTCTGACCAAGCGATCATCGACGCGATCGTGCGCGAAATCGCGCCCGTGTCCGGTCAGTTCGTCGTGGAAATCGGCCCCGGTCTGGCCGCACTGACGCAACCGCTGGTTGAGCGGCTGGGACACCTCACCGTCATCGAGCTGGACCGCGACCTGGCCGTGCGCCTGCGCGCCCACCCGCAACTCACGGTGGTCGAGTCGGACGTGCTCAAGGTGGACTTCCGTGCGCTGGCCGCCACCTCCGAGCGCCCAATGCGGGTGGTGGGCAACCTGCCCTACAACATCTCCAGCCCCATCCTCTTTCACCTGCTCGGCGTCGCCGACGTGGTGCAAGACCAGCACTTCATGCTGCAGAAGGAAGTGATCGACCGCATGGTGGCTCAGCCTGCCACCGCCGATTACGGCCGCCTGAGCGTGATGCTGCAGTGGCGCTACGCGATGGAAAACGTGCTGTTCGTGCCGCCCGAAAGTTTTGACCCGCCACCGCGCGTGGACAGCGCCGTGGTGCGCATGGTGCCACTGGCCACACCACCCGAACTGGATACAAAGCTTCTTGAGGAACTGGTGCAGGTGGCGTTTTCACAGCGGCGCAAGCTGCTGCGCCACAGCCTGGGCCGCTGGCTGGAGGCACGTAATTTTGCCGGGCAGTTCAACCTGCAGCGGCGCGCCGAAGAAGTGCCGGTGGCCGAATACGTGGCACTGGCCCAGGCAGTGGCTGGCTGACACGCACGCCGGCAAAACAAAGGGCCGCTCCAGGAGCGGCCCTTTTGCTTCAAGAGAACGCCTGCGCTCAGGCTGCCGTCAGCCAGTAACCCGCGTTGAACGGGCTGCTCATGCGCAGGGCCTGCGGGCTCACGTCCACCAGCTTGTCGGTCAGCATGGGCTCGTCGCTGGGGGCTTCCAGATCGGCGGCCTTGGGCGCACGCGCCACCGAGAAGGAATAGAAGCAACGGAACGGCACCTTGCGGTCGTTCCAGTAGTCCGCCACGTCGCGGAAGATGTCGAGCAACTGCTCGCGCGCTTCCTTGTCGAACTTGGGGCTGGTGGGAATGTGCTCCAGCACCACAATAAAGCCCGTCTGCGGGCCGGACTTGTGGACCAGATCGGTCATGCAGTCGTACAGAGCGTCAAAGTTCTTGCCGAACGTGGACGGCAGCGTGTACTGCTCGGCGATGAGGTCGAGCACGTCCTGCTTGTTCAAGGCCGTGGCCAGGTTGGCGTACAGGAAGTGGTGGCCCAGCTGCTCGGCTGCGGCCTCCAGTTCCTTGACCGTGTAGGCACGGATCGACTGAACGATGTTGGTGCGTACGTTACGAAGTGGTTGGTCCATCTCCGCTTTCACTTTCCAAAGACAAAAAGGTTGCAAATCCGACTCTGGCCGCTTCACTGCACAATGCGCTTGAAGCTCGCGTAGTGATCGGCCGTGTAAAAACAGGTATCAGGCTGCCGGGGCTGCAGGCCACCGCACACAATGCGCCTCGCGCCCCGGTGCGACAACCCGGGCGTGGGCACGGTGTACTCGCGGTAGTAACCCCGCTTGTGGATGGGCAACAGCCGCTCGCGGTTTCCAAACACCGTGCCGTCTTTCTCGTAACGGAACGGGCCGCCGCGATGGATCTGCTGCCACACTTCCTGGCCCTGCGGCGGCAACGCACCAAGAGCTATGACCGCCACCACCTGGCTGGCCGGCTCTTCGCCAACGCTGCGGGCCCGAACATCCGGTCCCGCCAGCACCGCCGCCACGGTCACCAGAACCGCAGCCCAACCCACTGACCAGAGCCGTTTGCGCAACATCCACCCCTGCATCCTGAAAGCCCAGCTTACCCGCGAACTCCTGCGGGTAAACCCTGAAATTCAAGGGCGCAAGTGTGCCCGAAGCGTTCTCAAAAAGCAAGGGGTCGGTCTATTCGGAGAGCCAGCCCCAAGGTTATTCAACGCCCCGGTTGCCCGCCGTTCTTTTCATCTTCGCCGGTTTTTCGCAGCAGATAGGTATCCATGATCCAGCCCTGCGCATCACGCGCGGCCTGCCGTTGCGTCAGGATCTGCTCTCTCACGTCGGTCAAGGGGCCGCTGATACAGATCTGCTGCGGCATGCCCAGGTAGGCGCCCCACCAGATGTGCAGGCCTTGCGTCGGCAGGACCTGGAAGGCACAGTTCCCGTCAAGCATCACAACCACCGTGCTGGCGCCCGCCGGCCAGCCTCGCTCCCGTAACCTGCGGCCGGTGGTGATGGTCACAGGGGCATTGATCTCATTGAGGGCAATGGTGTGCGCTGCCGTGAGCGCCTGAAGCGCCGTGATGCCGGGCACCACCGACACCCGCAACGGCAGCCGCAAGGCCAGGCGCTCGGCGATGCGTAGGGTGCTGTCGTAGAGGGACGGGTCGCCCCAGACCAGCATGGCCAGGCGCCCGCCTTGAGGCAGGTGGGCCTGCACCTGCGCCAGCCACACCTCGGCGATCGCGTCGTGCCAGCGGTTCACGGCGCCGGGATAGTCTGGGTCGGAACCGTCGCGCTCGGGCATGTCGAACCCCACCAGCCGCGTGGCCGGGTTGCTCAGCACCTGGGCACAGAGGCGGGTGCGCACGTCCACCAGTTCGGTCTTGAATTCGCCCTTGCGCGGCAGCAGGATCACATCGGCAGCATTGAGAGCGGCCACCCCCTGGCGCGTGATGTGGTCGGGGTTGCCGGTCCCCATGCCCACCAGACAGAGCTCTAGCATACGCCGCTGCCCTCGGGGAAGCGCGGGTGCGTGCCCACGGGCCGGTAACGCCGGTCGTAGTCCCCGGCATAGAGCCGGCTGGCGTCGAAGTCCTGGGCGCCCAGCGTGCGCCCGACCAGAATCAGGGCGGTGCGCTCCATGCTCTGGCCCACGGCGGCCTCGACCGTGGCCAGGGTGGCGCGCACCACGCGCTCGTCGGGCCAGCTGGCACGCCAGACCACGGCCACCGGGCAATCGGAACCGTAGTGCGGGGTCAGTTCCTCCACCACGCGGCTCAGCACGTGGACCGACAGGTGGATGGCCAGCACCGCGCCGGTACGAGCGAAATGCGGCAGGGACTCGGACTCAGGCATGGCCGAGGCTCGGCCCGATGTACGGGTCAGCACCACCGACTGGCTGATCCCCGGCAGCGTCAGCTCGGCACCCAGCGTGGCGGCAGCGGCGGCAAAGGACGGCACACCCGGCGTCACGGTGAAGGGGATGCCCTCGGCCCGCAGGCAGCGCAGTTGCTCGCCCATGGCTGACCAGACGGACAGATCGCCCGAGTGCAGCCGGGCCACATCCTGCCCCCGCGCGTGCGCAGCACGGATTTCGTCCATGATCTGCGACAGCGACAGCGGCGCGGTGTTGACCACGCGCGCGCCTGCCGGACAATGCATGAGCACCCCTTCGGGCACCAGGGAACCGGCGTACAGGCAAACCGGGCTGGCCGCGATCAGGTCACGCCCGCGCAAGGTGAGGAGGTCCGGGGCACCGGGGCCCGCGCCAATGAAGTGAACAGTCATAGGCTGGTATTTTCAGGGATGTGCCCGGCGATGGCCACGGTGGCCATGCCATCGGGCGCCACGCAGCGCGGCGCGAGCAACCGCGCCCCGGGGCCGGCCGCCGCCAGCGCCGCCGCCTCGGCCAGGCTGCGGCGGCCATAGCGCGCAGGCACCCTGGGACGGACCTGCGCCGCTGGCTCGTCATGCAAGGCGGCAGCGTCCACGGCCAACACGGGCAGCCCCAGTTCGGCCGCCAGGTCTTGCAGGGCGGGAGCGTGCACCTTGTCCCAGGCGGTGGCAAGTGCCGTGACAGCCGCCACGCCCGCTCCCGCCTGGGCCAGCGCCAGGGCTGCCCGCAACGACCCAGGCGAAACGGCGTCCCGGAAGCCCAGGCCGGCGATGCTCACAATGACACCTTCACAGCTGCGTACTCCACTGCACCACGGGCCGGCTGGGCTGCCACCCGCGCAAACGGCCGAGCGGAGCCGCGTGCGCCAGATCGACGCGCAGCAATTCACCGCCATGACGGGCCTGCAACTGCAGCAAAAGGGATTCGGTCTCCAGTGTCACGGCGCTCACCACCAGGCGGCAACCCTGCAACGCCTGCGCCTGCAACGCCGCAAACAGCGCCAGGTCGAAGCCGCCGCCAACGAAGATGGCGTCCGGACGCGGCAGCGCAGGCAGCACCTGCAGGGAGTCGCCATGCCAGGCGCGCATGGCGGCATCCAGGCCAAAGCGCTGGATGTTCTCGCGGATGTGCCCGATCCGCCCGGCGTGCTGCTCCACCGCACTGGCGCGGCCCCCGGCCAGGCACCACTCCACCGCCACCGAGCCGGAGCCCGCCCCCAGGTCCCACAGGTGCTCGCCTGGGCGTGGCGCCAGCGCTGCCAGCGTGATGGCCCGCATGGGCGACTTGGTGATCTGGCCATCGTGGGCGAAGCTGGCCTCGGGCCGCCCAGGCGTGTGTGCCAAGCCCGTCAGGCCGGCCACCTCCACCGCCAGGGCCACCGGCGCGGTCACGTCGTCGAGCAGGCCGCCTGCCTGCACCGTGCTTTCCCGCACACGCTCCCTGGGGCCACCCAGGGCCTCCAGCACCCAGACCCGGGAAGCGCCTGCGCCCTGTACGCCAAGCCACCGCGCGAACGGCGCCACCGCGCCGCCGTCACGCAACAGGCAGAGCAAGCGCTGGCCACTGTGCAGGGCGGGCAGGACGCTGGCAAACGGCGCGGCGTGCAACCCGAAGCAGTGGGTGGACTCGAGCTTCCAGCCCAGACGGGCCGCCGCCCAGGCAAAGGTGGACGGCGCCGGGAATGCCCGCCACTCGCCCGGGCGCAGTTGCTCCATCAAGCTGCCGCCAGCGCCGTGCCAGAACGGATCGCCCGAGGCCAGCACGGCCACCGGCTGACCGCGCAAAGCCAGCACCGGCGCCACGTCGAAAGGCACGGGCCAGGGTACGCCCCGGTCCCCCGCCTCGGCCAGCGCCAAGTGGCGGGGGCCGCCAAACACATGCCGCGCCTGGGCCAAGGCCGAGCGGCTACCATCGGACAACCCGTGCCAGCCATCCTCACCTATGCCAATGATCGAAAGCCAGGGTTCAGTCATGCCACGTGTTCTCCTGCTGGGGGGCACCACCGAAGCGAGCCGGCTGGCCCAGGCCCTGGCCGAGGCGCGGGTGGACGCCGTGTTTTCCTATGCCGGCCGCACCGATGCGCCGCTGGCACAGCCGCTGCCCATGCGGGTGGGCGGCTTCGGCGGGGTGGACGGCCTGTGCCAATGGCTGCGGGACGAGCGCATCACTCATGTGGTGGACGCCACGCACCCCTTCGCCGCCCGGATGAGCCACAACGCCGTGGCGGCCTGCGCGGCCACGGGCACGCCGTTGCTGGCGCTGGAGCGTCCGGCGTGGCAGCCCCAGCCCGGGGACCGGTGGCAACGGGTGCCGGACATCGAAGCCGCCGTGCGCGGCCTGCCCGCCGCATCGGCCCGCGTGTTCCTGGCCATCGGGCGGCAGCACCTGGCCCCGTTCCTGGCCTGCACGCAGCACTGGTTCCTGCTGCGCCTGGTGGACGCCACCGCCACCCTGCCGCCAGAGCGCGGGCAGGTGGTATTGGCGCGGGGCCCCTTCGACGAGGCCGGTGACACCGCGTTGCTCCGGCAACACAGCATCACCCACGTGGTGGCCAAGAATTCGGGCGGCAGCGGCGCTGAGGCCAAGCTGCACGCCGCGCGCGCCCTGGGCCTGCCGGTCATCCTGATCGACCGCCCAGCTCTGCCCCCCCGCCCCACCGTGGGCAGCGTGGCAGCAGCCCTGCGCTGGATTCAGGGCATGCATGAGGACTGTGCGGCCACGGGCCGGGCCGAGCGCGGGGTGTAGACGAAACGGCCCACCCGCCGGGTGGCCGCGTTGCCCACCAGCACCACGGTGCGCATGTCGGCCATCGCCGCGTGGGCCTGGCCTAAGGGCACGGTCTGGATGCTTTCTTCCGCCGTGCTGACGGCGCGCGCGAAGGTGATCAGCCGGTCGGGGCCGCAAAGTTCCAGCAGCAATGCAAGAACGCGGCCAAAGGTGTCGGGGCGGCTGGCCGAACGCGGGTTGTAGAAAGCCATGGCGAAGTCGGCGCTGGCCGCCGCGCGCACGCGCGCTTCGATCAGTTGGGCCGGCTTGAGGTTGTCGCTCAGGTTGATGGCGCAGAAATCGTGACCCAGGGGCGCACCGGCCCGCGCTGCCGCCGCCAGCATGGCCGTGATGCCGGGCAGCACGCGGATGTCCAGTGCCTGCCACTGCGGCTGGCCTTCGAGCGCCTCAAACACCGCCGCGGCCATCGCGAACACACCGGGGTCACCCGAAGACACCACCACCACCCGGCTGCCCGCCGCCGCCAGACCCAGTGCGGCACGGGCGCGGTCCATCTCCACGCGGTTGTCCGAGGCGTGCAGTGTCAGCCCAGGGCGCGGGGGGACACGCGCCACATAGGGGATGTAGCCGACCACGTCGGTGGCCAGGGCCAGGGCCTCGTTCACCTCCGGCGTGACCAGGCGCTCGTCCCCTGGCCCCAGGCCCGCGATGCACAGCCAGCCGCTCATTCCTGCACCTCCGGACGCCGCCCCTGGCCATGCACGAGCACGATGGCAAAGTACGGACAATCGTTGCCATCGACCTCGGCCAGCGGCAGCACGCGCTGCCCCGGCATGGTGCCGCGCTCCACCAGCCAGGCCTGCGCCAGACGGCCGGTGGCTTCGAGCGCCCGGCGCACACGCGGCAGGTTGCGCCCGGTCTTCATGATGACCAGCGCGTCCGCCTGGCGCATGTGGTGCTCGAGCTCGGCGTCTGGCAGGGTGCCCATGAGCACAGTCATCACGTCGTCACCCCAGGTGATGGGCGTCTGCGTGGCCCCCCAGCACCCCGCCATGCCCGGGATGCCCGGGATCACCTCCAGCGGCACACGGCCCTGCAGGCGGGTGTAGAGGTGCATGAACGAACCGTAGAAGAACGGGTCGCCCTCGCACAGCACCAGCACGTCCTGCGTGCGGGCCAGCGTCGCCAGGCGATCGGCCCAGCCGTCGTAGAAGGTGGCCAGGCAATGGATGTACTCCGGGCTGTCGAACGGCAGCTCGGTGGTCACCGGGTACTCCATCGGGTACTCGACGGCGTGCTCAGCCAGCATGCCTTCCACGATGCGCCTCGCCTGGCCGGGACGACCCTTCTTGCGGAAGTAGGCGACATGGCCAGCGCCACGGATGGCTCGATCGGCCCGCACGCTCATGAGTTCGGGATCGCCGGGCCCCAGGCCGGCGCAGACGATTCGGCCCATCAGATCTCCTCCCGGCGGGCCAGCGCGTTGACCGCCGCCGCCGTGATGGCCGAGCCACCCAGCCGCCCCTGCACCACCATGGCAGGCACCGGGGGCGCCGCCATGAGCGCGGCCTTGGACTCGGCTGCGCCCACGAAGCCCACTGGGCAGCCGATGATGGCGGCTGGCCGTGGGCAGTCCGGCTCCTGCAGCATGTTCAGCAGATGGAACAGCGCGGTGGGCGCGTTGCCGATGGCCACCACTGCGCCCGCCAGGTGGGGGCGCCACCGCTCCAGCGCGGCGGCGCTGCGCGTGGTGCCGAGCGCCTGGGCCAGGGCGGGCACCTCGGGGTCCTGCAGGGTGCAAATGACGGCATTGCCGGCCGGCAGGCGGGCGCGGGTGATGCCCTCGCTCACCATGCGCGCGTCGCACAGGATGGGCGCGCCGGCCTCCAGCGCCGCGCGGGCCTGGACCGCCATGCCGGGCGTGAACTGGACGTGGGCTTCCAGCCCAACCATGCCCGCCGCGTGGACCATGCGCACCACCGCCATCTCCTCGATGGCGTCGAAACGGGTCAGGTCGGCCTCGCGGCGGATGATGGCAAAGGATTGGCGGTAGATGGCGGCGCCATCGGTCTCATAGCTGTGTCTCATCGGGCATATCTTGAATCCTGGCGGCCAGGGCTTCCGCGCTCAAACCACACCAGTCGGGTGGCGAGGCGGCCTTGCCGCGTCGGATCAGGTTATACCCCAGCTCGGTGGCCACCACGGTCAGCGTCTCGCCCGGGTGCGCGCAACCCTTGCTGCAACCCGAGACATGCAGCACGCGTCCGGGCGGTACCACCGGGGCGAGCGCGCGCGCCAGCGGCCGGGTGGCGGCCGCGGCCTGGCCGCAACCTGGTGCACCGGTGCAGGCGCTGATGCGCAGGCGGCTGTCGTCCGCCCGCGTGACAATGCCCGGGAGCCCAGGCACTTCCCGCACACCTTCCAGCAGCACGCTGCGCCAGGGCGTCAGGCGCAGGGGCGCCAGGCCGGCGAGCGCGTCCAGGGTGCAGGCCGGCAACTGCCCGAACTCGAAGGCCACCAGGCAACCCTGCGGCACCGGCCCCAGCGGGGGGTGCCACGGCGCGGCGTCCGGCACCGGCACGGCGGTGAACACCCCTGGCAAAGAAGACCGGGTCGCCACCAACGCAGCCATGCGCTTGCGCACGGTCTGCGGTCCTCCGGCGTCAACAAACCACTGCGCCAGCGCCATCACCAGCGGCACCACCTCATCAGCGCCGGCCAGGGCGCCAGTGCTGGCACCATCGGCATATACCAGATAGCCCCCCAGGTGGCGCTCGACGCGGACATCGGCCGGGGTGGCGCGCAGCACGGGTGTGACGCCCGTGTCCAGCGCGAAGCCGAACTTGCCCGGCAGGGCCGGGGCCTGCGGGGAACTCAGGGCCACGGCGAGCTCACCGGCCAGATCGCCGGTGCCGTCGCCGGGTTGCCAGAAAGGCTCGATCAGCAGGTTACGGCGGGACTCGGTCTGCACATCGGCGTCCACCAGGCCCAGGGCCTGCAGGCCTTCGAGCAGTGCGGGATAGGCGGCGTCCGCCACCCCCCGCAGTTGCAGGTTGGCACGCCCGGTCAATTCCAGCGCGTCCGCCGCGTGGCCAGCGGCCAGTGCAGCCACGCCACGCGCCTGCACTGGCGTCAGCCGCCCCAGGGGCGGGCGCACGCGCACCACCCAGCCGTCCTCGGCCCGCATGGGCCGCAAGGCCCCCGGGCACCACCCCTGAATGCGGGGCGAATCCGTCATCCCAGCACGAGCCGTGTCATGGATGGCGCCGCAGCCCTGCTCAGACGGGATGGACCGCCCGGGGCCCGACGTTGGCCTCTGCCACCGTCAGCGCGGTCATGTTGACGATGCGGCGCACGGTGGCGCTGGCCGTCAGGATGTGCACCGGCTTGGCCACGCCCAGCAGCATCGGGCCCACGGCAATGCCGCCGCCCGCCGCCGTCTTGAGCAGGTTGTAGGTGATGTTGGCGGCGTCGATGTTGGGCAGCACCAGCAGGTTGGCGTCACCGGTCAGCGTGCTGTTGGGCATCAGGCGGCGGCGCGATTCGGCGTCCAGCGCCACGTCGCCGTGCATCTCGCCATCCACCTCCAGCCATGGCGCCTGTTCGCGCAGAATAGCCAGTGTTTGGCGCATCTTGATGGCAGATGGTTGATCAGACGAACCGAAGTTGGAGTGCGACAGCAGCGCGGCCTTGGGCGTGACGCCAAAGCGCATCATCTTGCGCGCGGCCATCTGCGTGATCTCTGCCAACTGCTCGGCGCTGGGGTCGTAGTTGACGTGCGTGTCCACCAGGAACACCTGGCGCCCGGGCAGCATCAGGGCGTTCATTGCGGCGTAGCAGTGCGCGCCCGGGCGTTTGCCAATCACCTGATCGATGTACTGCAGGTGCATCGGGCTGGTGCCCCAGGTGCCGCAGATCAGGCCTTCCACGTCTCCCTTGCGCAGCAGCATGGCGCCGATGAGCGAGAGGCGGCGGCGCATCTCGATCTTGGCCAGTTGCTCGGTGACGCCGCGGCGCTCCATGAGCTGGTGATAGGTCTGCCAGAAGTCGCGGTAGCGCTCGTCGTGCTCGACGTTGACCACGTCGTAGTC
>CBKZAG010000116.1:0-10597 GCA_966692625.1 uncultured Comamonadaceae bacterium
ATCAGCTGCCGCGCGGATGAGCACTCCGAGATCATCGACGCCATCGCCAAGCGCGACGTCAGCCGCGCCGAGAAGCTCATGCTCGACCACCTCGACCACATCGAAAGCAGCCTGGCACTGGACAGCTCTGCGGCCGAGGTGGACCTAGAGGCCGTCTTCCGGGACTGACCCTCCCGCACCCCAAAACCGTTGCTTGGCCCCGCCGGGGCCGGACGCGTCCCTGCGCGGGCGTGCGTGCGCCTGCGCCTTTTTGCCAGCCATACAAGGAGACAAACCATGCCCAACCTCAACTTCCACCCCGCGGGCCGCCACTTCCTGCAGATTCCCGGCCCCAGCCCGGTGCCCGACCGCCTGCTGCGCGCCATGAGCTACCCCACCATCGACCACCGGGGCCCGGAGTTCGGCGTACTGGGGCTGCAAGTGCTTGCGGGCCTGCAGAAAATCTTCCAGACACGCCACCCCGTGGTGGTGTACCCGGCGTCGGGCACAGGCGCTTGGGAAGCGGCGCTCACCAACACTATGAGCCCCGGTGACACCGTGCTGATGTACGAGACCGGCCACTTCGCCACCCTGTGGCAGAAGATGGCGCTGCGGCTTGGCCTGGCACCCGAATTCCTGGCCATGCCGGGCACCTGCCCGCGCACCGGCCTGCCCAACAGCTGGCGCCATGGCGTGCAGGCCGACCTGATCGAGAAACGCCTGCGCCAGGACGACAACCACCAGATCAAGGCGGTGTGCGTGGTGCACAACGAAACCTCCACCGGCGTCACCAGCGACATCGCCGCCGTGCGGCGCGCCATAGACGCTGCCGGGCACCCCGCGCTGCTGATGGTGGACACCATATCGGGCCTGGCCGCCGCCGACTACCGGCACGACGAATGGGGCGTTGACGTGACCGTGAGCGGCTCGCAAAAAGGCCTGATGCTGCCCCCGGGCATCAGCTTCAACGCCTTGTCGCCCAAGGCCCTGGAAGCGTCGCGGCACGCCCGGCTGCCCCGCGCCTTCTGGGCCTGGGACGAGATCGTCGAGATGAACAAGACGGGCTACTGGCCCTACACCCCCAACACCAACCTGCTCTACGCCCTGAGCGAGGCGATCGACATGATCCTGGACGAAGGGCTGCCCCAGCTTTTTGCGCGCCACCAGCGGCTGGGGCAGGCCTGCCGCCTGGCGGTCCAGGCCTGGGGGCTGGACGTGCAGTGTGCCGACCCGCGCGTCAGCTCGCCCGTGCTCACTGGCGTGGTCACCCCCCAAGGCCACGACGCCGATGCCGTGCGGCGCCTCATCTACGAACGCTTCAACATGTCGCTGGGCACCGGGCTGGGCAAGCTCAAGGGGCGCATGTTCCGCATTGGCCACCTCGGCGAGTGCAACGACCTGGCGCTGCTGGCGGCCCTCAACGGCTGCGAGATGGGCTTGCGCCTGGCCGGTGTGCCCCTGCAGGGCAGCGGCGTGCTGGCCGCGCAAGAGCACCTGCGCGACACCTCGCAGACCCAGGCGCGCTACCCGCAGGCCGGAGCCTGACGCTACCATCGGGGCCATGCAAGCACTCCAAGGACTCAAGGTACTGGAACTGGGCCAGCTCATCGCCGGCCCCTTCGCGGCCAAGACGCTCGCCGACTTCGGCGCCGACGTCATCAAGATCGAACCGCCCAACGGCGGCGACCCGCTGCGCAAGTGGCGGTTGCTGCGCGAGGGCACCTCGGTCTGGTGGGAGGTGCAGTCGCGCAACAAGCGTTCGGTCTGCCTGGACCTGCGCACCCCCGAAGGGCAGGACGTGGTGCGCCGCCTGGCCGCCGAGGCCGACGTGCTGATCGAGAACTTCAAGCCCGGCACCCTGGAAGGCTGGGGCCTGGGCTGGGAAGACCTGCATGCGCTCAACCCCAAGCTCGTCATGCTGCGCCTGTCGGGCTACGGCCAGACTGGGCCCTACGCCCACAAGCCTGGCTTCGGCATCCTGGGTGAAGCCATGGGCGGGCTGCGCCACCTCACCGGCGAGCCTGGGCGCGTGCCGGTGCGCACGGGCGTGTCGATTGGCGACTCCATCGCCGCGCTGCACGGGGTACTGGGCGTGATGTTCGCGCTGTACCACCGCGACGCGCGCGGCGGCCAGGGCCAGATGATCGACGTGGCCCTGTACGAGAGCGTCTTCAACCTGATGGAAAGCCTGCTGCCCGAGTACGACGCCTTCGGCGTGGTGCGCGAGCGCGCGGGCAGCGCCCTGCCTGGCATTGCGCCGTCCAACGCCTACCGTTGCGCGGACGGCGGCTACGTGCTCATCGGCGGCAATGGCGACAGCATCTACAAGCGGCTCATGCACGCCATTGGCCGCGACGACCTGGGGCAAGACCCCGACCTGGCGCAGAACGATGGCCGCGCACGCCGCAGCACGGAGCTGGACGCCGCCATCGAAGCCTGGACCAGCCAGCGCAGCATTGACGAGGTGATTGCCGTGCTGGACGCCGCCGAGGTACCGGTGGGCAAGATCTACACCGCTGCCGACATTGCCAGCGACCCGCAATACCAGGCGCGCGACATGGTGCTGCAGGTGCAGGACAGCCACGGCCAGCCGCTCAAGGTGCCGGGCATTGTTCCCAAGCTCAGCGCCACGCCCGGTGCCATCCAACACCCGGCACCGCGCCTGGGCGAGCACACGGCAGATGTGCTGACTGACGCCGGTTGGCCGGGGCGTGACGGCTTGTCAAACAGCACAGCATAAATCACACACCTCCCCTAAACAGGGGATGGGCAAAGCGCACCGCGTCTGTCAGACTCGCGCCCCAGTTACAACACAGTCTGGGAGAGGCTACACACCATGCGCCTTGTCGGCATGCTCGATTCACCTTACGTTCGCCGCGTTGCGGTGTCGCTGCAACTGCTCGGCCTGCGCTTCGAGCATGAACCGCTCTCGGTGTTTCGCACCGCCAAGGAGTTCCAACAAATCAACCCCGTGGTGAAGGCGCCCACGCTGGTGTGCGACGACGGCTCCACGCTGATGGATTCGACGCTGATCCTGGAATACGCCGAGGCGCTGGCTTGGCCGCACACCCTGGTACCCCATGGCCTGCCCGGCCTGCAGCGCGACCTGCGCCTGACGGCCCTGGCTCTGGCTGCTTGTGAAAAGAGCGTGCAGATCGTCTACGAGCGCAACCTGCGCCCCGCCGAGAAACAGCACGAACCTTGGCTGAACCGTGTGTCGGCCCAGCTCTTGGCTGCCTGCGACGCGCTGGAAAACGAGCTCATCCGCGCACCCCTGCCCTTGCCCGAAAATGCCATCCAGCGCGCAGGCGTGGCCGTCGCCATCTCATGGCATTTCGCGCAGCAGGTCGTTGCCGACATGGTGCCCGCGTCCCGCTACCCCTGCCTTGTGGAATACTCGGCACACGCCGAAAGGCTTCCCGCCTTTCTTGCCGCGCCGCATGGCGACGGCACCCACCGCCCCGCCGAGCCCCATGGAAGATCCAACGTCCCGCCGCCTCACCGACCTGGAGATCAAGACCAGCTTCCAGGAGGACTTGCTGGAACAGCTCAATCAACTGGTCTACCAGCAGCAGTTGCAGATTGACCAGCTCGCCGGGGAACTGGCCAGGCTGCGTTTGCAGATGCAGGACAACGCTTCCACGCCCGCCTTCCGCAGCCTGCGGGACGAGTTGCCCCCGCACTACTGAGACACGGCAAACGGCAAAGATGCGGCGCCAAATGGCGGTTTTTCCGGGCTTCTGGTGCTTTGCGGGCCGTTAGATTGGAGGCTCGCGTCTTTCCATCCGGCAAACACAGGAGCCGCTCATGAGAATCCCGTCCACGTCAAACGTCCCGTTCATGCGTGAAACCACCAAGGCGGCAGGCCAGAACCGCGCCGAGCGTGGCGAAACACAAACGTCCGCAGAACAACCCGCCAAGACAGCCCCGCCAGGCTTGCAGAAGGTGTTCGACCGTCTGCAAGCCATGGGTGAAAGCCGTACCCAGGGTCAAGGCGTGGCCATGGACCGCATCAGCCGCAACCTGGCCCGCTACGCCGAGAACCAGGCGCTGGCGCCTGCACCCGCACCGGCACCTGTGGAAGATGCCGCGCCAGACGCCACCCCGCCTGTGACAGAAGCACCAGATGAAACACCGGCGGCAGCCGAAACCGTTACCGCGGAAGCCCCTGCTACGGCGCCCGCCCCGGCAACGCCTGAGAGCACCGACACCGTCGCCGAGCTGATCGATTCGCTGGCCGAGCCGGCTGACGACGCCAGCACCCCGGCCAGCGCCTGACATTTTGCGGCGCCCTGTTGCCCTCTCTGCGCCGGTGCGCAGGTTCAGGCCACGGCCCCTTCGAACCGGGGGAACAGCACGTTGTTTTCCAGATGAATGTGCTGCATCAGGTCATCGGTCAGGCGCGCAGTCCCTGCAAAAAGCGCGCGCCAGGTGTTGCATGCGCCTTCTGGCGGCGTGTGGTCGTGGGTCAACTGGCCCAGCCGCTCCAGTTGCTCGCCGTGGCTGGTGTGTTCGTGCCGCATCACGCCTATCGGCTGCGCCGCCATGGGGTGGCCGCCGCGCTTGAGCATGGGGAACAGAATGTTCTCTTCCTTGGCCATGTGGTCCAGCAGCTCGGCCTCAACCCCTTCCAAAAAGTCCGCCAGCCCGGCAGGCACCTGCGGGTGATCGCGGTGCACGGCCTCCACCCGGCGCGCCATGCGGATGAGTTCCGGCAACAGCAGGCGGTGCACCTCGTGGTAACGGGTCAGGATGTGGTCGATCAACTCACCACTGGGTGCACTGATCTGCGGCTCCGGCGCCTCCTGCGCCAGCGCTTCCAGCTCCTGGCGCACGGCGGCCAGGTCCAGCCCCTTGTTGGCGCAGGCTTCCTGTAGCGTCACCTGGCCGCCACAGCAAAAGTCCAGCTTCAGGCGGCGCAGCACGGCCGTGGCGCCGGGCAAGTCCACGGCAATGCGGCCCAGGCTCTGCCCGGCAAGGTCAACAGCGGTGGGAGTGACAACAGAATCCATGACTTGTTTCCTTTAAACATGCATTTGATATGCGTATTTTAAGAAGATAAGATGCATACAAGATGCTTATTCAACTTTGGCAGTAGGGTTTTATGCGCCTGACCCAGTGGACCGATTACAGCCTGCGTGTGCTGATGTACTGCGCCGCCACGCAGGAGCGCGCCCAGGCCGCCACGGTGGCAGAGATTGCCGAGGCCCACGGCATTTCACGCCACCACCTGACCAAGGTGGTGATGGCCCTGGCGGCGCAGGGCTGGATCGTGACGCTGCGGGGGCGCGGCGGCGGTCTGCGCCTGGCCCGGCCTGCCGCGCAGATTGTGCTGGGCGAGGTGGTGCGCCAGACCGAGAGCGACTTCGACATGGTCGAGTGCTTCGACAGTGCGCGCAACACCTGCCGCATCGACGGCCTGTGCGGACTGAAAGGCGTGCTCAGGCGCGCCACCGACAACTACCTGGCCACGCTGGACGGCGTGACGCTGGCAGACCTGGTGCCCACTACAGGGGAAGCCGTGCCACTCCCCTGGCCCGCACCTGCGGCGCGCTGACACACGCGTTTGCACTCGATCTGCCACGGGCGGTTTAACGGCCTTTTAACAGATTGCCGCCTGTTAGACTGACGCCGATTCGAGGCCCCCATGCGCGCAAATTTCCAACAACTCGCCAACTTCATCTGGTCGGTGGCCGATCTGTTGCGCAGCCCCTATCGCCCACCCCAGTACGAGCGGGTCATGCTGCCCCTGACCGTGCTGCGCCGCTTCGACGCCACTCAGAACAACTTGGCCACCCCATGAAATTCGAAACCTTCCTGGCGGGTCAATGGACGCCACGCTACCGTTACAAGAGTTTTGAGCCGGTGCCGGTCAACCACGAATGGACGTGGGAAGACCCCCCCATCAACGCATTACTGGAGCAGGCCACCCGCGCGCTGGGGGAGCTGAATGCGTTTTCGTTGATCGTCCCAGACATTGACCTGTTCATTGAAATGCACGTGGTCAAGGAAGCGCAAACCTCCAGCAAGATCGAGGGTACGCAAACAGCCATTGACGAGGCGCTGATGCCCGAAGAGCAGATTCGCCCCGAAAAGCGCGACGACTGGCGCGAGGTGCGCAACTACATCGACGCGGTGAACACCGCCATTGCCGAACTCCAGCAATTGCCGCTGTCCAACCGCCTGCTCAAGCACACCCACGCCATATTGATGCGCGGGGTGCGGGGCGAGCACAAGCTGCCAGGCGAATTCCGAATCAGCCAGAACTGGATCGGAGGTTCAAGCCTGGCCGATGCGGCCTTTGTGCCCCCGCACCACGAAGGGGTGCCCGAACTGATGAGCGACCTGGAAAAGTTCTGGCACAACGAGGAAATCGTGGTGCCGCACTTGGTGCGCGCCGCCATCAGCCACTACCAGTTCGAGACGATTCACCCGTTTCTCGACGGCAACGGCCGCATTGGCCGTCTGCTGATCCCCCTGTACCTCATCAGCCATGGTCTGCTGGCCAAGCCGTCGCTGTACCTCTCGGACTTTTTTGAACGCAACCGCGCCAGCTACTACGACGCCCTGATGCAGGTGCGCGTGAGCAACGACCTGATCCACTGGGTGCGCTTCTTCCTCACCGGCGTGACGCAGACCGCCACCAAGGGACGCGATACGTTCCGACAGATTCTGGCGCTACGCACCGAAGTGGAACATGCCGTGCTGGACATGGGTCGCCGTGTCGCCTCAGCCCGTGAGGCGCTGAACCTGCTCTATCGGCGCCCCATCGTGGATGCAGCCGACCTCGAGCGGGCATTGGACATTTCCACGCCCACGGCGAACACCTTGATCAAGGCCTTGATCGACAGGCGCGTACTGGTGGAGATCACCGGCCAGCAGCGAGGCCGGGTGTATGCCTTTGACCGTTACCTTAAGTTATTCACAAGTTAAAAATTAGACCAAAACTTTAACCAAGATATTGTGTTACTAAAGGGAAGCGGCCATGAAACAAACCAGCGCAGCCACCCTCACCCGCAAGACCCCAACTGCCCGCATTGCGTGCAGTAGTCGCAACCGTCCTTGCGGATGACCGCGTGCGCGCCGCACTCACCGCACTTCTTGCCCGCCATCACGGGCGGTGGGGGCGGCATGGCGGGCTCATCCTCCGGCTCGGGCAAGGGCAGGCTTAACTGGTCGCGCAATTCGTTCTGGCGCGCGCGCTGTGTCAATATGTTCTGCACCGCGTAGGCAATCGCCGCCACTTCGGAGTCGTGCCACATGGGCACCACGGTGCCGTCGTCCTTGCGGTGGGTGCCCAGGCGCACGGGCCCCCGGTCCCAGATGACCTTGCGCATGTCGCTCAGCGCCCGCTCCAGGAAGCCGCCGCGCGCCGCCAGCGACAGCAGCCGCATGCTGGAGGTGATCCACTGCTGCGACTCGCCGCTCTGCCCCACGGGCATGAAGAACTCCACGGCGCGGTCCACCGTCTCTTTGCCGTGGCCCGTGGGCACGGGTAGAAAGGACACGATCAGGTACAGCGTCTTGTGGCCCTCCTGGGTCCAATACTCCACCTTCTCGGCCACGGCAGAGAGCGCGCCCTTGGGGCGGCTTTCGATCACGGTGCGCATGGGGTCCACCGCAGGCGCAGCGGCCGTGGGCGCAGCAGTTGCAGCCGCAGGGGTAACGGTTGGCGCCGCCGGTTGAACCTCCAGCACCGCGCCCAGAATGTCGTTGGGCCGGTAGGTCGCCAGCCCCTTCAGGCGTGCGGTCCAGGCCTGCAGGTACAGGTCCTTGAAGTGTTCGTAGGGGTAGTCCGCGGGCACGTTCACCGTCTTGGAGATGGACGTGTCGATGAAAGGCTGTACCGCCTCCATCATGGCGATGTGCTCGCTGGCCGACATCTCCAGCGCCGACACGAAGGACGGTGGCAGCTTGGTGGTGTCGCCCCCCAACATGCGCCACAGGCGCCAGGCGTGGTCTTCCACGGTGTATTCGCTGCGGCTGCCGTCGGCCTCGCGCTTCTTGCGCGTGTAGGTCCACGAGAACGCGGGCTCGATGCCGTTGGAGGCGTTGTCGGCAAACGCCAGACTGACCGTGCCCGTGGGCGCGATGGACAGCAGGTGGCTGTTGCGGATACCGTGCTTGCGGATGAGCGCCTGCACATCAGCGGGCAGGCGGCTGGCGAAGGTACCTTCGGCCAGGTAGCCGTCGGCGTCAAACGACGGGAAGGCGGCCTTTTCCTGCGCCAGCGCCACGGAAGCGCGGTAGGCCGCGTCGCGCATGGTTTCGGCAATGCGCGCGGCCATGTGGCGGCCTTCCTCGCGGTCGTAGCGCAACCCCAGCAGGGTGAGCGTGTTGCCCAGCCCGGTAAAGCCCACGCCGATGCGCCGCTTGGCCTGGGCCTCGTCACGCTGCTGCGGCAGTGGCCACCAGGTCACGTCCAGCACGTTGTCCAGCGCCCTCACCTGCAGTGCCACGGAGCGCTCGAAGGCCTCAAAGTCGAAGCGCGCACCGCCGCCTTTGTCGAACGGGTGGCGCACGAAGCGTGTCAGCACAATGGGGCCGAGGTCGCAACAGCCGTAGGACGGTAAGGGCTGCTCACCACAGTTGTGCACGTACAGGCCATTCGCATCGAAAGCATGCACGTCATCGACCGTCACGTCATAAACGGTCTCTTCGCCCTGGGGAAGCAGCGCATCCACCGTTGCCAGAAAGCGCTCTCTGTTCAAGCTGCGCCTGTACCCGGCCAAGGCATCACGCAGGCGCTCGGCCTTGTCGGTATCGTGGAACCCAACGCGCTCCGCAAAGACACGCAGGTTGTCTCCGCTGATGATGAGTTCGTGCTGCGCACGCGTTTCGCACTCGGCAAGCCCACCTCGCCCATCAGGCAGTTGACGCACAGCGACGGGACGCCGCTCCCGGTGCAGCGTGCTGGCCACCCCCAGGCGCAGCAGCATGCGTTGCGCCGCTTGCAGCAAAGCTGCATCGCTTTGCGCAAGACGCACGCTAACGCCCTTCTCCTGCGAGCCTTGCACACTGCCGTCCGCATCGAACAATCCGCCAAGCAGCCCCTCTGCAAAGTCTGAGGAACATGACTCCATGGCAGGCGTGATGGTCTTGCGTCCCGGTGCCATGCCCATGGCATGCGCCAGATCACGCAACGCAACACTGGCCATGCGCGCTTCGCCTCGCCCGGCGATGGGCCGCTGGAAACCCTTGAAATCGGCCCGATGGCCAAGGGTATGTGCGGCTGCTTCAGCCGCTTCCACGATACCCGATGCACCGGTTCTTGCCCAAGCAACTGGTGCACCTGACACCGCCTTGAGTTCGGGCGCCCAGACAGAGATCACTGCCTTGTCCAGTTTGAGCGTTCCGTCGCCAATGAGCAGCCCCAGCAGATAGCCTTGCTCTCGCGTACCCATGCCGTCCCAGCCTTGCAAGGGGCGGTGATCGTTCAGCGCAATCTCGTCACCCTGCCGCAAGTCGCCAGCCTCGACCCATTCGTACATCAGGCTGTAGCGCGTCTTGCGAGCGACGCGGCGCACCAGGTGGTTGGCCGTCAGGCGCAACGAATACCCTTCTCGCGTCTGCAAGCGGAGCACAGGCTTTCGACCTGTCTCGAAGAACCCGTCGCTGCGCACCCGGTAGCTGTGTCCATCCACCACGGCCACGAATGGTTGGCCGACCAGTTGCGCCACTTGCCTAGGGCCCTCTTCGGTCATGACCCAGGTGTCCGCCGTCACGCACGGGTTGGTCGCGTCAATGCGCTCGCAGTAGCGCAGGTTGTTGTCGCGGTTGATGTTGTCCAGGAACAGGATGCCCGGCTCGGCAAAGTCGTAGGCCGAGCGCATCACCGTGTCCCACAGCTCGCGGGCCTTGATGGTCTGGTACACCCACTGGCCATCTTCGCGCTGGTGGGCGCCGCTGGCGATCAACGCCTCGCCGGGCATGGCGCGGTGCACCAGCTGCCAGTCCTGGTCGTCCACCACCGCCTGCATGAAGGCGTCGCTCACGCCCACCGACACGTTGAAGTTGTTCCAGCGCCCCGGGGTGCGCTTGGCGGTGATGAACTCGCGCACGTCCGGGTGGTCGATGCGCAGCACGCCCATCTGCGCGCCTCGGCGCGAACCAGCGCTTTCCACCGTGGAGCACGACTGGTCGAACACATTGATGTAGCTGCACGGGCCGGACGCCAGCGAAGCGGTGCCACGCACGCGCGCGCCGCGCGGGCGGATGCGTGAAAAGTCGTAACCCACGCCGCCGCCACGCCGCATGGTCTCGGCGGCTTCGCGCAGTGCTTCGTAGATGCCGGGGAAGCCCTCGTCGTCCTGCCCCTGGATGCAGTCGCCCACCGGCTGCACGAAGCAGTTGATGAGGGTGGCCTGGATGTCGGTGCCTGCGGCGCTCATGATGCGCCCTGCCCCGATGGCGCCGCCGCGCAGGTTGTCCAGGAACAGGGTTTCGTAACGCTCACGCAGCTCGGGCGCCTCCACCGAGGCCAGCGCGCGGGCCACGCGGCGGTACAGGTCGTCGGCGCCGGTTTCCTGACCCTTCAGGTACTTTTCGCGCAGAACGTCCAGGCTGATGGGCTGGGGGTCGAGGCGCGGGGCCCCGTCAGGGAAGAGTGGCAGGGAGG
>CBKZAG010000117.1:0-10543 GCA_966692625.1 uncultured Comamonadaceae bacterium
ATACCGATTCCACGCACCAAGTCAAAAAGAACGAAGAATTTTTGCAGACAGCCGCAAAGCCTCTTTCACACAGGCCGGGAACCAGCGGCAGAACGTCTGGCAGGACTCACTCGGGGTCACAGAGGCTGTGGATTCAAGCTGGTGGTGCGGCGGCGAGCCGCCAACCACGAAATGCGACGGTGGCCAAGAGGAGAAATCACGTCAAACCTGCTTGCGCTGCACCGGCGCCAGCAGCCGCGACATCAGCAGTTCGTCAACGTACATAGCCTCGTTGCCACGTTTGTACGCGGCACGCAGACGCCCTTCGTGCTCGAAGCCCAGCTTTTCATAGAAAGCGCGCGCCCTGGGGTTGTCCGCCTCCAGCATCAGTTCGACGCGCAGCACGCCGTCTGCCTGCAAGGTTTCAATGATCTGTTCGATGATCTTCTTTGCGAGTCCTGAACCTTGCTCGTCCGGTGTCACGGCAAACGTTCCTATGTATGCCGTATGCGACGCACGGCCTTCGTGTCTGCTTGCCCGGCAAAAACCTCGGACCGTTCCTTCGGCATCCCAGACATAGAAGGACTGGCTGCGCAGCAACGCGTCGAACACCGGCTTGAACTCCTCTGAGGACATGGCGTCATACCCCAGGTAGGGAATGACCTGCTCGTGCATGTAGATGGCATGGACGGCGTGCAGATCGGAGGGAAGTGCGGGACGGAGCATGTGATGAGGGAAATGGCTGGTTGTCTATGCGGGGCTACGCCGTGCTTCTGCAACGGCTGCCAGCGAGATCGCTTATTCTGCCAAGTGCAAGGAATCGAATGATTATCTGTGGCACAAAACACATCCTCCTGGACGATGACGGACACCGCCTGGCACTCAGAGACACGCACGTATGACAAAGGACTGGTGTGGTTCCGGCGTGACTTGCGCGCCGAGGACAACGCTGCGCTGTATCAGGCACTTAAGCACTGCCGCAGGGTGTGGTGTGTGTTCGTGTTTGACAAGGACATACTGGAGCCGCTGATCGAGCGCGGCTTGCGCGCTGACCGGCGGGTGGAGTTCATCAGGGAGTCGCTGATCGATCTGGACGAGCAGCTGCGAGCGCTCGGGCGATCCAATGGAGCCGAAGGGGTGGGCCTGATCGTCAGGCATGGACATGCCGTGAAGGAGATTGCGACACTCGCTGGCGCACTTGACGTTCAGGCAGTGTTTGCCAACCACGATGACGAACCGGCGGCCCAGCACAGAGATGCCAAGGCGCTGGGTGCCTTGGCACATCAAGGCGTCGTGTTGCGCACTTTCAAAGACCATGTGGTGTTTGAACGGCGGGAGGTGCTGACGCAGGCTGGCCGACCGTTCAGCGTGTTCACGCCTTACAAGAACGCCTGGTTAAAGCAGATCACACCGTTTCACCTGAAGGCTTACCCGGTGGAACGGTACGCGGACGCCCTCGCGCCATGCCCCGCAGCACTGGCGGCTGGCATGCCGCCCCTGGAATCTTTGGGCTTTGAGACCAGCAACCTGCGTGCATTGCACATACGCACGGGAAGCCGGGGAGCCAGGGCGCTGCTGGAGGATTTCGTCACGCGCATTGAGCATTACCACCAGGCGCGCGACTTTCCGGCGGTGAAGGGACCGAGCTACCTGAGCGTACACCTGCGGTTCGGCACCATCAGCATCCGGCAGCTTGCGGGTTTGGCTTATCAGATGCACCTGCAAGGCATGGCAGGTGCGAGCACCTGGTTGAGTGAGTTGATCTGGCGGGATTTTTACCACCAGATCCTGGCGAACTTTCCGCACGTGGTGGAGGGCGCCTTTAAACCGGAATACGACCGCATACGCTGGGCGCACGGCAAGGAAGCACAGACATTGTTCCAAGCGTGGTGCGATGGCCGCACGGGCTACCCGCTGGTGGATGCGGCCATGCACCAGCTGAACCAGACAGGCTACATGCACAACCGCTTGCGGATGGTGGCGGCGAGCTTCCTTTGCAAGGACCTGGGATTGGACTGGCGTTGGGGGGAGCGGTACTTTGCGGACAAGCTGATCGATTTCGATCTGGCTGCGAACAATGGCGGCTGGCAGTGGGCCAGTTCGAGCGGCTGCGACGCGCAGCCCTACTTTCGCATCTTCAACCCAGTGAGCCAGAGTGAGAAGTTCGACCCGCATGGCAAGTTCATACGGCGCTATCTGCCCCAACTGGCGGGCTTGCCGAACCATGCACTGCATGCCCCCTGGATGGCGAAGCCGGTGGAACTGGACTCGGCGGGGATCGTGATCGGGCGGGACTACCCTGCCCCCATCGTGGACCATGCCGCCGCACGCGCAAAGACGCTGGAGCGCTATGCGGTGGTGAAGAGCGGTTGATCAACCCGCAGCGGGTGCGAGACGGGAGTAGGCGGCCACCAGGGAGAGCAACTCTTCTTCGGAATAGGGCTTGCCCAGGTAGTGGTCCACGCCCATGGATTGCGCGTGTTCGCGGTGCTTGTCTGCCAGGCGGGAAGTGATCATGACAACCGGGAGGTCCATCCAGCGTGGCTCACTGCGCAGGTGACGGACGAACTCAAAGCCATCCATTCGTGGCATTTCGATGTCACAGAGCACAACAACCGGCATTTCTTCATGCAGACGCTCGAGCGCCTGTTCGCCGTCGGTGGCCAGCGCCACGCGGTAGCCTTCACGCTTGAGCAGGCGCTGTGTGACCCTGCGCACAGTGATGGAGTCGTCCACCACCAATACCAGGGGCGCCTGACCGGTACCGCCATGAGCAGCCTGGGCGGTGCTCTGGCGCTTCTGGTCGCCCTGGGCTCGCTGCGCGCGAACCCAGGCGCGCGCCGCTCCCCCATACAGGGACGCGAGCGCAACGGGGTTGTAGATCAACGCCACGGCACCCGAGGCGAGAACGGTGGCCCCGGCGAGGCCGGGGAGCCGTGCCAGTTGGGCACCGAGAGGCTTGACGACGACCTCCTGATGACCAAGAACCTCATCGACGTGCCACGCCACCCGTTGACCCGCGCTGTGGAACTCCAGCACGGGCCAGCTGCGCGCCTCGTGGGCTGCGGGGTCGTTGCTTTCGACCGAAAGGGCGAGAAGGGCTCCGGCCCAATAGAAGGGCATGAGGTGCTCACCGTCGCGCCACTGACCGCTGACGTAGGCCGCAGTGAGTTCGGGAGCATGGGAGCGGCGCACGGCCTCTACCCAAGGCGCGGGCACACCGAATGTGAAGTCGCCAACGCGCAAAAGCACGATTTGCGTGACGGCGGTGGTGAGAGGCACGAGCACCCGGAAACCGGTACCCGCAGGCTGTGGACGGAAGTATTCGATGCGGCCGCCCAAGCCCAGCACCTCGCTACGGACGACGTCCAGGCCAATGCCCCTGCCAGCCAGTTCGGTGACGGATTCGGCGGTGCTGACACCAGGCGCAAATATGCAACGAGAGGCATCACCCTCGGTCAATGGGCCGTCGGGCAGCGGCACACCCACAGCCTCGGCCTTGGCACGCAGCGCGGTCAGGTCCAGCCCGGCGCCGTCGTCGGCAAGGGTCAACTCCAGGTCGTTGCCACTTTGCTTCAGCGCGATCGTGACGCGGCCTTGAACCGGTTTGCCGGATCGCAGCCGCTGCTGCTCAGGCTCAATGCCATGCACGACGGCGTTGCGCAGCAGATGCTCGAGCGCGGGCATGAGGCGGTCCAGCACGCCCCGGTCGACTTCGATGTCGGCGCCATCGATGTCCAGGCGGACCTGTTTGCCGAGAAGCTCTGCGGTCTGGCGAAGCACGCGGTGCAGGCGCTCGGCGAGCACATCAAAAGCAACCAGGCGGGTGCGCAACAGATCGCGCTGCAGGTCGCGCGTTTGCCTGGCCTGCATGGCCAGGTTGCCCTCGGCGCCTTCGACCGCGCGCTGCAGGTGGTGCTGAACGGTGGCCACGTCATTGACGGACTCGGCCAGCAGACGGGTGAGTTCTTGCACTCGGGTGTAGCGGTCGAATTCGAGCGGATCGAATGTAGTCTCGCTGTCCCGGCTTTGGACGAGGCGCGTCTGCATCTGCGTCTCGGTCTGGATTTCGAGATCGCGCAACTGGTGGCGCAGACGTTCGATGTTGCCGCTCATGTCCTTGAACGACTGGCGCAGCGAGCGGACGTCGTTTTCAAGCCGGTTGCGCGTGAGCATCACGTCGCCTGTCTGGATCATGAGCTGGTCGAGCAGCTCTGCACGCACCCGCACCGCTGGCTGGGGTGCGACAGGAACGGGAACGACAGGCGAAAGGGGCGCTGGCTGGTAGGCCTCCGCGTGGATCGCAGGTGCGACTTGGCCCTCAGGAGCTTGCCACTGAATACCTTCCACCCCTGGAGCCGGAACGTGCTCGGGCGCGGCAAAGGTGGCTCGCAGTTCATCGAACCGTTCGATGATCGAGTCAAGCGCCACCTGCAAGGATTTGAGTTGCGAGGACCCATCAGCGAGAGGCGCAGGCAAGGCCAGTACTTCTGACTCGAGCTGATGGGCCATATCTCCCAGGCGGAGAGCTCCGGCAAGGCGTGCGCTGCCCTTGAAGGTATGTAAGTTGCGCAGAACTTCGGCACGCGCACCGGTGTTGTCGGGCCGCCCGACCCACTGGCGCATGGCCGATGCCATTCGGGGCAGCAGTTCTTGCGCCTCGTCCTCGAAAACTGCAAACAGGTCGGCATCCAGATGGTCTACGGCGATAGCCTCGACGGCTACTGCCTGCGGTGGAACGGCTGAATCAATCGGCTCTGGTTCGGCCTCCGAAACCGGCACTTGTTCAGTTGCCACATGGGCCAGCAATTCCAAAGTTTCCGGATGAGGTTCACGCAGGAAGCCTGCTGCGAACTGATGCAGGAGGTGGCGCGCCTCCTCCGACGCCTTGACGAACAGATCAATGCCATCTTGCGCCAGACGGCCGGGGCCAAAGGCTGACTCTTGCGTCGCGATCCTGTCCAGTGCGTGTTCGATGGCACGCGCCAACGAGGAAAGGCCGGTGTAACCAACCGTGGCTGAGCCTCCCGCCAAGGAGTGTGCCAAGGGTGAAGCGCTTGATGGGAGCGCGGTGTCTGGCTCCAGTGCCCACTCGGCAAGGGTCTGGCTCAGGTGGCGAGACCACTCGTCTGCCTCGTTGAGGAAGACGTTGTAAAGCTCCAGGTCGATGCACAGCGGCCCCACGACCTTGACAGCCTCGTCCAAAAGCGGCGGCTCTGGCTGAACAGCATCGCTGAACAACGGCTGATAAGTGCCCTCCAGCCGCATGGCATCCGCGCAACGGCGGTAGACGCCCGCACCGTGCGATGGCGACTCGCCATTGCTCAGCGAATCCACCCAAGCCGTCATGTCTGCCAGTGCCTGCACACACAGCTCCAACAGTTCAGCAGTGGCCGCCTTCTGATCGGCAAGCCAGCTGTTGAGCAACTGCTCCATGGCCCACGCGGCTTCGCCAAAATCGGCCAGGCCAACCATGCGCGCGCTGCCTTTGAGGGTGTGAAATCCTCTGCGGAGCGCTGTCAGGTCCGCCAGCCTTCCTGGCGCCTCACGCAATGCGCTCAAGGCCTGCCCCGCCTGCGCAAATACCTCACGCGCTTCATTCAGGAAGATGTCGAGAAGCTCATCCTCGTCGTCATCCGCCGCTTGCGACACTTCACCAACGCCTTCGGTTGCCTGAACCGTGGCTGCATCACCTGAATGCACGCTGTCGGCCTCGACCGCTGGCACGGGCAACGTGATGACCGCTGGCACATCAGGCTGCAACTGTGAGCGCAGTGTATGCGTCGTCTCGTCAAAATCAAATTGATCACGCGCCAGGTCTGGTTGGCGCACAAGGGTGTCGAACAGCCATCCCAAGCCACTGAGATTGGGAGCCACGATTGCCATCAACTGCGCCAGCAGGTCCGCATCAGGCAAGCTGTCATGACTCAGGCGGTCCTGAACCCGTCGCCGTACCTCTTGCAGCGCACGCGCAGCGGCAGGCAAACCCAGCATCTCCACCACACCACGCATGGCCTCCAGGCGCTCGGGCTGGCCCGTCAATGCCTGAAGGGTTTCGGGTGTCGGTCGGCGAAAGAATGCGTCCAGAACGGACTCGATTTCGGTGCGTTCGGCCTGGAGGCGGGCCACGATCTGGCTCAGGGTGTGCTGCTCGCTGAGGCGTTGATAGACACGGGCCATCCAGGGCGTTGGGGCGGGCGCGGTCTGCCCGGCCAAGACACCCGACAAGCGTTGTGCAAGCTCTCCATACCGTTGAGCCAGGGCCGTGTCCAGCGGGTCGAAATCTTCGAACGTAGCACTCAGGAACAAGAGGCCGTTGGCCACTTCCAGCGCCAGCGCCGAGGGCAAGGGCTCTGTATCTGCCGCATCTACAGATCTGGCCACGTGCTCCCATGCGCTGGCAAGCAGCTCGCTTGGCGGATGCGTGGCGCGCAACTCGAACGCCAGTTCGTTCAGGCCGGCGCCCGGGCCAGGTGCTCTGCCATCGCCGTCCGCGCGAGAAGCCCAGGCACGCTGAGCCGAGGCAATGGCTTCGCGCAAGCGGCCAAGCTGCAAGGGGTCGACCGCACCCAGAACAGGGGACTGGTAGTCCCACACCCCGGCACGTGTCCAGCCATTCAACTGCCAGAGCAAACGCAGGCAGGGCGTGAGTTCAACGGCCGGGGGTTCTGGGAGGACCGCCTGCGATGCGAAAAATCGCAGATCCTGGGTCAATTGCGCAACACCCTGCAGGTTGCCCTGCGCCAGCGCTGCGTATTGCAGCAGCACACGCGAGGCCGCACGCTTGACGTACAGATCGGCAGACAGCAGCCCCTGAGACAACGCTTCAAAGTAAGCCGCTGCTGCGAGCCAGAACTGGCGCACGGCAGGTTCACCTGCCCCGCGGCACAACCCTGCACAGAGCTGAGCGAGCGGCACGGCCGCTTGGCGGTTCGCATCTTTGACGAGATGCAGCACCAGGCGGTCCAGATGGGCACGGACTTGGGGCCCCGGTTGATAGGCTTTGCCCTCAGGGGGCTCAACGCTCACCGACGACTCCACGCCTTCCCAAAGGTCTGCGGGATGGATGCGGTCGGCACCCGCAAGGGTCTGCCAATCCCGATAGGTGGGGAACAGCGCCAGTGCCGGTACGGCCCGCTGACGCATCACCCGTTCCAGGTAGTCAATCAGCGCCCGCGCGCCGCGCTCCACTTGAGCAGATGCCTCTGCCGTGGCTACCGCAGGCTTTTGGACCATGCGCTGCGTGGCCGATTCGAGCGCGCGCAACACCAAGGCGGCCTGCGACAGTTCCACCATCTCCAGCGCACCGACGGCTTGGTGCAATTGCTGGCGGAGCATGCGCAGTGCGGTGGAGTCCACCTCGGCCAGGTCGGTGGCCCGGGCCTCGTCATTGTCCTTCACATAGCTGCTGACCGCCTCGACTGCGGATTGCAGCGTTGCACGCAGCTCGTCCATCACCCAGGCAAGGGGTCCGAGGTCGCGGGGGGTATGTGCGGCGCTCATGCGGCGTCAGGCAATCTTGAAGCGAGCGACCGACTGGCGCAGTTCGTCGGCAACCCGAGAGAGTTCACGCACCTGCTGGACCGTGGAACGTGTGCCCTCCCCCGTTTGCTCGGTGACGGCAAAGATGTGCTGGATGTTGCCAGCGGTCTGCCCGGCAAGCTCGGCCTCACGCGAGGCGGAACTGGCGATCTGTTCGATCAACTCGGCCACCTGCCTGGACAGGCGGTCAATGTCAGCCAGCGCGGCTCCTGCGTTATCAGACAGCCGCGTGCCCTCCACCACCTCGCGGGTCGAGCGTTCCATGGCCAGTACGGCGTCCTGCGTATCAGCCTGGATGGCGCGCACCAGCGTGGCGATCTGGCGGGTGGCGTCTGCGGAACGCTCGGCCAGGCGCTGAACCTCCTCGGCAACTACGGAGAAACCACGCCCGGCTTCGCCGGCGGAGGCGGCCTGGATGGCGGCGTTGAGCGCCAGCACGTTGGTCTGTTCGGTGATGTCGGAGATGAGTTCGGTGATCTCGCCAATCTCTTGCGAAGACTCGCCCAGCCGTTTGATGCGTTTGGCGGTGTCCTGGATCTGCTCGCGGATGGTGTTCATGCCGCCAATGGTGTCCTGCACCGCCCGGGCGCCGGACTCCGCCGCCTGCAGCGCCTGCCGGGACGTATCTGCCGCGCCTTGGGCCTGCGCCGACACATGGGTGATGCGGGAGGACATGTCCAGCACCGCCTGCCCGGTTTCGCGGATTTCGCGCAATTGCTCGGTGGACGCGGCGAGGAGTTCTATCGAAGTGTTTTCGACGCGGTTGGTGGTGTCTGCCACCCGCTGCGCCGAGCCCTGCACTTGCCCGACGAGGCTGCGCAACTCCTCGACCGTGTAGTTGACCGAGTCCGCAATGGCGCCGGTGATGTCTTCCGTGACGGTGGCTTGCTGGGTCAGGTCGCCCTCAGCCACGAGCTGCAATTCGTTCATCAGACGCAGGATGGCCGCCTGGGTGGCGTCGTTGATCCGCTTGGCCTCTTTTTCCTGGGCCAAGGCATCGGTGCGGGCACGTTCTGCTTCCCGTTGACGCTCGCGACCCGCCTGCGCCAGCCCCCGCGCCAGCCCCAGTGCGCACACCAGCGACAGCGTCAGAAGCAACAATGGCACCCAACTCATCGCACCGGCAACACCTTGATTCCAACCAAGCAGCGCCAGCCCAGCGGCCAGCAGTACAAAAAGCACCACGCCCGCCAGCCACCAGCGCTGCGGCGCAGACAGGCCAGGCGCTGCCGCGACCGCTTCTTTGGAAGGCGGGGTTTCCAGCGGGCGGCTGGGCGGCGCGAGCGTGGACGGTGAAGACAGCCGGTCGCTGCCGTACTCCGACTCACCCAACGTGGAGGCCATGTCGCTGACGACAGAGTCAAACGTTGACGCTGGCGGGTCCTGGCGCGGGCGCGCCAAGCGGCGGCGCAATTGCTCAAACATCGGTGCTCCTCATGCAGGCGCCTGCACGGCGAAGGCCGGCAGCCGAGGGTCAAGAAATTCGGGCGACTGCGCCATCACGACCAAATCCAGCTCGTGCCAGACCTGCCCGCCCCCATCACGCCACAACTGGCGCACGGCAGGATGCGGTGGCGACTGTGCCTCCGCCTGAAAATCCGAGGACCCGCGAAGGCCCAGCAGCTGGTCGGCGCACAGCGCCGCCCCGCCCCCCAGCATGGGGTTCAGGCTGACCCAGTACACCGTTTCCAGCTCGGTCGGGTGCCAAGAAGCCCTTGGCTCCAACCCCAAAAAGGAAGCCCAGTCCACCACCACCGCCAAACCGCCGCGAAGACTGGCCACACCCAACACCCAAGGCTGCGTGTGCGGCAGGCGCTGCAAGGCGGAAGGGTTGAATATTTCACCCGCATGGGCCAAGGGCAGCAGCGCATGCACGCCCTTCCAGGCCACCCCGAGCCAGCCTGCGGCAACGGGGCGATGAACAGAGTCGGCCAGCTTGCGGGCCAGGTCAGCCTGAAAATCGGACAGCGTGATGCGGGTTGCCATGGGCGCTCAGGCTATTGCTTCGATCTTGGCCAGCAATTGCGCGGGGTCCACCGGCTTGGTGATGTAATCACGCGCCCCCTGACGCAGCCCCCATACGCGGTCCGTCTCCTGGCTCTTGCTGGAGCAGATGAACACAGGCACCTTGCCGTACTCGGGATGCCGTGCAATGGTTCGCGTCAACTGAAAGCCGTTGGTGCCGGGCATCACGATGTCCATGAGGATCAGGTCAGGCAACTGGACCCCGATCTGGCGCAGGGCCTGGTCGGCATTTTCGGCAGTGCGAACGCGATAACCGTTGCGCGTGAGCAGCCCCTTGAGGAAAACCAGCTCGGTGCGGGAGTCATCCACCACCAGTATGTCTTTGACGGCACCCATGTTCGCGCGGCCTTTCACGAAGCGGCAGCAACGGGTTCGCGCTGGCCTGCACTGCGCGGGACAAAACGGCTCACCACCTGCAGCAACTGGTCAGACGCGAAGGGTTTGGTGAGATGCTCCTGTGAGCCTGCCATGCGGCCGCGAGCGATGTCGAAGACACCGTCCTTTGAGGACAACATCACCACCGGCACATGGGCGTGCCGAGGATTGCGTTTGATGATGGCACAGGTCTGGTAACCGTCCAGTCGGGGCATGAGGATGTCGCAAAACACCAAATCGGGCGCGAAATCGTGGATTTTGGCCAGAGCATCGAACCCATCCTCGGCCAAGAGCACCTCGTGCCCGCCTTGCTGCAAGAACAATTGCGCGCTGCGGCGCACGGTCTGACTGTCGTCGACCACCAGAATCTTCAGCGGAACTGTGCTTTCGTCACCCATCGCGCTGCGCCTCCTGGCCTGTGGTTTGTTGCGGGACCGGCTCCGTCAGAGCTGGACCATCTCGAAATCTTCCTTGCGAGCGCCGCACTCGGGGCAGGTCCAGTTCATGGGGACATCCTCCCACTTGGTGCCGGGCGGGATGCCGTGGTCGGGTGCCCCTGCCTCCTCGTCGTAGATCCAGCCACAAATCAGGCACATCCAGGTCTTGCTTGCACTCATCTTGG
>CBKZAG010000118.1:0-10475 GCA_966692625.1 uncultured Comamonadaceae bacterium
TTGCGAGGTGCCGAGAAGCGCAGATGCCGTGGCTGCGCGCTTTAGCGCGCTTCGTCATCTAGCTTGCGGCGGCTGTTTGAACGGAGCGCTGCAAGCGCGCAGTGAGTTCCGCCGCGTAGCCACGGCATCGAGCATCGCAGGGGAGCCGGTGCGCAGCACCGGCCACCTCGTTGAAGCGCCAGCCCCTGGGCGCACACGCCTTGAGCCGCCAATACCTCGGCAACACACGCACCCCCGCCAACACCCAAACGAAAGCACGTAAACTCAGACCCTGCGCTGTCGCCCCGCCGCACGAGGGAGGGTGACGTTCCTCACCAGAGAAAGAACCCCCATCATGTTCGGTGTGGCCGACTACGGCGCCTTCGTCGCCGCCATCATCCTTTTCCTCGCCATCCCCGGCCCGGGCAACCTGGCCCTCGTCACCTCCACCAGCAAGGGCAAGGTGGCTGGTGGCTTGGCCGCCACCATGGGCGTCATCGCGGGCGACCAGGTGCTCATGTGGATGGCCGTGGCGGGTGTGGCCACCATGCTCGCAGCCTACCCCGCTGCCTTCAACGCCGTGCAATGGCTGGGCGCTGCCTACCTGGCCTGGCTGGGTTTCAAGCTGCTCACCGCCAAGCCCGGCGACGCCCCGGTGCTCCAAATCAAGCCGCGCCAATACTTCCGCCAGGCCTTCACCATCACCCTGCTCAACCCCAAGGCCATCGTCTTCTACATGGCCTTCTTCCCGCTGTTTGTTGACCCGGCCCGCCACCAGGGCCTGCTCACCTTCGGTGTGATGGCCGCCACCATCGCCGCGCTCACCTTCCTGTACGGGTTGGTAGTTGTGCTGCTCACACACCACCTGGCCGAACGCCTGCGCGCCAACCCGCGCGTCACCGGCTGGCTGAACAAGCTCGCGGGCATCTTCCTCATCGGCTTTGGCGTCAAGCTGGCCTTGTCCAAATAACCACAACCTTCTGCGCACATGGCCAAGATCTTCTGCATCGCCAACCAGAAAGGCGGCGTCGGCAAAACCACCACCACGGTCAACCTGGCGGCCGGGCTGGCCAAGGTGGGCCAGCGCGTGCTGATGATCGACCTTGACCCCCAGGGCAACGCCACCATGGGCTCGGGCATCAACAAGCGCGACCTCAATCTCAGCGTCTACGACGTGCTGCTGGGTTCGGCCAGCGTGGCCGAGGCGGCGGTGCGGTCCGAGAGCTGCGGCTACCACGTGCTGGGTGCCAACCGCGAGCTGGCCGGTGCCGAGGTGGAGCTGGTGGAGCTGGAGCAGCGCGAAAAGCGCTTGAAGCAGGGCCTGGCCGACGTGGACGCCGATTACGACTTCGTCCTCATCGATTGTCCGCCTTCATTGTCGATGCTCACCCTCAACGGGTTGTGTGCTGCCAATGGCGTGATCGTGCCCATGCAGTGCGAGTACTTTGCGTTGGAAGGGCTGGCCGATCTGGTCAACACCATCAAGCAGGTGCACGCCAACCTGAACCGCGATCTCAAGGTGATTGGCCTGCTGCGCGTGATGTTCGACCCCCGCATCACGCTGCAGCAGCAGGTGAGCGACCAGTTGAAGGAGCGCTTCGGCGACAAGGTGTTCGACACAGTGATCCCGCGGAATGTGCGGCTGGCCGAGGCGCCCAGCTACGGTCTGCCTGGCGTGGTGTTCGACCCGGCGGCGCGCGGCAGCAAGGCCTTCGTGGACTTTGCCAAGGAAATGGTCGAACGCATCCAGCGCCTGTGATCCGGCCATGAAAGCACAGGTATTGACACTGCCCGGCTGGCAAAGCAGCGGGCCCGAACACTGGCAAAGCCGTTGGGAAGCCCTGCACGGCTTTCAGCGTGTGGAGCAGCACGACTGGATGACCCCGCGCCGGGGCGACTGGCTGGCGCGGCTGGACGAGGTGGTGGTGGACAGCCCCGCCCCGGTGGTGCTGGTGGCGCACAGCCTGGGCTGCATCCTCACCGCCGCGTGGGCGAGTTTTTCGCGCCACACCCACCGTGTGCGCGGGGCCCTGCTGGTGGCGCCGGGCGACGTGGAAGATCCCGACCTGGCGCCCATGCTGCCGGGCTGGGTGCCCATCGTGCGCCAACGGCTGCCGTTTCCCAGCATCTTGCTGGGCAGCCGCAACGACCCTTACTGCCGCTTCGAGCGGGCCGAAGGTTTGGCCCGCGACTGGGGCAGCCAATTCATCGACATGGGTGAGCGCGGGCACATCAACGCCGAATCGGGCCTGGGCGACTGGCCCGAAGGGCTGGCGTTGATTCAACCTTGGCTGGATATCCATCCAGCCTGAAGCCGCTCACCACGGACACACAGGAAACCACACACATGGTCACCAAAAAACCCAAAGGACTCGGTCGCGGCCTGGAAGCGCTGCTGGGCCCGCGTCTGGACGACGCCACCAGCCTGGACAGCCTGACGGCGGACCTGCCCACCACCCTGGCGCTGACCGATCTGGTGCCCGGCACCTACCAGCCGCGCACGCGCATGGACGAAGGCGCGCTGTACGAGCTGGCCGAAAGCATCAAGGCCCAGGGCATCATGCAGCCCATCCTGGTGCGGCGCCTGGACGACGCCGAGGGCGAGCGCCGCCTGGCTGCCTTGCAAGCCCAGCAGGGGCTGCCGACCACCCCGCGTGGTGCCCGCCCGGTGTACGAGATCATTGCCGGGGAGCGGCGCTTCCGCGCTTCCCGCCTGGCGGGGCTGGACAGCGTGCCCGTGCTGGTGCGCGACGTGCCCAACGAGTCGGCCGCCGCCATGGCGCTGATCGAAAACATCCAGCGCGAGGACCTGAACCCCCTGGAAGAAGCCCAGGGTTTGCAACGCCTGGTGCGTGAGTTTGGACTCACTCACGAACAGGCGGCGCAGGCCGTGGGGCGTTCGCGCAGCGCCGCCAGCAACCTGCTGCGCCTGCTCAACCTGGCCGAGCCGGTGCAGACCATGCTGATGGCCGGTGACATCGACATGGGCCACGCGCGGGCCCTGCTGTCGCTCGACAAGGCGGCGCAGATCACGGCCGCCAACCAGATCAGCGCCAAGGCCATGTCGGTGCGCGAGGCCGAGAACCTGGTGAAGAAACTGGGCGCGGAGTTTGCACTCACTCCGCAAAAGCCGAAGAAGGAAAAGTCGCGCGACATCCGCCGGGTGGAGGAGGAGCTGTCTGACCTGCTGACCGCCGAGGTGGAGGTGCGCGTGAAAAAACGCGTCAAGCGCCACGGCCGCGTCGAGGAGATGGGCGAGCTGGCCATCCAGTTCGGGTCGCTGGACGAACTCAACGGCCTGATCGACCGGCTGCGCAGCCTGGCCGGTTGAGCTGGGCCTTCCGCCCATGACGGGGTACCTCCAGCGCGTGACCTGGCCGCTGCCCGCCTTGCTGGTGTGGCTGGCGGCCTGGGGCTGGTTCACGCTGATGCAGCGCCTGGGGCTGGCACCCGTGTTGGCGGGCACGTTGGCCACCGCGCTGGGCGTGCTGGGCAGCATGTGGGGCGGCACGCTTTCGCGGCGGCTCATCATCGCGCTGGGCTTCCCACTGTCGTGGGTGTTTGACGTGGGCCTGGGCGCGGTGCCTGCCTGGGTGTGGCTGTTGCCCGCAGGCCTGTTCCTGCTGCTGTACCCGCCCATGGCGTGGCGGGACGCGCCCATCTTCCCCACGCCCGAGGACGCGTTCGACGGCCTGCGCGAGGTGGTGCCGCTGCTGCCTGCGGCACCCGTGCTGGACGCCGGTTGCGGCCTGGGCCACGGCTTGCAGGCGCTGGAGCGCGCCTTCCCCGATGCGCGCCTGGTGGGCATAGAACGCAGCTGGCCGCTGCGCCTGGCCTGTGGCTGGCGCTGCCCCACGGCGAACGTGCGGCAGGGTGACTTCTGGCAAGAGGATTGGTCGGCCTATGAACTGGTGTACCTGTTCCAGCGGCCCGAGACCATGCCCCGCGCCGCCGACAAGGCTGCCGCCGAGATGCGCCCGGGCACCTGGCTGGCGAGCCTGGAGTTTGCCGTGCCGCACTGGCAGCCCACGCACCGTTGGGACTGCCCGGACGGCCGCCCCCTCTGGCTCTACCAGATGCCAGCCAAGGCTCAGGCCTGATCCTGTGCGGCGGCAGGGGCGGATGGCTGCGGTTCGGTCACGCCCGTGACTCGTTCGATCACGGCGCCAGCTGGTTCCGGCCTGCCGAAGAGGTAGCCCTGCATCAACACCCCTGGATGCCGGTTGAAGAACGCGGCGTGCTCGGGCGCCTCCACGCCTTCGGCGACCACCCGCAGTTGCAGGTGGCGCGCCACCGACAGAATGGCCTCCACCAGCGCGGCGTCGCTCGGGTCCTGCGGGGCATCCTGCACAAAGCTGCGGTCGATCTTCAGCTCGTGGATCGGCAGGTTCTTCAGGTAGGACAGCGACGAGTAGCCAGTGCCGAAGTCGTCGATGGAAAAGCGCACGCCGTGCTGGTTGAGCGCCTTCATGCGCTCGATCACGTCGTCGATTTCTTCCATCACCACCCCTTCGGTGATCTCCAGAATCAGGTCTTCGGCCTGGGCACCGGTGCTGGCCAGCAACGTCAGCAGCTCGCTCACAAAGTTGCCTTGGTGGAACTGCTGCGGGCTGATGTTGACCGCGATCGGCAGGCGGTGCCCCTCGCGGTGCAGCAGGCCCAGCCACTGGCACACCTCGCGCAGCACCCACTGGCCAAGCTGGTCGATCAGACCGCTTTCTTCCGCCACGGGAATGAAGAGCGCTGGCGCCACCAATCCTTTTTCGGGGTGTTGCCAGCGCACCAGCGCTTCGGCGCTCACGACCTTGCCGCCAGCGTCCACCTGGGGCTGCAGGAACAGGCGCAGTTCCCCGGCGGCCATGCCGCGCCGCAGGTCCTGCTCAATGGCGAAGCGCTGGCCCACCGCCTGGCCCATGGTGGCGTTGAAGAAGGCCGTCTGGCCGCCCCCGCCACGCTTGGCGCGGTTGAGCGCCGTGTCCGCGCGGCGCAGCACTTCGCTGGGCGTGTCGCTGTAATGGTGCGGCAGCAGGGTGATGCCGATGCTGGCCGTCACGTTGACGTTGTTGCCGTCGGGCAGCGTGAAGGGCAGGTGCAGCGATTCATGCAACACCTCGGCCAGCCGCAGGGCGTCGCTGGACATGCCCTGTTCGTCTGCCTCCACCCCGTGCATCAGCAGCGCGAACTCGTCGCCCCCCAGGTGGGCCAGCATGTACCCCGGCCGCACCAGCCCCGACAGGCGCTGTGCCAGACGCTGCAGCAGCCGGTCGCCTGCGGCGTGGCTCAGCGCGTCGTTGAGGGTCTTGAACCGGTCCACGTTCAGCAGCAGCAGCGCGCTCATTCGCTGGCCCCGGCGGTCCGCGCCCAGGGTGTCGGTCAACTCGTTGAGCAGGTGGCGCCGGTTGGGCAGGCCCGTCAGCAGGTCAAACCACGAGAGCTGGTGCGCCATGTCCTCGGCGTGGCGCTGCGCGGTGATGTCGAGCTGCACCGCCAGGTAATGCGTCACGTCACCCCCCGCGCCGCGCACCGGGGCAACGGTGATGTTCTGCACGTACTCGTGGCCGTTCTTGTGGCGGTTGATCAGTTCACCGCTCCAGGGTTGTCCAGCCTCCAGGCTGTTCCACATCGTCTTGTAGACCTCTGGCGGCGTCTTGCCCGACTGCAGCAGGCGCGGATCCTGGCCAATGACCTCGTCACGGCTGTAGCCGGTGATGCGCTCGAACGCCGGGTTCACGTACTCGATGCGGTTGTTCAGGCTGGTGATGACAACCCCGGCCGGGCTCTGTTCGGTGGCCTGCGACAGCTGGGTGATCTTGGCCTCTGTCTCTTTGCGGGCGGTGACGTCACGCGTCACGCCCTGCAGCTGCACCGGCACGCCGTTGTCGTCGCAGATGATGGTGGAGGCGATTTCGGTGTGGATGTGGCGGCCGTCCCGGTGGAGCTGGACCAGTTCGTTGGTTTCAGTGCGGGCGGATTCGTCGCCTGCGGCCAGCGCGGCCAGGCGGCGCGCAAGGATGTCCTCGGCTACCGGCACCATGTCGGGTGGCAGCATGTCGGCCAGGCTTTGCCGGCAGACCTCCTCTGGGGTGTAGCCGCGCAGTTTCTGCACGGCCGGGCTGACGTAGATGTGCCGGCGGGTCTTGAGATCAAGGAGCCAGATGACGTCGCTGCCGTTTTCAGCGAGCAGCCTGTAACGCGCCTCGCTTTCGGCCAGGCGCTGGCGCGTGGCCTGCAACTGGTCGATGTGGCGGACCGATCGCTGCAGCCGCAGGCGCTGCACGTACAGGTACACCGCCACCGCCATGGCAAAGAAGGCCAGCAGCCCGATGAGCACGGTGCGCAGGCTGGACGTCACGGCGTCGCTCATCAGCTCGTCGCGGTCCTGCTTGACCAGCACCCACCAGTCGGTCATGCCCACGCGCCGGGCCACCGCCAACACCGGTGCGCCAGCGTAGTCCACGCCTTCGATGACGTCGCTCTCCAGGTTGGCCTCGCGCACGGCTCGGGCTGCAGGCAGGCCGCTGGACAAGGGGAAGTGCTCGCGCAACACGGCGCCGGGCAGCTTGCGCAGGGGGCTCAGCGGCACCAGCGCGTCACCCGCCTGCTGGTACAGGATGGATTCTGCGCTGCGGTGCGGCATGGGCCAGGTTTGCAGCGCGGGGTGGAAGTGCGTGGGTGGGTCCACGTGCAGCACCACCACGGCGGGGTGGGCGCTGTCCAAGGCGAAAGGAGCGAGGAAGGTCAGCCTCAACACCCCGTCGTCGTCCAGCCAGGGTCCCACACGGGACGGCAGGCCCGATTCCAGCGCTTCTGCAACGCCTTTGCGCAGTTCCGGCGGCAGCGCACTGTTGGGCCGGGCCGGATACCAGGCTTCGTGACCGTCCAGATCGACAACCGCCGCCCGGCTGAAGTGGATGCTGGAAACGAACAGGCGCAGCCGCTGCTGCAGTTCGAACATGCGTGCCTCGGTGCGTTCCTGGTGCCAGCGCAGCCAGTGCTCGCGCAGGTCGGGGCTGTTCTGCACCAGCAGGGTGTTGCCCATGCGCTCCTGGTGCCAGTCCCACAGCAGTTGGGCCTTGGCATCGGCCACCGCCCGCAGCTGCGCCCCCGCCGTCTCCTTTTCGGCATCGAACTGGCTGGCAATGCTCAACCAGGCCAGGCCGGACAGTGAGAGGCCCAGCAGGGTGATGGCCACCCAGGGTGGCGCGCGGCGGACTTCTTCGGCCTCGCCCGGCGGCGGAACTTTTGCGGTTCCATGGCGCGGGAACAGCAGCACATAGAGCAGGATGGAGGTGACCGCCACGAACAGCCAACCCTTGATCGTGCTGACCAGCATGCGTTGGCTGGGGTTCTCCACCAGCCAGTCCACTGCCTTGTCTGACAGCAAAATCCACAACGCCGAGAAACAGGCGTAGAGCAGCACCACGGACAGCGCCTCGCGTCCACGCTCCGTGCGGAAGGAGGGGAGGCGCTTATCGGATCGTCGCATTTAACAGGGCGTGTGCGCAGCAGGGTCAGTCGGCAAAGATCTTGCCGGGGTTCATGATGTTGTCTGGGTCCAGCGCCTGCTTGATGGTGCGCATCATGGCAATGGTGCCGTCGCCCGCCTCGGTGCGCAAAAAGCCCATCTTGTGCAGGCCCACGCCGTGCTCGCCGGTGCAGGTGCCTTCCAGCGCCAGGGCGCGGCTCACCAGCTTGTGGTTAAGTTCCTCGGCCACGCGGCGCTCGTCCTCGCTGTCGGGGTCGATCAGGTAGCCGAAGTGGAAGTTGCCGTCGCCCACGTGGCCCACCAGAAAGTAGGGCAGGCCGGAGGCATCGGCCTCCACCACGGAGTCGAGCAGGCAGTCGGCCAGGCGGCTGATGGGCACGCAGGTGTCGGTGGAGATGGCGCGGCAGCCCGGCTTGCTTTGAATAGCGGCAAAGTAGGCGTTGTGGCGCGCCGTCCACAGGCGGGTGCGTTCCTCGGGCGTGGTGGCCCACTGGAAGGACTGGCCGCCGTGTTCGCTGGCAATCTCCTGCACCAGCTCGGCCTGTTCCTGCACGCTGGCGGGCGAGCCGTGGAACTCCATCAGCAGCATGGGTTCTTCGCGCAGGCCCAGCTTGGCGTAGGCGTTGACCATGGCCACGGTCTTGCCGTCCAGCAGTTCGCAGCGGGCAATGGGAATGCCCATCTGGATGATCTGGATGGTGGTGCGAACGGCGGCCTCGATGCTCGGGAACGAGCAGATGGCCGCCGAGATGGCTTCGGGCAGCGGGTAGAGCTTGAGCGTGACCTCGGTGATGACACCCAGCGTGCCTTCGGAGCCCACGAACAGGCGCGTCAGGTCGTAGCCCGCGCTGCTCTTCTTGGCGCGGTTGCCGGTGCGGATGACCTTGCCTTGCGCCGTCACCACTTCCAGCGCGAGCACGTTTTCGCGCATGGTGCCGTAGCGCACGGCATTGGTGCCGCTGGCGCGGGTGGCCGCCATGCCGCCAATGGAGGCGTCGGCCCCCGGGTCGATGGGGAAGAACAGCCCCTGGTCCTTCACGGCCTCGTTCACCGCCTTGCGCGTGACGCCGGGCTGCACGGTCACGGTCAGGTCTTCGGCGTTGACCGAGAGCACCCGGTTCATGCGGCTCACGTCAACGCTGATGCCGCCCTGCACGGCCAGCAGGTGGCCTTCCAGCGACGAACCCACGCCGAAGGGAATGACCGGCACCTTGTACTGCGCCGCCAGCGCCACGGCGTCGGCCACGTCTTGCGTGGATTCGGCGAACACCACGGCGGCCGGGGGCGGCACGGTGGTGAAGGCCGATTCGTCGCGCCCGTGCTGCTCGCGCACCGCCATTGCCGTGGAGCAGTTGGCGCCGAAGCGCTGGCGCAAAGCCTCGACGAACGCTTCAGGCACGTTGCGCTGGTGGATTTCGGGCAGCAAGTGGGGGGACAAAGGTGCGTTCATGTGTGATGCACGGGGGCTGTATGAGAATAAGGGCCATTATCTTCAACCGCAGAGGGATGCAAAGACCCCATGGGCAACAGACTCACACAAATTGCTACCCGCACCGGAGACGCGGGCACCACCGGCCTGGGCAACAACCAGCGCGTCAGCAAAAACAGCTTGCGCGTGCACGCCATGGGCGACGTGGACGAACTCAACTCCCACATAGGCCTGCTGATGTGCGAGGAGCTGCCCGCCGACGTGCACGAACTGCTGGTGGAGATACAGCACCAGCTCTTCAACCTGGGGGGCGAATTGAGCATTCCGGGCTATGAGCTGCTGAAGCCCGAGGCCGTGCTGGCGCTGGACGAGGCCCTGGCCACGCACAACGAACGCCTGCCGCGTCTGCAGGAGTTCATTCTGCCCGCAGGCACCCGGGCCGCCGCCCAGGCCCACGTGTGCCGCACCGTGGCGCGCCGCGCCGAACGTTCGGTGGTGGCGCTGGGCAACGAAGAGGCCATTCACGAAGCGCCGCGCCAGTACCTCAACCGCCTGAGCGACCTGATGTTCGTGCTGGCGCGCGTGCTCAACCGCAACAGGCCGGATGGACAGGGCGGCGACGACGTCTATTGGAAAAGCGAACGCATGAAGCAGCAGGGCGATGATGCGGAGAAGGGGGATGCCTGAACGCCTTTGGGATGGCCAGGGCAACCTACCCTGGCCCGTGGGGCCGGGCGTGACCCTGGTGTGCGGCGGCGACGGCGTGGGCAAGACCACGCTGCTGCGCCGCCTGGCCGACTGGCACCGGCGCGCGGGCAGCGGCCTGCTGTACTGGGAAGACCCGGCCCGCGACGGCGAGGACCGCACCACGCCGCGCCAGCACTTTGCACAGGTGGCAGAACGCAACCCGGCCTTTGACGCGGCCCTGCTGGACGACCTGGTGCAAGGCTTTGCGCTGGAAGAACACCTGGACAAGGGCATGTACATGCTGTCCACCGGCTCGCGCCGCAAGGTGTGGCTGGCGGCGGGTTTTGCCTCGGGCGCGGAGCTGATGCTGATTGACCAGCCTTTTGCCGCGCTGGACATTCCATCGCAGCGGCTGCTGACGGAGCTGCTGCAGGAGGGTGCCGGGCACCCTGCGCGGGCCTGGTGGGTGGCGGACTACGAGGCGCCATCTGGGGTGGCGTTGGCGCGGGTGATTGATTTGGGGGATACGCCTGGGTGGTGAGGGGGGCTTCGTTCTCCATCTGCTGTTGGCTCAATGTGAAGGTCCGCACATGAGGTGACTGATGGGGGAGCAGAGATTGTTGCCTGTGGTTCTTGGATCAAATTCACAGTACAGGAAACGTTGCAGACCTTCGCTACCATCGTCGCTGCACGTCAAGCCAACGGGTGCTACCGTGCGTCAACGGATTAGTCAGAAAACGGTTCCCAAATGCCCGTCCCGTACTGCGAGCACTGTTACTAGCGAAGATTGAGCTGCCAGCGAAACGTTTTTGCAGCAAAGCGGTCGCGGTACTATGCGGGAAAATTAAGGAGGTCCGCATGCTAGGTTCCAGCCCTTACCCGCGCGCACTTCAG
>CBKZAG010000119.1:0-10372 GCA_966692625.1 uncultured Comamonadaceae bacterium
CGCGGCATGATCCGCCAGCACCAGTTCGACAAGGTCGAGATGGTGCAGATCGTCCACCCCGAAAAGAGCTACGAGGCGCTGGAGGACATGACCCGCCACGCCGAGGCCGTGCTGCAAAAGCTCGGCCTGCCGTACCGCGTGCTGGCCCTGTGCACGGGCGACATGGGTTTTGGCGCCACCCGCACGCACGACCTGGAGGTCTGGCTGCCCGCGCAGAACACCTACCGCGAGATCAGCTCCGTGAGCAACTGCGAAGCCTTCCAGGCGCGCCGCCTGCAGGCACGCTTCAAGAATGCCCAGGGCAAGAACGAACTGGTGCACACCCTTAACGGTTCCGGCCTGGCCGTGGGCCGCGCGCTGGTGGCCGTGCTCGAAAACTACCAGAACGCCGACGGCAGCATCACGGTGCCGGTGGCGCTGCGACCCTATCTGGGCGGGGCGGAAACGCTCTGAGTTTCACGCGTGGCGGGGTGTGTCCCCGCCGCGCGCTTCGATCAGCGCAGACCGGCTCCGGCTGCTTCGGCGTCGCGCTGGATCAGTTCGATCTTGTACCCATCCGGGTCCGTCACAAAGGCGATCACCGTCGTGCCGCCCTTCACGGGGCCAGCCTCGCGCGTCACGGTGCCGCCAGCGGCCTTGATCTTCTCGCAAGCGGCGTAGGCATCAGGCACGCCGAGGGCGATGTGTCCGTAGGCGGTGCCCATCTCGTACTGTTCCACGCCCCAGTTGTAGGTCAGCTCGATCTCGGCCTGGCCGGGGTTGCCGCCGTCAAAGCCCAGGAACGCCAGCGAGTACTTGTACTCGGGGTTCTCAGACGTGCGCAGCAGCGTCATGCCGAGTACCTTGGTGTAGAAATCGATAGAGCGCTGGAGGTTGCCAACGCGCAGCATGGTGTGAAGGATACGCATGCGCGCTATTGTGCGCGCATCCGTAAAACCGGGCTGCCCGAGGTTTACTTGCGCACCTCGTCCACCAGGGCCCGGAACTCGTCAATGTCCTCGAAGCTGCGGTATACGCTGGCAAAACGTATGTAGGCCACCTTGTCCAGCTTCTTCAGCTCGCGCATCACCAGTTCGCCAATGCGGTGGCTGGCCACCTCGCGCGCTCCCTGGTTCAGCAGCTTTTCCTCGATGCGCTCCACGGCGGCGTCCACCTGCTCGGTGCTCACCGGGCGTTTGCGCAGGGCCAGCGTCAGGCTGCCGCGCAGTTTCGACGGATCGTATTCAATGCGCCGTCCGTCCTTTTTCACAACCACCGGGAAAGTCACCTCCGGGCGTTCGTAGGTCGTGAAGCGTTTGTCGCAGGCGCCACAGCGCCGCCTGCGGCGGACAAAGTCGCCTTCTTCGGATATCCGGGTCTCCACCACCTGGGTGTCGGCGTGGCCGCAAAAAGGACACTTCATAGGCAAAAAAATGCCCCGGGCAAGGCCGGGGCAGTCTCATCAGCGGTAGACCGGGAAGCGCGCGGTCAAGGCGGCCACCTTGGCGCGCACGGTTTCGATGTTGGCCGGGTCGCGCGGGTTGTCCAGCACGTCGGCAATCAGGTTGGCGGTCAGGCGGGCTTCCTCGTCCTTGAAGCCGCGCGTCGTCATTGCCGGGGTGCCCACGCGGATGCCGCTGGTCACCATCGGCTTCTCGGGGTCGTTCGGGATGGCGTTCTTGTTGATGGTCATGTGGGCGCTGCCCAGCACGGCCTCGGCTTCCTTGCCGGTGATGCCCTTGGCACGCAGGTCCACCAGCATCACATGGCTTTCGGTGCGGCCGCTCACAATGCGCAGGCCGCGCTGGGTCAGCGTCTCGGCCACGATCTGGGCGTTCTTCACCACCTGCTGCTGGTAGGCCTTGAACTCAGGTGTCAGCGCTTCCTTGAAGGCCACGGCCTTGGCCGCGATCACGTGCATCAACGGGCCGCCCTGCAGGCCGGGGAAGATGGCGCTGTTGATGGCCTTCTCGTGCTCGGCCTTCATCAGAATGATGCCGCCGCGCGGGCCGCGCAGGCTCTTGTGGGTGGTGGATGTCACCACGTCGGCGAACGGCACCGGGTTGGGGTACACGCCTGCGGCGATCAGGCCCGCGTAGTGGGCCATGTCCACCATGAAGATGGCGCCGATTTCCTTGGCCACCTTGGCAAAGCGCTCGAAGTCGATGCGCAGGCTGTAGGCCGACGCGCCCGCCACGATCAGCTTGGGGCGGTGTTCACGTGCCTTGGCTTCCATCGCGTCGTAGTCGATCTCTTCTTTTGCGTTCAGTCCGTAGGACACGACGTTGAACCACTTGCCCGACATGTTCAGCGGCATGCCGTGCGTCAGGTGGCCGCCTTCGGCCAGGCTCATGCCCATGATGGTGTCGCCGGGCTTCAGAAAGGCCAGGAACACGGCCTCGTTGGCGGAGGCGCCGCAGTGCGCCTGCACGTTGGCAGCGTCGGCGCCGAACAGCTGTTTCAGGCGGTCAATGGCCAGTTGCTCGGCCACGTCCACGTATTCGCAGCCGCCGTAGTAGCGCTTGCCCGGGTAGCCTTCGGCGTATTTGTTGGTGAGCTGCGATCCTTGCGCCGCCATCACGGCCGGCGAGGCGTAGTTTTCACTGGCGATCAGCTCGATGTGGTGTTCTTGACGGGCGTTCTCGGCCTGGATGGCGGCAAACAGCTCGGGGTCGGCTTGTTCTACGAGGATGGAGCGGTCGTACATGGCAGTCCTGGATAGAGTGGATTCCCTGTGCGGTGACAAGGGCTGCCCAGGCGAACGGCTTGGCACCCCGCAGCTGGCTGCGACGGCGGTGCGCTTCCCCGTGGTGGCCCACGTCAGCTCGGGTGGCCTGTGGGGCCGCCCAGCCTATCGCCAGTTGCGCACGGGCGGATTTTATCAGGAGGCGCTGGTGCCGGTCTGACCCAGGGATTTGGGGGAGGCTTCAGCTTCCAGTTCGTTGTCGCCAGGCAGGTTGGGCAGCACAGGCACCGTGGTGGATGGCGTGCGGCGCTGGAAGGCGTTGAAGGCGACACGCTGCCCTTGAGCCACGCGTTGCAGGCGCAGGTGTTCCGACAGCACCTTGTCGACGTAGTCTGTCCCGTCGGTGGTCACGGCGCCAACGTAAAGCCGCAGGCCGCCTTCCAAGGAACCAGCTCGCTGGATGGTTTCCTGCAGTACCTGCGCACCCACGCGAAGGTTGGTCACAGGGTCGAAGGCCGCCAATGTGCCGCCAAAGTCTTCGTACTTGTCGGTGTGCACCCGTGTCATCACCTGCATCAACCCCTGTGCGCCCACCGGGCTGGCGGCAAACGGGTTGAAGCGCGACTCTATGGCCATCACGGCAAGGATCAAGGTGGGGTCCAGCTTGGTCTTGTGACCGATGGCGTAGGCCTCAGCCACCAGAGCGCTCAGGGGCTCCGGCGCAACACGGTATTTGCGGCTGAGCCAATCGGCCAACTGGGCTTGCGCCTTGGGCAATTGGCCAGGGTTGGCGGCCGTCACGCGCTCAACGGCGGTGGGGTCCGTCTGGATGCTCTGACTGGCGCTCTGGCGTTCCATCAGCCAGCCAAAAAGGGCTCGTTCTGCGTCAATGCGCAAGTCCGGGCGGGTCACGAAGAGGGTTACACCCACGGCCAGCACGAGCCCGAGCAGGGCCATGCTGTTGCGTGTGGTGGCAACAAAGCCGCGCAGCACATCGTCCATGAAAGTCAGGACGGTGCGGGCGATGCTGGGTTGCCTGAAAACTGTCGGCGCTGTCATAGCACGCTCCTTTCTGTGCACACACGAATGCCCGCGTCTGAGGCGGGCTGTGGGTGCCTGGATTGGGGGTCGCCATTGAAAACCTAGGCAGGTCATCAACTTAGCCGGGTTCGGCAGCGTCCTAGGGCTAACCCTAGGGTTCGAATTGGCGCGAATAGTAGGGGCATCTACATTCACAGTCAATACTTTATAAATAGTTTTTTATTCTTAAATAGGTATATGAGGCTCGGATGCAGAGTGGGATCCTGGGTGCAGGAGGTTGCTGAATTTCGTTCAATGGGGCGCCACAGATCGATTGAAAATTTGAGCTTGCGCAGGGGAACTGCACGGCGTTAAAGTGGAGCCGTTCGCGATGGACGCGAACAAACGCCCGCCACTCGGTTGCCCCTTGTGGCCCGGCGTCCAAATGGGAGCAATCTCTTGCTCCCAGGCTGGCGTGACATCGAACTCCGCCTGCCTGAGAACGGTCTGGGTTTTGGCCCGCCGTAAAGCCCTGGCGGGTGCAGCCCGCCAGGGCTTTTGTCATTTCAGTCCCGCGTTGCAGCGCGGCGGACGTGGTCAATGTAGGCCTGTCCGTCAGGTGGGCGGCCGCTGCGTTGGCTTTCCCACAGCATCCGCCCCAGGCACTCCATGACTTCATGGTGTGCCTCGTGTATCGAGTCCCGCCGTGCTGCCAGCAACTCCACCGCTTGCCGGATGCCTGGCGGCTGGTCGATGGAGCACTGTTCACTGATGCTCAGGTGCATTGACAGGTGCAGAAAGGGATTGTCGCGGGCTTCACTGGGTTCGTGCATGCGGCGCAGGGCTTCGTCCACGTCCGACAGGTCGGCGTGGTACTCGGGGTGGCGTTGAATCCACTCGCTGGCCAGGATCTCGATGGCCTCCATCGGTTGCTGGTTCAGCGTTTTGGTGTAAACCGAGCAGAAGAATCGCCGCACATCGGCTTGTGAAGGTGTGAACATGGTGTCAATTGTCCTCTGGTTGCAAATGGTGCGGTTACCATCGCGCCGGTGAACTTCGCTCCCATCACCGATCCGTGGTTTTATGCCGTCTCTGTTCCTGCCGTGCTGTTGCTGGGCATCAGCAAGAGCGGTTTTGGGGCGGGTTTTGGCTCTTTGGCCGTGCCCATGATGGCGCTGGCGATCACCGTGCCCCGTGCGGCTGCCATTCTCATGCCTTTGCTGCTGGTGATGGACCTGCTGGGAGTGGCGGCCTTTCGCAAGGATTTTGATGCCCGCCTGCTGCGTTTCATGATCCCGTGCGCGCTGGTGGGCACGCTGGTCGGCACCTTGCTCTTCAGGCTGGTGGACCCCAGGGTGGTGGCTGGCGTGGTGGGGGGGCTGACCTTGCTGTTTCTTGCGCAGCGCCTGTTGTTTCCTCCGCGCCCGGACGCGCCGCCGCCGCCGCGCTGGCTGGGCGCCGTGCTGGTGGCCACGTCCGGCTTCACCAGTTTCGTGGCTCACGCCGGCGGGCCGCCAGTCAACGCCTACGTCATTCCACTGCGGCTCAAACCGGTGGTGTTCACCGCCACCATGGCGGGGCTCTTTTTCGTGGTCAACCTGAGCAAGTGGATTCCGTATGCCTGGCTGGGCCTGCTGGACTGGCACAACTTCGCCACGTCGCTGGTGCTGTTGCCGCTGGCCCCGCTGGGGGTGTGGGTCGGCGTGAGCCTGGCGCGGCGCATCCAGCCACAGTTGTTCTACCGCATGGTTTACCTGGGCATGCTCCTGACCGGGGTCAAACTCGTCTGGAACGCCTGGATGGGCTGAAAAGCGCCAACGCCACTGCCTTGATACCATACGGCAAGGCAAGGAGGGTACGCAGATGAGCATCATCGTTGTCGCCAATCCCAAGGGTGGGGTGGGCAAGTCCACGCTGGCCACCAACGTAGCGGGCTACCTGGCCAGACGGGGGCATACCGTCATGCTGGGTGATGCCGACCGGCAGCAGTCGTCTGGCACTTGGCTGTCGCTGCGCCCGGCCCAGGCACGGCCGATCGCAGGCTGGGACGCGTCGGGTGACGAGGTGCTCAAGCCTCCGCGGGGAACCACGCATGTGGTGCTGGATACGCCTGCCGGGTTGCACGGTCGCCCTTTGAAGGAGGTGCTTCGCCGTGCCGACAAATTGCTGATCCCGCTTCAGCCGAGCATTTTTGATATTTACGCCACGCGTGCTTTCCTGGATGAGCTGCAGGAGCGGCGCAAGACAGCAGCGCTGGACATTGGCGTCGTGGGCATGCGGGTGGACGAGCGAACCATCGCAGCTGACAAGCTGCAGGAGTTCGTCGCGAGCCTGGGTTTGCCAGTGTTGGGCCATTTGCGTGACACCCAGAACTACATTCATCTCGCGGCGCGCGGTTTGACCCTGTTTGACGTGCAACCCGCTCGCGTGGCCAAGGACCTGGAGCAGTGGCAGCCCATTTGCGCCTGGTTGGAGTGCTGACCCCGTTGCTGGCCCTTGCCCGTGTCGCGGGCTGGACAGCCTTTGGGCGCCAACCGTCCCTACAGTCCGGGCATGAAGACTTTCAACACCTTGCAGGATTTGGCAGTCTGTGTGGGGCAGACGGTGGCTGTCAGTGACTGGCACGCTGTCACCCAGGAACAGATTGACCTGTTCGCCAAGGCCACAGGCGACCACCAGTGGATACACGTGGACCCCGAGCGCGCAAAGTCCGGGCCTTTTGGCGCCACCATCGCGCACGGGTTCCTGACGTTGTCGCTGGTGCCCCGACTGCTGGAGTCCTCACTGGTGGTGACCGAGGCCCGCATGGGCGTCAATTACGGGTTGAACCGCGTCCGGTTCACCGCACCGGTCCCTGTCGGCAGCCATCTGCGAGGGCAATTCACACTGCAGGCCGCCGAACCGCTGCCCGGCGATGGCTGGCAGTTCACCTGGGCCGTCACCGTGGAGTGCGAGGGGGCTGGCAAGCCAGCATGTGTGGCAGAGTTTCTTGCCCGCCTTTATCCCTGAAGGTGTGCGCTCGTCAGGCGAAACCCTGCTGACGCCAGGCCTCATAGACCACCACCGCCACCGCGTTCGAGAGGTTGAGGCTGCGTTGTCCGGGGCGCATGGGCAGCCGCAACTGCTGCTCGGGGGGGAAGGTCTCGCGCAAAGCCGAGGGCAGGCCGCGCGTCTCGGAGCCGAATACCAACCAGTCCCCTGGCTTGAATGCGACATCGTGCACGGCCCGCTGGCCCCGGGTCGTCATGGCGAAGCAGCGATGCGGGTCAGGTTTCTCTTGTGCCAGAAAGCTGGTCCAGTCCGCGTGACAGCGCACCTTAGCGTATTCGTGGTAATCCAGGCCAGCGCGGCGCATGTGTTTGTCGTCCATGGAGAAACCCAGCGGCTCCACCAAATGCAGCGTGCAGCCGGTGTTGGCGCACAGGCGGATCACGTTGCCGGTGTTCGGTGGAATTTCGGGGTGAACGAGGACGATGTGGAACATGGGGCGGCGATTATTCCACGTTGCCCGGCGCCGGGGTGCGGGCGAACACGATGCCGCTGACCGAGTAAGCCCCGGCTTCGCGCAATACCTGTGCAGCAGCTTGCAGCGTGGCTCCTGTGGTCATCACGTCGTCAACCAAGACCACCCGCCTGCCCGCAAGGGCGCCGTGGCGCTCAGTGGAGCACTTCAATGACTGGCGCGCGTTGGCGAGCCGTTCGCCGCGTGGCAGGGTGTGTTGGAGTTGTGCGTCTTGCGCACGCTCGAGCAAATCCGGCCAGGCTTGCGCTTGCGTGCCAGATGCCGCTCTCAGCTGCCGGGTCAGTTCCCAGGCCTGGTTGTAGCCGCGCTCGCGCAACCGCGCGGGCGTCAGCGGTATGGGCGTTAGCACGTCTGCTTCGTCCAGCAATGTCTGTGTCTCGGGTGTTTCCAGTATCCACCCGGCGAATTCGCGGGCCCAGGCAGGCTGTCCTTGGAATTTGAACTGCGCAACGATGTCCACCCAGGGGTAGGCGTAGGTCACGCGGGTGTGACAACTTTCCAAAGGCGTCAGCGGCGCCTCCTGGCAACGCACGCAGCGCTGCAGGCCAGGCGCCAGGGGGAGTGCGCAACCGGGGCAGCGTGGCTGGGGGCGGCCCAGGCGCTGCATGCACGGTTCGCACACACGGCGGGATGGCCAGCGGCTGCACACTGCGCAAACGGAGGGCCAATGCAGGCAACTGGGCAGAAGACGCATGGGATGAATATACTGCCCGGTTGTCCCTTTTCCCGCCGTCAAGCCCATGGATCACGTCGCTGCTCATAACACTGCCATCGTGCCGGATATGGACCCGGTGGCGGCTGAGCGCTGGCGCAACCTGCCCAGGCAGAGCAGCCCCTGGCTGCACGAGGAAATAGGCGGGCGGATGGTCGAGCGGCTGGGCTGGTTCAAGCAAGCGCCTCAGGCTTGGCTCGATTGGTCGCCCATGCTTGGCGGCTTGGCCACGCACAGGCGATTGCGGGATGTCTATCCAGACGCAGCGGTCTGGATTGCCGGGGACCAGGCCGAGCAGGCGGCGAGCCTGCTTGGACGCGGCGGAGGCGCGCGCGCCGCGTTGCGGCATCCCCTCAAGTGGTGGGCGTCGGCCCCCAGGGTGCAGGCTGACCCTGGTGCCATCGAGATTGCAGACATGGTATGGGCCAACATGGCGCTGCACCTCAACCATGACCCGAGTGCCTTGCTTCAGCGGTGGCGCCAGCTCTTGCGCGTTGGTGGCTTCTTGATGTTTTCCGGTCTGGGGCCGGACACGCTGCGCGAAGTGCGGGCTGTGTACGCGCAGAAAGGCTGGCATTCCCCCGCTCATGCGCTGACCGACATGCACGACTGGGGCGACATGCTCGTGGAAACCGGGTTTGCGGAGCCGGTGATGGACATGGAGCGCCTGACGCTGACGTATCCCAACGCGGAGCGTCTGTTGCATGACTTGCGTGACTGGGGGCGCAACCTTCATGCCGAACGGCCCCGTGGCTTGTGCGGCCGAAGTCATCGCCATGCCTTGGTTGACGCCCTGGAAAGTGGTCTGCCACGCACCGAACAGGGCCTTTTGTCGATCACTGTCGAGGTGATCTACGGACATGCGTTCAAGACGATGCCCAAGGTCAAGCTAGCGCAATCCAGCACGGTTTCGGTGGCAGACATGCGTGCCATGCTGCGTGGGGGCAACCCGAGGTAAGCCCTGGCTGCCCGCCTCGGGGCCGGATTCCTGTGAAAGCGCGGCTACAATTGACATAGATCAAGGTTTTTGGGGTCTGGCCCCGTCCTGTCCGGCCGTTCTGATGGTGGCTGGCTCCCTGATGGTGCGTGGTCCGTGACGTCTTGCCACACGACTTTCCGGTTCGCAAAGGTGTCTCCCGCAGGGGTGGAATGGTTGTTCAAGCGCAACTGTTCGCTCACGCCTGTGCAGGTGGGGGTTGCCTATGCGTGCCTGTGTGGCACGTCACTGTCTGTCGCAGGCTTTTTCTGGTTAAGTGGCGCCCCCCTGGTGTTGCCCTTTGCTGCGATCGAGCTGTTGGCGGTCGGCGTGGCGTTTCTGCTGTACGCGCGACATGCGGCAGACCGCGAGCGTATCTTTTTGGGGGCAGGCCGTTTGGTGGTGGAGTGGGAGTGCGCTGGAAAGGTCAGGCGCGAGGAATTCGCGAGTGACTTTGCACAAGTGGTGTCCGCCTCGGCGGCCGATGCGCTGATCGAGGTGCGGGGTGGTGGCCGGCAAGCCAGCGTGGGGCGTTACACCCGGGTTGAGTTGCGGTCTGCCTTGGCGCAGGAGATTCGCCGTGCATTGCGGGCTGCCTGACCTTGCCCGGGGTGTCTCTAGGGATGTCCGGGTTATTGGATGGTTTGAAAGTTTGGTGTAATTGGCGTTGATATAAATCAATGCTTATATTTGAGGCAAAAAAGTGAGCACGATGAAAAAAACAGGTCACTCTGTACATCAGCGATGGACGTCCGGCAAGGCGGCCATCGGTGCGCTGGTCGCCAGCAGCGCCGCATGGTTGTCAACGGCAGCCCATGCCGTCAACGATCTGCCGGGCGGCCCGAAGGTCAACGGGCTCAACTTCCAGCCAGCGGCCACCCGCATTGCTGAAGAGCTGCACGGCTTGCACTGGTTCATGCTGGCGCTGTGCGCGGTGATCTTCGTGCTGGTGTTCGGCGTGATGTTCTATTCCATCGTCAAGCACCGCAAGGCGGCAGGCCACAAGGCGCAGGAACTGCCCGAGCCCCTTTGGGTGGAACTCGGCTGGACCATCGTCCCGCTGCTCATCGTGATCGGTATGGCACTGCCTGCCACCAAGGTGGTTGTGGCCCAGAAGGACACCACCAACAGCGACCTCACCATCAAGGCCACCGGCATGCAGTGGAAGTGGGGTTACGACTACCTCAAGGGCGAAGGAGAAGGCATCGGCATCGTCTCCACGCTCGACAACTCCCAGCGTGTCATGTCCAACAGCGGCAAGCCCGACGCCGGTGTTGACGACTACCTGCTCAAAGTGGACAACCCCTTGGTGGTTCCGGTCGGCAAGAAGGTGCGCATCATCACCACTGCCACCGACGTCATCCACGCCTGGATGGTTCCGGCCTTCGGTGTGAAGCAGGACGCGATTCCCGGTTTCGTGCGGGACGCCTGGTTCCGTGCCGAGAAAACCGGCGACTTCTATGGCCAGTGCGCCGA
>CBKZAG010000120.1:0-10348 GCA_966692625.1 uncultured Comamonadaceae bacterium
AGCGCACGCCCACCGGTCAGCCGAGGTCCGCACCATCCAGGCACTCTGGATGGTGCTGGCTGGTTTTCTGTTCGCCAGCATGGGGGTGTGCATCAAGTTCGCGTCGGCACACTTCAACAGCTTCGAAATCGTGGCCTACCGGGGCCTGATCGGCGTCGTGTTCCTGATCGGCCTGACCCGCGCACGCGGCGTGTCGCTGGCCACCACTGTGCCGATGATGCATGTTTGGCGCAGCATGGTGGGCGTGATCGCGCTGGTCACCTGGTTCTATGCGATTGCCAGCCTGCCGCTGGCCACGTCCATGACGCTGAACTACATGAGCAGCATCTGGATTGCGGCCTTTTTGCTGGGCGGTGGCTTGCTGCTGCAGCGCAGCCCGGCGCAACTGCGCCAGCAAGGGCCCTTGTTTTTGACGGTACTGGCCGGTTTTGCCGGTGTGGCCCTGGTGCTGCGCCCGACTTTCGATGCCCACCAGATGGTGGGTGGACTGGCGGGGCTGATGTCCGGCCTGTTCTCGGCATTTGCCTATCTGCAGGTCGCGGCCCTTTCACGCGTGGGTGAACCGGAAAGCCGCACGGTGTTTTATTTCTCCATCGGCGCCAGCCTGGTGGGCTTCATGGGCATGGCGGTCGTGGGTGCCAGCCCGTGGCACTGGCCTTCGGCCTTGTGGCTACTCCCCATTGGACTGCTGGCCGTGTTCGGCCAGCTTTGTATGACCCGCGCCTATGCCAGCGGCGCCACGCTGGTGGTGGCCAACCTGCAATACTTTGGCATTGCGTTCGCGGGCATCTACAGCATCACCGTCTTTGGCGACGACCTTCCCCTGGCAGGCTGGCTGGGCATGGCCCTGATCGTGGCCAGCGGCATCGCCGCCACCTTTTTGCGCGAGCGCGCCGTACCCAAGCTGCCTGCCGAGGAGCACGCATGAGCCACCCCACCTACACCACCCTGATCACCGCCAAACAGCTGCAGCACCTGCGTGCCAGCGGCGCGCCCCTGATGGTGTTCGACTGCAGCTTCGACCTGACCAACCCCGCCGCTGGTGAAACGCTTTACGGGCTGGAGCACATCCCTGGCGCCGTCTACGTGCATCTGGACCGCGACCTGAGCGCAGCACACGGGGCGACTGATGCTGCTTCAGGTGGCCGCCACCCTTTGCCCAGCCGGGAAACCTTCGCCAGCCGCATGCGTGCCCTGGGTCTTGACCAAGGCATGCAGGCTGTAGCTTACGACCGCCAGGGCGCCAACTTCTGCGGGCGCCTGTGGTGGATGCTGAAGTGGTGCGGACACGAGGCTGTTGCCGTGCTCGACGGCGGCCTGCCCGCCTGGACGGCAAGCGGCGCGCCCGTTGAAAGTGGGCAACCGGGCAAGGCAGCGGCCCCTGGCAACTTTCAGACTGTTCAAGCCAAGGCGCCAACCGCCTCGGCAAAGCAGGTGTGCGAACACCTGGGCTCCAACACCCAGACCGTGCTGGACGCGCGCGCAGCGCCCCGTTTCCGTGGCGATGTGGAGCCGCTGGACCCCGTGGCCGGTCACATTCCGGGCGCTCTCAACCGCCCGTTCACCGAGAACTTCCAGCCCGACGGGCGCTTCAAGCCGGCAGACCAGCTGCGCGCCGAATTCACCGCCCTGCTGGCGGGCCGATCGCCGCAGAGCGTGGTGCACCAGTGCGGCAGCGGCGTCACCGCCGTGCCCAACCTGCTGGCCATGGAAATTGCCGGACTGGGCCGCACCACCCTGTTCCCGGGCAGTTGGAGCGAGTGGTGCAACACCCCGGGCCTGCCTTGCGCGCGGGGTTGACCGCGAGTTTGAGCAAGGAGGCCCAGCTGGTCAGTGGCCGTGCGCCATCCCGCTGACGAGTGTGACCATGGCAATGCCGATCAGCAGCCACATGATCTGTGCCATGGTCTCGCGCAAGCTGAGCTTTTTTTGCAGCTGGGGAATGAGGTCTGCCAAGGCCACGTAGACAAAACTGCTGGACGCAGCGACCAGGAAGTACGGCAGGTAGTCTTGCAGCTGGGTGACCAAGGCGAAGCCGACCACACCACCCAAGGCTGTCACCGTACCGGCCAGCGACACCTTGAGCAAAGCTGCCCTGCGTGTGCCAGATGTTTCGCGCAACACCACAAGGTCACCCATGTGGTGTGGAACCTCGTGAGCGAGCACAGCCAGCGACGCTACAACGCCCAACCGGATGTCTGCCAGAAAAGCCGAGGCGATGAGAATGCCGTCGCCAAAGGCATGCACACTGTCGCCCGCCAGCACTGACCAGCCGCCGCTGCGCAGCCCCTCGTGGGTGTGGCCGTGATGGTGGTGATGGTGCCCGGCATGCGTATGAGCGCTGGCGTGTTCGTGATGCTGATGCCCGTGGGATGGGTGCTCTTGCCTGTGGTGCTCGTGCCCGTGGTGCCACAGCTCTGCCTTGTCCAGCAGGAAAAAGAAGACAACCCCAACAAGAAGCAGCGTGAACAGCTCGTGGGCGCTGGCTTCGCTTTCAAAAGCTTCAGGCAGCAGGTGCAGGAAGGCCGTGGCCAGCAAGGCCCCCGCCGCCAGGCTGAGCATGTGCTGTGTGTAACGCGCCAGGATTCCCAGCCCCAGGGCAGCGGCCAGCCAAACGCTGCCGACACCGGCCATCACAGTGCCGACCAGAATTGCAATAAGGGTCATGGGGGAAAAGGGCAGTCGGAAAAGACTGCGACTTTACCCCATCCGCATCCAGACTTCAGGCCACACCGTGCTGCCCGAACCAAGCCAGACAGCGCTTCCAGCCATCTTCTGCCGCCTCCTTGCGGAAGCTCGGCCGGTAATCGGCGTGGAAGGCGTGAGGCGCGTCCGGGTAGACCACAAACTGCGACGCCTTCGAAGCCACGTTGCCGCGCGTCAGCGCCGCTTTCATTTGCTCCACCGTTTCCAGCGGAATACCCGTGTCCGCGCCGCCGTACAGGCCCAGCACAGGGCCGCGGAGTTGGGCTGCCACGTCCACAGGGTGACGGGGAGTAAGTTCACTTGCCTGCCCCACCAGACGCCCGTACCAGGCGACGCCCGCCTTGACGCGCTTCTGGTGCGCGGCATAGAGCCATGTCTTTCTGCCACCCCAGCAGAAGCCAGTGACCCCCACCTTGTTCACATCGCCGCCGTTGGCAGCAGCCCAGTCGATGCAGGCATCCAAATCGGCCATGACCTGTGCGTCGGGCACCTTGGCAACCACCTCGGCCATCAGTTTGGCGATTTCGCCATAGCTCTGGGCATCGCCCTGGCGGACGAACAGTTCCGGCGCCAGGGCCAGATAACCCGCCCGGGCAAAGCGGCGTACCACGTCGGCAATGTGCTCGTGCACACCAAATATCTCGGACAGCACAAGCACCACGGGCAAGCCGGTTTTGCCTGCGGGCGCTGCACGGTAAACCGGTACCGAAGTGCCGTTGACGCTCAGTTGAACCTCGCCCACCGTCAGACCGTCTGCCGGAGTTCTGATGGCAGTCTGCGCCACAATGGGCATGGCTGCAGCGGCATACCCCACCCCCAGCGCGGTCTTCAAGGCGGTGCGGCGGCTGGTGCCTGCAGCGGCACTGCGGCCTGGCAGCAGAGCGTGGAGGTCTTGTTCAAACGGCAGTTGTCGCATGCAGGTCTCCTGTGGGTTGAAAAACAGACAGGCTGTCTGAGAGGATTCCACCGGAGTTGTTCCCGTGTACCGGGAAATCACGGACGTGTCAGCCCATGCCGGTGGGCGAATGCGTAAAGCTCCACCCGGTTCGAGACGCCCAACTTGCCGTAAACAGAAGTGAGGTGGTTGCGCAGGGTGTGCTCGCTGATGTGCAGACGCTGGGCCACCACTTTGCCCGGCGCGGCTGCATCACTGGCCAGTGCCGCCACCAGTTGCCGCTCGCGCGGGGTCAGGTGGTCGATACGCCACGTTTCCGGGTCAGGCTGGGTCTGCGGCTTTCGCCGGGCCAGCTCCATGAAAATTCGGCCCGTGGCGCTGCGGTCTATCCACATCTCCCCAGCGTGGACTTTTTCGATGGCCTTGAGCAAGGTCTGCGGCTGCTCGCGCTTTTCCACCACCCCGCGTGCACCGGCCAGCACGGCACTGTCATGCAAGTCGGTGAGCGGTGAAGTGACAAGAACCAGCACCTTGGAGGGGAGGTGCAGGTTCAACAGCCCCACCGCTTCGGCACCGGCCTCACCGTCCAGGTCCAGCACCAGCACGTCTGGTTGCCAGTCTTGCAACAATGGCACAGCTTCAATGGCTGAATCGGCGATACCGGTCAACTCGAACGGGGGTGAAACTTCGGCCAGCAGACGGCTCAGCCCCCATGCCGTCAAGGGCAGTGCCACCAAGGCGACGCGAACAGCTGCGGGACGAAGTGCCTTTTGAACCTTGTGCATGGCGGAAGTCATGGCGTAAGTCACATGACATTCATACTACCCCTGCACCACTATGTTTGGCGGGGTTGTCACACAAAAAACACAGAAATGTCCCGGCGATGGGCGCCTCGTCGAGGGCAAACTGCACATCGGGCGCTGGTGTGATCGGCGGACAACCGCCCGCTGTGACCGGTCCATCGTCTGTAGCTCCAGCGAACCGTGATACGTTCGCTTTTGGCAACCCGGCTGTGGCCGGGTTCTTTTTTTTCACCGGCTGCCGCTAACATCGCGGCCATGAAGCCTTTTTTCACACGCGCCACTCAACTGGCTACGGCAACCGCCCTTGTTTGGCTGGCAGGTTGCTCCACCCCCCTGCCGCCTGCTGGAGCCCCCGCCGCGGAACCTGCTGGCGGCAGACGGGCAGCGACTTCATACACCTTCGACGGCGGCCGCATTGACGTGACCACAGGTGGGCAGGCATGCCAGGTGACGCTGACCGGTGAAATCCACGACGCCACGGTACGCCGCATGGACCAGGCCATGCAACAGGTGGCGCAGGCGCGCTGCCAGGAAAAATGGCTGGTGCTGAACGTGAGCAACGGGCTGCTGGGTGACGCCATCACCCTGGGTTCGATGGCGCGCAACCGGGGCTACGACACCCAGGTACAGGCGGGCACAACCTGCAACACACCCTGCCTGCTGGCGTTCGCCGCCGGGCGCTCCCGGGTCATGCCCGCCAGCCCTGCCCCGGCACGCATCGCCTTCTCGCAAATCCCGCCCGACCAGGACTTTGGCCGCACGGTTTGCGAAACGGAACTGAGCCGCGCCCAGCAGCTGACGCTGACGCGCTACCTGCGCGCCATGCTGCCGTCCAACACCGCCACCACGGTTTTTCAGAAGCTGCAGGCAGCCACTTGCCGCAACACCGACGTGTACGGCCCCGACCAGGCCGTGGTGATCGGACTGGCCACCGGCACGCGCTGACCGGCGACTGCCGACTCAGTGCGCCTGTTCCCAGTTGGCGCCCATGCCCACTTCGGCCAGCAGCGGCACCTTGAGTTGCGCCACACCGGCCATCAGGCGCGGCACCTCGGTGCGCAACCAGTCCACCTCGGCGCCGGGCACCTCGAACACCAGTTCGTCGTGCACCTGCATGACCATTCGCGTGGCGCGTTGCTGCTCGTCCAGCGCCTTTTGCACGGCGACCATGCTCATCTTGATGAGGTCGGCTGCCGTGCCCTGCATGGGCGCGTTGATGGCGGCGCGCTCGGCAGCGGCGCGGCGCGGGCCGTTGGGTGAGTTGATCTCAGGCAGGTAGAGGCGGCGGCCGAACACGGTCTCCACGTAACCGCGCGCCTTGGCCTGAGCCTTGGTTTCGTCCATGTAGTGGCGTACACCCGCAAAACGCTGAAAGTAGCGGTCGATGTAGTTCTTGGCCGCCGTGTTGTCTATGCCCAGGGCCTTGGCCAGGCCAAAGCTGCTCATGCCGTAGATGAGGCCGAAATTGATGACCTTGGCGTAGCGGCGCTGCTCGCTGCTCACCTGCTCGGGGCTGACGCCGAACACCTCGGCCGCCGTGGCACGGTGCACGTCCATGCCCTCGGCAAAGGCCTTGAGCAAGGCCTCGTCGCCGCTGATATGAGCCATGATGCGCAGCTCGATCTGCGAATAGTCGGCGCTGGCGATGACGTGCCCGGCGGGCGCCACGAAAGCCTCGCGCACGCGCCGCCCTTCCGCCGTGCGGATGGGGATGTTCTGCAGGTTGGGGTCATTGCTGGACAGGCGCCCCGTTACCGCCACTGCCTGTGCGTAGTGGGTGTGCACTCGGCCGGTGCGCGGGTGCGCCATGCCTGCGAGCTTGTCGGTATAGGTGCCCTTGAGCTTGACGAGCGAGCGGTGCTCCAGGATCTTGGCGGGCAGTGGGTAGTCTTCGGCCAGTTTCTCCAGCACTTCTTCGTCCGTGCTGCGCGCGCCAGTGGCGGTCTTCTTCACCACCGGCAGGCCCAGTTTGTCGAAGAAGATTTCGCCCAGCTGCTTGGGGCTGCTCAGGTTGAAGGGCTGCCCAGCGATGTCATAGGCCTCGTTTTCCAGCTGCAGGATGCGCTGGCCCAGCTCATGACTCTGCCGCGCCAGCGTGTCGGCATCAATCAGTACACCGTTGCGCTCCATGCGGTAGAGCGCCTCGCTGCTGGCCATTTCCAGTTCGTAGATGGCCTTGAGCTTTTCGTCGGCCTGCAGGCGCGGCCACAAGGCCAGGTGCACGTCCAGGGTCTGGTCGCTGTCCTCGCAGGAGTATTCGGCGGCTTTGTCGATGGCCACCTGGGCAAAGGGAATCTGGTGCGCGCCCTTGCCGCAGAGTTCTTCGTAGCTGATGCCACTGCGGCCCAGGTGCCGCTCGGCCAGGCTGCCCAGGTTGTGAGGCTTGTGCACCTCCAGCACGTAGCTTTGCAGCATGGTGTCGTGGGCGTAGCCACGCACCTCAATGCCGTGGTTGGCAAACACATGGCGGTCGTACTTGACGTGCTGGCCCAGCTTGAGCGCGACGGGGTTCTCCAGCCACGGCTTCAAGCGCGCCAGTACCTCGTCACGCGGCAACTGAGCCGGCACGCCGGGGTAATCGTGCGTCAGGGGCACGTAGGCAGCCTCACCGGGCTTCACGCTGAAGGAAATGCCCACGATCTCGGCGCGCATTTCGTCAAGCGAGGTGGTTTCGGTATCCACGGCTACCAGCTCCGCCGCCTGGACACGTGCCAGCCAGGTGTCGAACGCCTCCCACGTCAGAACGGTGTCGTACTGCTTGTGGGTCACGGAAGACGTGCCTGCCGGCGGGTCGGCGAACAGGTCGCCGGTCAGCCCCGCAGGCGCTGCTGCTTTTACCTTGGCGTCACTGACAGCCCCAGTTTCGCCTTGACCCTCGGCCAGCGAACGCGCCAGCCCCTTGAAGCCATAGCGTTCGTAAAAGTCGCGCAGCGCGGGTATTTCGCGTTCGCGCAACACCAGGCTGTCCAGCGCTGGCAAACCAGGCACGTAGCCATTAAGGTCGCAATCGGTCTTGATGGTCACCAATTGGCGCCCGGTGGGCAGCCAGTCCAGCGCCTTGCGCAGGTTGTCGCCCGCCACGCCCTTGATCTTGTCGGCGTTGGCCACCACGCCATCCAGCGAGCCGTGTTCCTGCAGCCATTTGGCGGCCGTCTTGGGGCCCACCTTCTCCACACCGGGCACGTTGTCCACGGCGTCGCCCACCAGGGTCTGGTAGTCCACCATCAGGCTCGGGGGCACGCCGAACTCCGCCGTCACGCCAGCCACGTCGCGCACCTTGCCGTTCATGGTGTCGATGATGGTGATGTGCTCGTTGACCAGCTGGCTCAAGTCTTTGTCGCCACTGGAGACGATCACCCGCACACCCTGCGCCGCTGCCGTGGCAGCCAATGTGCCGATCACGTCGTCGGCCTCCACGCCGGGCACGTCCAGCACGTTCCAGCCCATGAGGCGCACCACCTCGTGGATGGGGGCGATCTGCGCGCGCAGGTCGTCGGGCATGGGGCTGCGATGGGCCTTGTACTCGGGGTACAACTCGTCGCGGAAGGTGGGGCCGGACGCATCGAACACGCAGGCCACGTAGTCGCCCGGGTGTTCCTTCTGCAGCGCCTGCATCATGTTGATCATGCCGCGTATGGCACCCGTGGCGGGGCTTGCCGGGTCGCCGGGTACGGCGCGCAGGTCGGGCATGGCGTGAAAGGCGCGGTAGAGGTAGCTGGAGCCATCCACCAGCACCAGGGTCTTCGGGTTCTCGGTCATGGGCGTGATTGTGCGGGCAAATGCCTACAATCTAGGGATGCGACCCTTTCCTGCCCCCTTTGCCCCCGCACGCGCCCGCCTGACGCTGGCTGCCGTCGCGCTGTTCATCCTGTCTGCACCGGCCCAGGCCCAGCCAGCCTCCGCCCAGGGGCAAGCGCCGCAACAAACCGGTCGCACGCTGGAGCAAAAGACCGAACGCATCACCCACGAAGACGCAGGCAGCCGCATTGAAGAGTTGCGCGTGGGTGGCCAGACCCGCAGCATCGACGTCCAGACCAAGACCGCCGTGCCCGGCTACCAGGTACAACCCATCGACCCCAGCCAGTCCGACGACAACAAGGGCAAGGCGGGCAAGAGCAGCTGGCGTCTGCTGAACTTCTGACCATGGCCGTTTACACCGAAGTCTCCCAAGCCGAGGCTGCGGCGCTGCTGCGCCGTCTGGACCTGGGCGAGCTGGTGTCGATGGCAGGCTGCGCGGGCGGCATCGAGAACACCAACTATTTCGTCTCCACCGAGCGCGAGGGCCAGACGCACGACTACGTGCTGACCCTGTTCGAGCGCTTGAGCTTCGAACAACTGCCCTTCTACCTGCACCTGATGAAGCATCTGGCGGGCAAGGGCATCCCCGTGCCTGACCCTGCCGCCGACGGCAAGGGCGAGATTCTTCACAAGATGAAGGGCAAGCCCGCGTCGGTGGTGAATAAGCTGCGCGGCAAGCACGAACTCGCGCCCAGCGCTGAGCAGTGTGCCCAGGTGGGCACCATGCTGGCGCGCATGCACCTGGCCGGGCTGGACTACGACCGGCGCCAGCCCAACCTGCGCGGCCTGCCCTGGTGGAACGAGACCGTGCCCGTGGTGCTGCCCCACCTCCAGCCCGAGCAGGCCAACCTGCTCAAGAGCGAACTGGCCTACCAGAACCACGTGGCCGCCAGCCCTAGCTACGAAGCCCTGCCCCGTGGCCCCATACACGCCGACCTGTTCCGCGACAACGTGATGTTCGAGAACGGCCAGCTCACGGGCTTTTTCGACTTTTATTTCGCTGGGGTGGATGCCTTCGCCTTCGACCTGGCGGTGTGCCTGAACGATTGGTGCATTGACCTGCCCACCGGCGTGCAGGATGACGAGCGCACGGCCGCCATGCTGGCTGCCTACGAGTCGGTCCGCCCGCTGACGGCAGCCGAACGCGAGCTGATGCCCGCCATGCTGCGCGCCGGCGCACTGCGCTTCTGGCTGTCGCGCCTGTGGGACTGGTACCTGCCGCGCGAAGCCAGCATGCTCAAGCCGCACGACCCCACTCACTTCGAGCGCGTGCTGCGCGCCCGCCTGGCGCAGCTATGAAACTCAACCGCGTACCGGCACGCACCGGGCTGCTCTGGGTGAAGCTGGGCATACAGACCTTCCTGCGCCAGCCGCTGGCCCTGGCCGGGCTGTTCTTCATGTTCATGCTCGCCGTGTCCGTGCTCACGCTGGTGCCACTGGTAGGCGCCGCCATGGCCCTGGCGCTGTTGCCAGCCGCCACCCTGGGCCTGATGGCCGCCACCCGCGAGGTGACCACCGGCAGCTTCCCCATGCCTGCCGTGCTGGCCAGCGCCTTTCGTGCCGGGCGCGAACGGGTCCGCTCCATGCTTGTGCTGGGAGGCCTCTACGCCATCGGTTCGCTGCTCATCATGCTGTTGGCCGCGCTGATTGCAGGCGACCCAGGCAGCGCCCTTCAACAAGGTGCGGAAATCACCGAAGAGGCGTTGCGCGAACCAGCCATCGTGCGCAACCTCGTCGTCAACATGGTGCTCTACGTGCCGCTGGGTCTGCTGTTCTGGCATGCGCCAGCGCTGGTGCACTGGCATGGGGTCACACCCGTCAAGAGCCTGTTCTTCAGCGCGCTGGCCTGCTGGGCCAACAAAGGCGCGATGCTGGTGTATTTCCTGGCCTGGTCTGCCGTGTTCATGCTCATTGCCCTGGCGGTGGTGATGCTGGCCTCGGTGCTGGGCGGCGCACAGCTGCTCAGCGTGCTGATGTTGCCCATGGCCATGCTGATGAGTGCCATGTTCTTCACGTCGGTGTACTTCACCTTCCGCGACAGCTTCATCACCGACGACGGACAGACGCCGGCCTGACCCGAGCAACCGCTGGTCACACAGACGCCACAGACCTGTCACAGCGTTTTCACAGACGAACAGCAAGCTAC
>CBKZAG010000121.1:0-10193 GCA_966692625.1 uncultured Comamonadaceae bacterium
TCCACCGCCTGCGCCATGGCGGCAGACGCCTTGCCCGCGCCAATCACCACCAGCCGCCCCGCGCCCAGTTCGGCACGGGTGGGCAGGTGGGGCGGCACGCACAGGGCAGGCTGTGCAGATGCCACCGCCGCATCGAACATGCGGCGCAGCAGTTGGGCGGGCGTGGCGGTGGTCTGGGTCATCGTCGGGCTCTTGGTGGTGGGCGGGTTGCGTCAGCCAGCGCTCTGGCCGATCTCGAAGTTGTTGAGTTTCTCCAACGCACGCACGATACCCGAATGGTCCCAGGCCGAGCCGCCGTGCGACACACAGGCACTGAAGAGCTGCTGGGCATTCGACGTGGCAGGCAGCGCCAGCCCGAGCGACTTGGCCGCGCTCAGAGCCAGATTCAGGTCCTTCTGGTGCAACGCAATGCGGAAACCGGGGTCGAAGGTGCGCTTGATCATGCGTTCGCCATGCACCTCCAGAATGCGCGATGTGGCCAGCCCGCCCATCAGCGCCTGGCGTACCTTGGCGGCGTCGGCCCCGGCACGCGCCGCGAACAGCAGGCCTTCGGCCACGGCGTTGATGGTCAGCGCCACCACGATCTGGTTGGCCACCTTGCAGGTCTGGCCGTCACCGTTGCCGCCCACCAGGGTGATGTTCTTGCCCATCACCTCGAACACCGGCTTCACGCGCTCAAACACCTCCGGCTTGCCGCCGACCATGATGGACAGCGTAGCGTTGCGGGCCCCCACGTCGCCACCAGACACCGGCGCATCCAGGTAGTCGCAGCCCAGGGCCTCGATCTTCTGTGCGAACACCTTGGTCTCCACCGGCGAGATGGAGGACATGTCCACCACTGTCTTGCCCGGGGTCAGCCCCTTGGCCACGCCTTCTTCACCAAAGAGGGCCTCTGCCACGTCGGGCGTGTCGGGCACCATGGTGATGATGATGTCGGCCCGCTCTGCCACACCGCGCGCGTTCAGGCATTGGGTGGCCGGGCTTTCGGCGATCTCGGCAGGCACCTTGCCGTGGGTATAGACGAAAAGCTGGTGCCCCGCCTTCATAAGGTGGCCCGCCATGGGTGTGCCCATGATGCCGAGGCCGATGAAACCGATCTTCAGGGGTTGCGTGGTCATGTGTTTCTCCTTGTTGTGGATGTGCTGGTGCAATGTCGAGGAAGGTGCTCAGGCCAGAGCCTTCAGCCAGCCCAGCCCAGCTTCGGTGGTGCTGGCGGGCTTGTATTCGCAGCCCACCCAGCCGTCATAACCAATGCGGTCCAGGTGGCGGAACAGGAAGGCGTAGTTGATCTCGCCCGTGCCCGGCTCGTTGCGGCCCGGGTTGTCGGCCAGTTGCACGTGGCCAATGCGTGCCAGGTGCTTTTGCAGCGTGGCCGCCAGTTCACCTTCGGTGCGCTGGGCGTGGTAGATGTCGTACTGCACAAAGGCGTTGTCGGCGCCCACCTCGTCCAGCAGGTCCAGCGCCTGTTGCGTGCGGCTCAGGTAGAAGCCGGGAATGTCGTAGTTGTTGATGGGCTCCACCAGCAGGCGCAGCCCAGCGGCCTTGAGGCGCGATGCGGCGTAGCGCAGGTTGGCCACCAGGGTCTCGCGCAGCACGCTGTCGGGCACCCCGGCCGGGGCCTTGCCCACCAGGCAGTTGAGCTGTTTCACCCCCAGCGTCTGCGCATAGGCAATGGCACGCTCCACGCCCGCGCGGAACTCCTCCACGCGGTCCGGGTGGCAGGCAATGCCGCGGTCGCCTGCGTCCCAGTCCCCTGCGGGCAGGTTGTGCAGCACCAGCTGCAGGCCGTTGGCGTCGAGCCGGGCCTTGATGTCATTCGCCTCGAAGGCGTAGGGGAACAGGAATTCCACCGCCTGGAAGCCCGCACGCGCCGCAGCGTCAAAGCGCTCCAGGAAAGGCAGTTCCGTGAAAAGCATGGTCAGGTTGGCCGCAAAACGGGGCATGGTTCAGTCTCCTTGTGTTCTCAAAGTCGCAACGGTTCAGTCCAGCAGCGCCACGGCGGTGGGCACGTCTGCCTTGTTGGCGGCCAGTTCTTCAAACTCCGTCACGTTGTCGATTTCGGTGCCCATGGCGATGTTGGTCACACGCTCCAGAATCACCTCGATCACCACCGGCACCTGGAACTCGGCCATCCAGGCTTCGGCCTGGCGGATGGCGGGGGCAATCTCCTCCTGCCGGTGCACGCGGATGGCCTTGCAGCCCAGGCCCTCGACCACCTTCACGTGGTCCACGCCATAGCCCTGCGCGGCGGCGTCGCCAGCGGGGGCGTTGATGTTCTCGAAGCCCAGCTGCACGCAGTAGTCCATGCTGAAGCCACGCTGCGACTGGCGGATCAAGCCCAGGTAGCTGTTGTTCACCACCATGTGGATGTAGGGCAGCTTGAACTGCGCACCCACGGCGAGCTCTTCGATCATGAACTGGAAGTCGTAGTCACCCGACAGCGCCACGAGCTTGCGTTGCGGGTCGGCGGCGCGCACACCCAACGCGGCAGGCACCGTCCAGCCCAGCGGGCCAGCCTGCCCGCAGTTGATCCAGCGGCGCGGGCCGTACACGTGCAGGAACTGCGCGCCCGCGATCTGGCTCAGGCCGATGGTGGAGACGTAGGTCACGTCCTTGCCGAAGGCGTTGTTCATGCACTGGTACACACGCTGTGGCTTCATGGGCACGGTGTCGAAGTTGGTCTTGCGCAGGTACTCCACGGAAGACTTGCGGCCCAGACACTCGGCGGCCCAGGCGCTGCGGTCGGGCAGTTGCCCGGCGGCGCGCAATGCCTTGGCGGCTTCCACGAACAGCTCCAGCGCCGCCTTCGCGTCCGACACGATGCCGTAGTCCGGCGCGAACACACGGCCAATCTGCGTAGGCTCAATGTCCACGTGGATGAACTTGCGGCCCTTGCAATACACCTCGGGCGAACCGGTGTGGCGGTTGGCCCAGCGGTTGCCAATGCCCAGCACAAAGTCACTGGCCAGCATGTTGGCGTTGCCGTAGCGGTGGCTGGTCTGCAGGCCGCACATGCCCGCCATCAGCGGGTGGTCGTCGGGAATGGCGCCCCAGCCCATCAACGTGGGAATCACCGGTATGCCGGTGATCTCGGCAAACTGCACCAGCAGATCTGCCGCGTCGGCGTTGATGATGCCGCCGCCCGCCACGATCAGCGGACGCTCGGCGGTGGCCAGCATCTCCATGGCCTTGTCGATCTGCTTGCGCGAGGCTGCGGGCTTGTACACGGGCAGCGGCTCGTAGGTGTCGATGTCGAACTCGATCTCGGCCTGCATCACGTCAAACGGCAGGTCGATCAGCACCGGCCCCGGGCGGCCCGAGCGCATCAGGTGAAACGCCTGCTGGAAGGCGCGCGGCACCTGGGCGGGCTCCAGCACGGTGGTGGCCCACTTGGTCACTGGCTTGGCAATCGACGCAATGTCCACTGCCTGGAAGTCTTCCTTGTGCAGCCGTGCGCGCGGCGCCTGGCCGGTGATGCAGAGGATGGGAATGGAGTCGGCCTGCGCGGAATAGAGGCCCGTGATCATGTCGGTGCCAGCCGGCCCCGAGGTGCCGATGCACACGCCGATGTTGCCTGGCGCGGCGCGCGTGTAACCTTCGGCCATGTGCGAGGCGCCTTCCACGTGGCGCGCCAGGATGTGCGAAATGGTGCCGCGTTCGCGCAGTTGCGCATACAGCGGGTTGATGGCCGCGCCAGGCACGCCAAACGCCTGGGTGATGCCTTCCTTCTCCAGCACCAGCACGGCCGCCATGGCGGCTTTCATCTTGGGCATGTCTATCTCCTGTAGGTGGGTTTGCTAAGCGTCTGGTGGAATATTCGCCCCGGCAGAAGGGAATCGGAAGGCAGCACTGGCGCATTTCGCTTATTCCATGGTGGAATAGCACCCATGGAACGCATACAAGCCATCCGCCTGTTCGTCCGCGTTGTGGACCTGGGCTCCTTCAGCAAGGCCGCCGCCGAACTGGGCATAGGGCAGCCCGCCGCCACCAAGCAGGTGCGCCGCATGGAGGCGCAGCTGGGCGCGCGCCTGCTGCACCGCTCCACGCACGGTGTCACGCCTACCGAAATCGGGCTGCTCTATTACGAGAAGTGCAAGCTCATCACCCATCACGTGGAAGAGGCAGAGTCCGTCGCGGCGCTGTTGCAGACCCAGGTGCAGGGCGCGCTGCGCATCAGCACCTCGGTGGCCTTTGGTCGGCGCGTGCTGGCACCGCTGGTCATGCAGTTCATGCGCATGAACCCGCAGCTCCAGGTGGACCTGAGCTGCGACGACCGCTACGTCAACCTCGTGGAACAGGGCGTGGACGTGGCCATCCGCATGGGCCCCCTGGCCGATTCAACGCTGGGTTCGCGCTACCTCGGCCTCAACCCCTGGGTCGTGGCCGCCTCGCCGGAATACCTGCAGCAGCGCGGCACCCCATCCGCGCCCAAAGACCTGAAAGACCACGACGCGCTCATCTACAGCACCGTGCAAGGGGACGCACGCTGGCAGTTCAGCGGTCCGGGGGGGCGCTCTGCCACGGTGCCCGTACGCGGGCTGCTGCGCTCCAACAACCTGTCCACCCTGCTGGTGGCCGCGCGCGAAGGCATGGGTATTGCCGCACTGCCGCGTTACGTGGCAGAAGAGTCGCTGCGCAAGGGTGCGCTCGTCGCGTTGCTGGACGAATGGCAACTGCCGCAGCAGGAAATCCACGCGGTGTACCCCTCACCTCGCATGGTGCCCGCCAAGGTCACACAGTTCATCGACTGGCTGCAGAGCCAGTTCGGACCGCAGTGGTGGGCGCGCCCGGCTCCAGCAGGCAAGCGCAAGGGTGCGCCGCAGGAGTGAGGCTTCAGACGCTTATTTGCCGATACAGAACGACGAGAAGATCACACCCAGCAAGTCATCGGAACTGAAGGCGCCCGTGATCTCGTTCAAGGCGTTCTGCGCCAGCCGCAGTTCCTCGGCCAGCAGGTCCAGCGACTGGGCCTGCGCCGCCAGGTGCAGCGCAGCCAACTCCAGGTGCTCGTCCACCTGGCGCAGCGCCTGCACGTGGCGCTCCCGGGCAATGTAGAGCCCCTCTGCACCACTCTGCCAGCCCGCCAGTTGCAGCAGGCGCTGGCGCAGGGCATCCAGCCCGTCACCGGTCTTGGCAGAAAGGCGCAGGCTCTCGTGCGCCGCGTGGCCCGGTGCAATAGTGGTTGAAGACACGCCCTGCGGCGTGTGCGAACTGCCACCCTCCGACACATCCGCCTTGTTCCACACGTCAATCACCGTCACGCTCGCGGGAAGGCGTGCGTCCAGCAGCGCCGCAATCTCGGCGTCCGCCGCGTCGTAGGCAGGCTGGCCCAGGCGCGTCAGGTCGTGCAGAAAGAGCACCGCATCCGCCGCCTCGATCTGCCCCCAGGCCCGCTCAATGCCGATGCGCTCCACCTCGTCAATGCCCTCGCCTTCGCGCAGGCCCGCGGTATCTATCACGTGCAGCGGAACGCCCTCGATCTGTATGGTCTGCTGCACCACGTCGCGCGTGGTGCCCGCAATGGGCGTGACGATGGCCAGCTCGGCCCCGGCCAGGGCATTGAGCAGCGAACTCTTGCCCGCGTTGGGCTGCCCGGCAATCACCACCTTGATGCCCTCGCGCAGCAAGGCGCCCTGGCGCGTCTTGCGCATCACCTCGGCCATGCGCCGTTGCAGGCGTTCCAGCTGCCCCTGGGCATCGGCCTTCTGCAGAAAGTCGATCTCCTCTTCAGGGAAGTCCAGCGTCGCCTCCACCAGCATGCGCAGGTGGATCAACGCGTCACGCAGCTCGCCAATCTCGCGCGAAAAATCCCCCGACAGCGAACGCGACGCGCTGCGCGCAGCCGCCTCGGTACTGGCGTCGATCAGGTCGGCAATGGCCTCGGCCTGCGCCAGGTCGATCTTGTCGTTCAGGAAGGCCCGCTCGGTGAATTCACCCGGCTGCGCCAGCCGCAAGCCCGGCAGCCGGGCGCGGCCCGTGGCGTCGTCCAGCTCGGCAGCAGCACCCAGGCAGCGCGCCAACAGCAATTGCAACACCACCGGGCCACCATGGGCCTGCAGTTCCAGCACGTCTTCACCGGTGTACGAATGCGGCCCCGGGAAATGGATGGCCAGCCCGTGGTCGATGGGCGAGCCATCAGCGTCACGAAACGGCAGGTAGGTGGCCTCGCGCGGCTTCAAGGCCTTGCCACACAATGCCTGCACCAGCGGGCCCAGCCCGCGCCCCGACACGCGCACAATGCCCACCGCCCCCCGCCCAGGCGCAGTGGCAATGGCAACGATGGGGTCTTGGTGGCGTGGAAGCATGGGGGCTAAAGCAAAGGGGCCGCATTCGCGGCCCCGTTATGTCACTTGAAGCTGGGGACGTTGAACTTCAACGGCACACCCATGCGGTGGTTGATGAACGACTGCTGGGCAATCGTCAGCACGTTGTTGGTGATCCAGTACAGCACCAAGCCAGACGGGAAGAAGAAGAACATCACGGAGAACATGATGGGCATCAGCCACATCATCTTGGCCTGCAGCGGGTCGGGCGGCAGCGGGTTCAGCGCGGTCTGGAAGACCGTCGTCAACGCCATCACCAGCGGCAGCACGTAGTACGGGTCAGGCGTGGAGAGGTCGGCAATCCAGCCCACCCACGGCGCGTTGCGCATTTCCACGCTGGACAGCAGCACCCAGTACAGCGCAATGAACACCGGGATCTGGATCAGGATGGGGAAGCAGCCGCCCAGGGGATTGACCTTCTCCTCGCGGTAGATCTTCATCATCTCCTGCTGCATCTGCTGCGGGTTGTTCTTCAGGCGCTCACGCATTTCCATGATGCGCGGGTTGATCGCCTTCATCTTGGCCATGCTGCGGTAGGCGCTGGCGTTGAGCCAGTAGAACGCGGCCTTGATCAGCACCACCAGCAGAACGATGGCCCAGCCCCAGTTGCCCACGAAGCCGTGGATCTTCTCCAGCAGCCAGTACAGCGGCTTGGCCAGGATGGTCAGCCAGCCGTAGTCCTTCACCAGCTCCAGGCCGGGGGCGAGCTTCTCCAGCGCCTTCTCGGCCTGCGGGCCCACGAAGAGGTTGGCGTCCAGCGCCTTGGTTTCGCCAGGGGCAATACTGCCCACGCCAGTGATCATGCCTGCGGAATACAGATTGCCCACCTTGCGCACGAAGTTCTCGCGCTCGGTGCCCTGGCCCAGCAGCCAGGCACTGGCAAAGTAGTGCTGCACCATGGCCACGTAACCGTCGCTGGAGGTTTTCTGGAAGGTGGCCTTGTTCTTGTCCACATCCTCGAAGCTCACCTTCTGGTACTTGGAGGCTTCGCTGTACACGGCCGGGCCGGTGAAGGTGGAATAGAAGGGCGTCTCGCTCTCGGCCTTGGCGCCGTCACGCACCAGCTGCAGGTAGAGCTGCGGCGTCGCAGCCGCGTCACCACGGTTGATCACCTCGTGCTTCACGCCAATGTCGTAGGCACCGCGCTTGACCGTGTAGGTTTTGGCCAGCACCAGGCCGCCCATGGGTTCGGACTCGAAGCGCAGGGCCAGGCTCTCCTGGCCGTCGGCCAGTTGCGTGTCGCCAGACACCAGACGCATCGGCGTCTTGTGGGTCGGGAAGCTGCCGCCGATCAGGCCGGTCTGCGCCACATAGGTGTGCTTCTCGTCCTGGGTGAGCAGTTGCAGCGGCTCCAGGGGCTTGTCCTTGCCCAGGCCGGTCACGGCGGCGTGCTTCAGCATCTGCGCGCCCACCAGGGAGCCACCTTCGCTGTCGAACGTGAGCTTGAGCACGTCGGTCGTGACGACGTGGGTCTGGCGCGGAATGCTGGGTGCAGCGGACGGCACATCGGCCGCGCCCGCCGCAGAGGCTGCTGCCTGGGGCACGCCAGCGTCCTTGGCCGCAGGCTGCACCACGGCAGCCTTCTTCGCATTGCTGGACGAGAAGAACGTGGCCGGGTTGCCGTTGTAAATCTGCCACTGGTCCCAAATCAGGATCAGCGAGAAACCAAAAATCACCCAGAGGATGGATCGGCGGATGTCGCTCATGACGGTTTCTTTTCAGTCGTTGCGGACGTGAGGGTGGAGAACGGCCTGCGCACCTGTTCAGGCACGGGATCGCAGCCGCCGTCACACCAGGGGTGACAACGGCCCAGCCGTTTGAGGGTGAGGTAGCCGCCAGCCAGTGCGCCGTGGCGCTCCAGCGCCTGCAACGCGTAAGCGGAGCAGGTGAGCTCGAACCGGCAGGACGAGCCAAGCCAAGGGCTCAACAACAGGCGGTAGCCTTTGACGATGCCAATCAGCACGCGGCGCGGCCAGTCAAGCATGAGGCTCCCCTGCCACGGCCTGTTGCCGCAGTCGGCGGGCCAGACGGTCGCCCAGCAATTCCTGCAGTTCGGCACGCGCAGCAATGCGCAGCGCATCTGACGTTGCGCTGATGAACTGGTCGCGTGCAAAACCGCTGCGCAGACGCACCACCAGCGCTTGCGGCGGCAGCGTTTGCGCAAGCTCCCGCGCCACCGCATAAATTTGGCGGCGCAGGGTGTTGCGGGTAACAGCGCGACGCGCCCAGCGCTTGGGGATCAACACACCCAGCCAAGTGCCACCGCCGGGAAACAACCCGTGGGCACCGCTGTGGGCGGAGGTGTCGGTCATGTGCAGGGCGAAGTGCTGCGTTTTGGCCACCGGCGGGCCAGCGAGCGCTGCCTCGAACTGGGGGCGTGAACGGATGCGCTCCAAGCGACAGGCCCGAGGCGTGGACAAGCCGGCAGGCTCAGCCGTGACGGACGGCCGAAGCTGGCTCAACCCTGGCTCAGACAGCCAGGCGCTTGCGGCCCTTGGCGCGGCGTGCGTTCAGCACAGCACGGCCGCCACGGGTCTTCATGCGAACCAGGAAGCCGTGGGTACGGGCGCGTTTGATTTTGGACGGTTGGTAGGTGCGTTTCATGATTCGGTCCAATCGGGTGCGCTTAAAGCCACACTGCAGGCTGTGCCCGCGTAGTGGCCCGGCTGCGCGCCCGGGTTAGAAAGGGTTCAGATTCCAAGAGAACCCGTGATTATTGCAAAATTTCCGGGTTTGGCCAAATCGCGGGCTTTCAAGCACGATCGTTCGCTACCCGCCATGGCACAAACCAGCATGTGGATAACTCCGGTTCCGCACTACAATCCAACGCTGGCCCGGCGCCAGCTTTCCACAACCTCCCCTCCTCCAGCCTGACCCGCCCATCGTTCCCATGAGCCTGCCCCATCCTTTGCCCGACGCCGCCCAAGGCACGCCCGATCTGTGGCTGGCCTGCGTCGAACAACTGGCGCAGGAAATGCCCGAACAGCAGTTCAACACCTGGATTCGCCCGCTTTCTGCCAAGGTGTCCGGCAGCGGCGACAAGGTCACGCTGGCCGTGGCCAACCGCTTCAAGATGGACTGGATCCGCGCGCAGTACGCAGGCAAGATTGCCGCCGCGCTGGAAGCCTTGGCGGGCCGCCCGGTGCAATTGGAGTTAGCGCTCGCTCCGCGTGAAGCCCCCGCCAGAACTGGCGTTGGCCAGCCAGGCCGCCCCACGCAGGCGCCGCAAGACCCGGTATTTGCCGAGCTGCCCGAGGTGCCCCCGCCCGCCGAACCCAAAGCCGACGCCCATAAGCACCGCCTCAACACAGCGCTCACCTTCTCTACCCTGGTGGAAGGCTCAGCCAACCGCATGGCACGCGCAGCGGCCATGCACGTGGCGGGCAGCCCGGGGCAGCTTTACAACCCGCTGTTCATCTACGGCGGCGTGGGCCTGGGCAAAACCCACCTGGTGCATGCCATCGGCAACCAGCTGCTGGCCGACAAGCCCGGCTCCAAGGTTCTCTACATCCACGCCGAACAGTTCGTGTCGGATGTGGTCAAGGCCTACCAGCGCAAGACCTTCGACGAGTTCAAGGAGCGCTACCACTCGCTCGACCTGCTGCTCATCGACGACGTGCAGTTCTTCGCCAACAAGGAACGCACGCAGGAAGAATTCTTTAACGCGTTCGAGGCGCTGCTGGCCAAGAAGAGCCACATCGTCATGACCAGCGACACCTACCCCAAGGGGCTGACGGACATCCACGAGCGCCTGGTGTCGCGCTTCGACTCCGGCCTCACGGTGGCCATCGAACCGCCCGAGCTGGAAATGCGCGTGGCCATCCTCATCAGCAAGGCCGAGAGCGAAGGCACCGCCATGCCCGAAGACGT
>CBKZAG010000122.1:0-10045 GCA_966692625.1 uncultured Comamonadaceae bacterium
GGTGATCGTCCGCGCTCAGCCAATCCCAGGCCTGGGCGTTCGTCAGCACGATGCGCGCGACGCGGTCAGCCCGGCCCAGCAGACCGCGCGTTGAAGGCCGCCGCCAGCTTGGGGCAGGGCGGGGTGTCCAGCGTTTCTGGCGTGTTTTTGGCTCCCCGGTGTGGTTGGACTCGGAGTAAGCGGGTGGCGCTGTGTCGTTTGCCGTCGCAGGCGGTTTTGCGCCACGCTGCGCTTTACTTGGATGGGTCTGCCACAGTTGGGCCAGTTCCCGCACATCCAGCCCCACGCCATCGGCCAACTCGCCCAGCAACTGCCGCTTCAGCGCGCCATCCGGCATGGCCGTCCACAACGGCTGGGCCTGGCTGGCCATGCGGGCGCGGCCTTCGGCGGTGTCCAGGTCGCAGTCCGTGGCCACCACCTCCAGAAGAAACCGGCTCAACGGAGTGGCTTCTTTCACGCATTGGGCAAACGCGTCCGTGCCATGGGCGCGGATGTAGCTGTCCGGGTCGTGTTCCGGGGGCAAGAAGAGGAACTTGATGGAGCGCGTGTCCGAGGCCCAGGGCAGGGAGGCCTCCAGCGCTTTGCGCGCCGCGCGGCGCCCTGCGGCGTCCCCGTCAAAGCTGAACACCACCGCATCGCTGAAGCGGAACAGCTTGCGCACGTGGTCGGGCGTGCAGGCCGTGCCCAAGGTGGCCACCGCGTTGCCAAAGCCCAGTTGCGCCAGCGCCACCACGTCCATGTAGCCTTCGGTGACCAGCACATAGCCTTCCTGCCGGATGGCCGTGCGTGCCTCAAACAGCCCGTAAAGCTCGTGCCCCTTGCTGAACACCGGTGTCTCCGGGGAGTTCAGGTACTTGGGCTCCCCTTTGTCGAGCACGCGGCCGCCAAAACCAATGCATTCACCCTTGACGTTGCGTATGGGGAACATCACCCGGTCGCGGAAGCGGTCATAACGCTTGCCTTCGCGCGTATCTTGGGTGCCGCCTTCGTCGCCTTGCCCTTCCGAGGCAATCACCAGCCCAGCTTCCACCAGCAGGGGGTTTTGGTAGTCAGGGAAAACGGTGGACAAAAAGCGCCAGCCTTCGGGGGCATAGCCCAGTCCAAAGGTCTTGGCGATCTGGCCCGACAGTCCGCGCCCCTTGAAGTATTCGATGGCACGCGGCGCCTGACGCAACTGCTGGCGGTAGGCTTCGGCAGCCTTTTCCAGCACGTCTGTCAGGGTCGTCTGCTTTTGCCGCTGCTCTGCGGCGCGGGCGCGGTCTTGGGGCGAAACGTCCTCCTCGGGCACCTGCAGGCCCACCTGCTGCGCCAGGTCTTTCACCGCCTCCACGAAACCCACGCCCGTGTGCTCCATCAAAAAGCCGACGGCGTTGCCATGTTTGCCGCATCCAAAGCAGTGGAAAAACTGCTTGGTCGGGCTCACGCTGAACGATGGCGATTTTTCCCCGTGAAATGGGCACAGCCCCATGAAGTTGGCGCCGCCCTTCTTGAGCTGCACGTAGCGCCCCACCACCTCGACGATATCAACGCGGGCGAGCAGTTCCTGGATGAAGCTCTGGGGTATGGCCACGGCAGGCAGGCTAGCCGGTCAGGCTTTGAAGACGCGGTTCTTGCCGCTGCGTTTCGCCAGGTACATGGCCTGGTCTGCCCGGCGCAGGGCAGGGCCGCTGCCTTCGTCCGGGCTCAGCTGCGTGACACCCGCGCTGAAGGTGATCAGCAGCCCCTTGGTGTCATGCAGGAAAAGCTGGGTGGTCAACGCTCTTTGCAGGCGGGTGACCACCTCTTCCGCCTCGCTGACATCGGTCTCCGGCAGCACGATCACGAATTCTTCGCCACCATAGCGGGCCACCGAATCGGCAGGCCGAAGGGCAGAGCGCGCCACGTCCGCCAGGTGCTTGAGCGCGGCGTCGCCCACAACGTGGCCGTGCTCGTCGTTGATTTTCTTGAAGTCGTCGATGTCGAGCAGTGCGAGGCACACGTTGCTGCCCAGGCGCCGGGCACGCGACAGTTCACGTTCCACGACTTCTTCCAAGCCTTTGCGGTTGAGCACGCCCGTGAGCATGTCGTGGCAGGCCACGGCGCTCATGCGGTCCAGTTCTGCCTGAAGGCGCAAAACTTCAGCCTCCGCCTGGGTGGTGCGTTCGCGCAGCAACTGCAGCTCGTCGCCCACGCGCTGGCTTTCCACCACCATGGCACGGGTTGCCTGAATGGCATCGTGCAGCGCCGGGGCCATTTCGTCCAGGCTGGTGGCGGTTTGCAGTTGATTGGCACACTGTTCCAGTTGTTCCTGGTAGTGGCCGCTGCTGGCGGTTACCTCGCCCAGACGTTCGATGAAGGTGCTCAGGGCCTGTTTCATCAGGGCCTGGGCCTGCATGCCGCGCTCCTTGGCTTCGGCCTGCTTGTGAATCACGTCTCGCAGTTGGCGGTGAAGGTCTTCCAGGCGCCGGGCCGACAGCGGGGGTTCGGCCGCCTGGATCAGCGCGTTCATCTGGTTCTGCAGCCAGGGGTTTTCGGGGCTCAGGTCGCCGATGTTCTCAAACACCATGCGCAGCAGGCCGAGCAGACTGGATCGTATGGTGCCTTGCTCCTCTGACACGAAAGACAGGCGGAAAGCAAAATCCGCCATCATCTTTCGCAAAGTGGGCTGGTGTTGGCTGGTCAGGCGCAGGTAGCGCACCAGCTCCTGGGCTTGCTCAACAATGCGCGGATCGTCATTGCCCACGGCAGGCAGCGCGTTGTCCACGATGCGTGCCATCTGTTCGCGCAGGTCGGCGGGAAGGCTGGTTTCCTCCACCACAGCCAAGGGGGCCGAGAGGTTGGGTGCGCTGTCGCCGCTGTGGCCGATGTGGTTGACCAACGCCTTTTGCAGGTCGTCCCAGCTGTGCATGCGCACGGCGCGGTCCACCTGGGTCTTCAGCCGAACCTGGCCAGGCGTGCGTTCCGGCAGGGCGTTGGTCAGCTGTCGAAGGTTTTCCAGGGGAAAGGGGCGCAAGGGCTTGGTGCCCGCTACCTCATGGTATGCGCTCTGAAAGTTGTCCGGGGTGGGAGGGAGCCGGCGTGACGCAAGCAGCTTCACCGCGTCGCGCGCGATTTCCTGGGGAGTATGTCCGGCCATGACGAAAAACAGGCATCCTGTGGTGGGATGCCTGTTTATACAGGATAAAGCGGGTGGCGCCCGGCGCGCTCAGGCATGGATCAACGCGGCGCAAGCCGGATGGCTCCATCCAGGCGGATCACCTCGCCATTGAGCATGTCGTTTTCCACGATGTGCTTGACCAGCTTGGCATAGTCCTGCGGTGTGCCAAGGCGCGAGGGGAAGGGCACGCTGGCGGCCAGCGCGTCCTGCACCTCCTGCGGCATGCCAAACAGCATGGGTGTGCCAAAGATGCCGGGGGCGATGGTCATGTTGCGGATGCCGTTGCGCGCCAGATCGCGCGCAATGGGCAGGGTCATGCCCACGACGCCGCCCTTGGACGCCGCATAGGCTGCCTGGCCGATCTGGCCGTCGTAAGCCGCCACCGACGCGGTGGAGATCAGCACACCGCGCTCACCAGTGGGTTCCGGGTCGTTCTTGCACATGGCGTCCGCCGCCAGACGGATCATGTTGAAGGTTCCCACCAGATTCACCGTGATCGTCTTGGTGTAGGTGGCCAATGCGTGGGGGCCGGTCTTGCCCACAGTTTTTTCAGCCGGTGCAATGCCCGCGCAGTTCACCAGGCCAACCAGTTTGCCCAGGGATGTGGCCTTGGCGATCACGGCTTGCCCATCGGTTTCGCTGCTGACGTCGCACTTGACGAAGGCCCCGCCAATTTCCTTGGCCACGGCTTCGCCTTTTTCGGCCTGCATGTCGGCAATGACGACCTTGGCGCCATTCGCTGCCAGCATGCGTGCGGTGCCTTCACCCAGGCCGGAAGCGCCACCAGTGACCACGAATACCTTGCCAGCAATCTCCATCTGTCCGCTCCTTTGAGTTGTTTACGTTTACGTAAACGTCAATTATGGCGCAAAAAAAGCCCGCTCGGGGAGCGGGCTGCCAAGTATGCCGGTGAAGGCTCCGGCAGTCGGGGTCACTTGTAGCCGACGCGGTCCAGCATCTGCTGCACCTTGGTCATGTTCTTGGCCACCACGCCCAAGGGGATGGTCTCGGCCTTGAAGTCGCCGCCACCAATCGACTTGAGAGCCGCGTTGTCGACCTTCACGCCCTTGGCGGCGGGGAATTCGTTGTTGCCGTTGGCAAAGTATTCCTGTGCATAGGGGCTGGCCAGGAATTCCATGAACTGAACAGCGTTGTCCACGTTTTTGGCATGCTTGGCCACGGCAGCGCCGGCGATGTTGACGTGGGTGCCGGTCGAGCCCTGGTTCGGGAATACCACGCGCACGCGCTCCATCACTGCGCGGTCTTCCGGCTTGTCCGACTTCACCAGCCGGGCGATGTAGTAGGTATTGGTCAGCGCGATGCCGCATTCGCCGGAGGCGACGGCCTTGATCTGGTCGGTGTCGCCACCCTTGGGCGCACGGGCCATGTTGTCCACCAGGCCTTTGAGCCAGGCTTCACCTTTTTCGTCGCCCAGGCGGTCCACCACGGTGGCGAACAGGGACAGGTTGTAGGGGTGGGAGCCAGAGCGGGTGCACAGCAGCCCCTTAAGTTTGGGGTTGGCCAGTTGCTCGTAGGTGGCCACGTCGTCGGCCTTTACGCGCAACGGGTCATACACAACCACGCGGGCGCGGGTGGAGAACCCCGTCCATGTCACGCCGTCGGCAGTGGCGTTGGCGCGCAGGTTGGCCGGAATGGCAGCGTCCAGCTTGGCAGACTTGATCGGACGGAACAGGCCCTGGCTGTCGGCGGCGGCCAGGCGTGCAGCGTCCACCAGCATGATGACGTCAGCCGGAGAGGCTGAACCTTCGGCGCGCAGACGGGCCACAATACCGGCATCGTCCGCGTCCACGCGGTTGATCTTGATGCCCGTGGTCTTGGTGAAGGTGTCGTACATCACCTCGTCGGTCTGGTAGTGCCGTGCCGAGTAGAGGTTCAGAACCTTGTCCTGTGCCTGGACGGAAAGAGCGGCGCCACAGGCGGCAGCCACGACGAGCATGCGGGTCAGGGAGGTCTTGATGTTCATCATAGGTGTATGGATGAGGGTCTTTCGTGCTTCGGCGGCCAAAGTCATGACCGACGAACTTATATTAACACAAACGCAAATCATTCTTATTGAGTGCAATGTCTGAAAAATTTCATCCGCCGTCCCCCCTTCGCAGGAGCTTGCTGGCTGCGGCCATGCTTGGCGCTGCGGGCCTTGCAGGCTGTGGTGCGCTGGGGCCTGCGAGGGTTGAGCCTCCCGCTGTGCCAGAACCGCTCCCTGTCCCGCCCAGGTTGCGTGCTCCGCGTGTGGGTTTGGCGCTAGGCGGCGGCGCTGCGCGTGGGTTTGCGCACGTCGGGGTGATCCAGGTGCTGGAGCAACACGGCATCAAGCCCGACCTGGTGGTGGGTACTTCCGCAGGCAGCCTGGTGGCTGCGCTGTATGCGAGTGGAAGGACCGGCTCGGAACTGGAGCAGGCCGCTCTGCAGATGGAGGAGGCCGCCATCGCAGACTGGACCTTGCCATTGTTCAACCGGGGGTTGCTGAGGGGCGAGGCCCTCGCCCGTTACGTGAACCGGCAGGTGCAAGGCAAGCCGCTGCATGAAATGTCCATGCCCCTGGGCATCGTCGCTACCGAACTGGCAACCGGCAAGGCGGTGTTGTTTCAACGTGGCGACACCGGGGCGGCGGTCCGGGCCTCCAGTGCGGTGCCGGGCGTGTTCACGCCAGTGCAGATATCGGGCAAAGATTATGTGGACGGTGGCCTCGTGGCGCCGGTGCCGGTGGAGCAGGCGCGCCAGATGGGGGCTGAACTGGTGATCGCCGTGGATATTTCGAGCGCACCCGACGGGCAGGCCACGACCGACGCGTTCCGCGTCGTTCTGCAGACCTTTGCCATCATGGGGCAGAGCATCAATCGCTACGTGTTGTCAGGCGCGGATGTGGTGGTGCGGCCAGCGTTGCAAGGGGTTGGCAGTGCCGACTTTGCTTCGCGTCAACGTTCCATGGTCGCAGGGCGGGAGGCCATGCAGGCCATGATGCCCAGACTGCGTGAGCAATTGCAGGCCTTGCGCCGCCCGGAACTGGCCGCACGCGGCCTGTGACCGGTGTAAGACGTAAAAAAAGGCCTCACCCAGAGGGGAGGCCTTGAAGGGGTCCCTGAATCCGACTTCGAAGAGACCCGAGGAGACAACCGAAAAAGAGACTCTCAGCGTTTCTTGGCTGCCGGCTTGGCAGCCTGGGTGGCGCTGGCTGCCACCGCGTGGAAATTGCTCTCGGCGATTTCACCGGCCTGCTTGACGGCCTTTTGCACCGATTCCATGGCGGTGGTGGCAGCAGCCACGGCATTCTTCATCACGGCCACGGCAGCTTCGGAGCCAGCGGGGGCGTTCTTGGCAACGTTGTCAACAACAGCCATGAATTTCTGTTGGGCGTCGCTGGCCTGGCCTTCGGCGGCCTTGGCAAACTCGGCGCCAGTGCCAGAGGCGATCTCGTACAACTGGCGGCTGTAGGCAGCGGTCTTCTCGGCCAGCGGCTGCATCAGGGAGGCTTGCAGCGCGATCAGTTCCTGAGCGTCCTTGACGTTCATCATGGCCTGCGCATTGGTGGCCGTCTCGCTCAATGCGGCCTTGGTGGCCTGCACATTCAGTTCCACCAGGCGCTCGACGCCTTCAAAGGCCTTTTGGGTCAAGCCAAAGAGGGTTTCCATGTTGGCTTTTTGGGCGGCAAGCAGTTGCTCAGCGGTCAGCATCGTCATACTCCAAATGCAAGGGTTCGAAGGGATGTTGAGGGCTGCATGTCAATGCAAGTCTTTGTCCTTGCACATTTGCTGCGCTGCAACATGGTTTCAATTATAGGCATCGCTCACCCAAATGCAAGGGGTTTTGTTGCGTCGCAGCAAAAAAGTTTGTGGCACCCCGTGCAGAATGCACGCGTGCAAAGCTTTTACGCCGACCATTTCGTTCTTCCTTTGCCGTCGGGGCACCGGTTCCCCATGGCCAAATACTCGATGCTGCGCGAGCGGTTGGCCAGCGCTTTTCCGCAGATCCGGATGTGTCAGGCGCTTCCTGCCACTGATGGCGAACTTGCTCTGGCTCACACCCCCAGGTACATCGACGCCGTGGCCAGCGGGGGACTGACTTCCGCGGAGCAGCGCGAGATCGGATTTCCCTGGAGCCCGGCCATGGCCGAGCGGGCTCGCCGCTCCGTCGGCGCCACGGTGCAAGCGTGCCGGGCTGCTCTGGCGGGTGAGGGCGTGGCCGCCAATCGGGCGGGTGGCACCCACCATTCCTATGCCCACAAGGGCAGCGGCTTTTGCGTGTTCAACGACACGGCGGTGGCGGCCAGGCTGATGCAGGCCGAGTGGGCTCGTCAGAGTGGTATCAACAGGTTACGACCGCTGCGCGTGGCCGTCATCGATCTGGACGTTCACCAGGGCAACGGCACGGCCAGCATCTTCAAGGACGACGATTCGGTGTTCACCCTTTCCTTGCACGGCGAACGCAACTTCCCGTTCCGCAAGGAGCCCGGCGATTGCGACATTGAACTGCCCGATGGCTGCGGGGACGACCAGTACATGGAAGCACTGGAGCAAGGTCTGGGCGAACTGGAGCGCCGTTTCGATCCAGGGTTGATCATCTATCTGGCCGGTGCCGACCCGCATGAGGGGGACCGGCTGGGCCGGCTCAAGCTGACCGATGATGGCATGGAGGCCCGCGACCGGCGTGTGTTCGACTGGGCCTGGCAGCGCCGCATTCCCGTGGCCATGTCCATGGCGGGCGGTTATGGGCACGACATCTCCACCACCGTGCGCGTGCAGGTCAGCACCTTCCGTGTGGCGGTGTCACATTGGCAGCGCTGGCGGGCCTGGCGTGCGTCGGGTGACTGGCACAATCGGGCGGCATGAGCAGCGACCGCCCCCAACCCCAGCCGCGCAGCGCCTACCGTGTGTTCCGCGCCCTAGGCACGCGGTGGATGGACAACGACATCTACGGCCATGTGAACAACGTGGTCTATTACAGTTGGTTCGACACGGCCGTCAACGGCTACCTGATCGAGCAAGGCGCGTTGGACATCCATTCAGGTGGAGTGATCGGGCTGGTGATCGAGACACAGTGCAACTACTTTGCGCCGCTGGCCTTCCCAGACACCATTCACGCTGGCCTGCGGGTGGCTCACCTGGGGCGTTCCAGTGTGCGGTACGAAGTGGGGCTGTTCGGTGAAAGCGGTGAACGGGCGGCGGCAAGCGGCCACTTCGTGCATGTGTACGTCGACCGACAGACGCGGCGGCCTGTACCGTTGCCAGATGCGTTGCGAAGGGTACTGGAGACCTTGCGATGAACTCTGGTTCTGCATTGCAACCGCAACAACGACATAATTGACGTTTACGTAAACGTCAAACCAGTATGGAGACCGACATGAGCCAGAACCCGCCGTCCTTCAGCCGCCCGCCAGTGGCCGATCCCGCCAGCGTAGACGCCGCCATCGAGGGCCGCCTGTCGGTACGGGCTTTCCTGCCCAAGCCGGTGCCGCGCGACATGATCGAGCACTTGCTGAGCGTGGCCAGCCGTGCGCCCTCTGGTACGAACACCCAGCCATGGAAGGTTTACGTGTTGCAAGGCGCCTCGCGCGACGCGCTGGTGCAAAAGGTCTGTGCCGCGCACGACGCCATCCGCGCCAACCCCGCGCTGGCCGAGCAGTACCAGGAAGCCTACGACTACTACCCGCGCCAGTGGGTCAGTCCCTACATCGACCGCCGCCGCGAAAACGGCTGGGGCCTGTACGGTCTGCTGGGCATCACCAAGGGCGACAAGGACAAGATGCATGCGCAGCACCAGCGCAACTTCAAGTTCTTCGACGCGCCCGTGGGGCTGATGTTCACCGTGGACAAGATCATGGGCGGCGGTGCGCTCGTGGACACGGGCATGTTCATGCAGAACCTGATGGTGGCTGCACGCGCACATGGGCTCGACACCTGCCCTCAGGCCGCTTGGAACAATTTCGCCAGCATCATCCTGCCCCACGTGGGCGCGGGCGACAATGAAATGCTGGTCTGTGGCATGGCTCTGGGCTACGCCGACCCGTCAGACAAGGTCAACACCTTCGTTACCCCGCGCGAGCCGGTGCAAGACTTCACCACCTGGCTCGAATAAAAACAAACCACCGAAAGGAATTCTCATGAACACCACCCCCAGCGGCCTGCAATTTGAAGACACCATGGTGGGCAGCGGCGACGTTGCCCGCGCGGGCCAGCGCGTCAGCGTGCACTACACCGGCTGGCTCTATAACAATGGCGAGCAGGGCGGCAAGTTCGACTCCAGCAAAGACCGTGGCCAGCCGTTCGTGTTTCCGCTCGGCGCAGGGCATGTCATCAAGGGCTGGGACGAGGGCGTGCAGGGCATGGCCGTGGGCGGCACGCGCCGCCTGGTCATCCCGCCTGAGCTTGGCTACGGTGCGCGTGGCGCGGGTGGTGTGATTCCACCCAACGCTACCTTGCTCTTCGAAGTTGAGCTGCTGGCGGTCTGAGCCATGAGCAATCGCCCCCGTGTATTGGTCGCACGAGCCATCTTCCCCGAAGTGCTGGAGCGCCTGCGCAGCCACTTCGACATCAGCTACAACGAGAACGACGACGAATGGTCGCCGGAGGAGTTGCGCCAGCGCCTGCAAGGGCACGTGGGGGCGCTCACCACGGGTAGCCAGCGTATCGACGCGGCTCTGCTGCAGGCGTGCCCGCAGTTGCGCGTCGTGGCCAACATGGCCGTGGGCTACAACAATTTTGATGTACCCGCCATGACTGCGGCGGGCGTGGTGGGGACCAACACACCAGACGTGCTGACCGAGACCACGGCCGACTTCGGCTTTGCTCTCTTGCTGGCGGCGGCGCGCCGCATGGCCGAAAGTGAGCATTTCCTGCGCGCAGGCCAGTGGAACCGCTGGGCCTATGACATGTTTGCAGGTCAGGACGTGCA
>CBKZAG010000123.1:0-10029 GCA_966692625.1 uncultured Comamonadaceae bacterium
CGAAGACCCGCGCCACAAGGATGTGGAGTTGCTGCACTACGAAGAGATCACCGAGCGCCGCTTCGGTGGCTGGACCATGGGGCAGGTCAACCTCAGCAAGCTCAACACCTCCATCGTGCTCAAGTACTCCGAGCGCCCGGAGTTCGACCCCTACAGCGTGTCTGGCAAGGTGTCGCTGGCGCTGCTCGAAGAGCTGATGGCCACGGCCTCCATCATCGGCCGGGCCTGATTCGCGCCTTCAATCACTGGCGTTGAGCGCGCGCAGCGCCTCCGCCTCGGTGGCGTACATGTGCAGGTGTGGCGACTCGGTGAGTTCGCCCGCCGCGCGCAAGGTCTCTTCCACCGGCAGCTTCAAGCCCACCAGGTGCAGGGTGCGCCCCTGTCCAGCCAGCAGCAGGCGCAGCCGGGTGAAGGTCTCCACCCCAGTGGCGTCAATGCGGTTGATGGGCTGTGCCATCAGCACCACGTGCTGCGTGGCAGGGTGGGCCGCCAGGTGTTCGGTGACGGCGCGCTCCAGCGCCGCCGCCGAGCCAAAGTCCAGCTCCGCATCCATGCGCAGGGCATAGGTGGCTGGCGCCAGCGGCGGCAGTTTCCACAGGTGGCGGTCGCGCAGGCGGCCGTCCGGGTGGGCGCCCACTTCAATGATGCGCGGGTGCAGCCGCTGGTACAGAAAGTGGCTGAGCGACATCAACACCCCCGCCAGCACGCCCCAGTAAAGCCGTGGGGCGGACAGGACGGTGATGGCCGCGGTGGCGAGTGCGATCACGGCCTCCACCCTGGAGATGCGCCACAACCGCGGGAATTCACGCGGTTTGATCAGCCCGATCACGGCGACCAGCACTACCGAGGCCAGTACCGCCTGGGGCACATGGTGCAGCACTGGCAACAGGAAGAGCAGGGCGGCCAGCACGACCACCACAGAAAACACGGTGGCCCATCCACTTTTGGCACCGGCGTAAAGGTTGAGCGCCGAACGCGAGAACGACGAACTGGTGGGAAATGTGCCGCTGAACCCGGCGGCGATCTTGGCCAAGCCCTGGCCGATGAGGTCCTGATCCTGGTTCCAGCGCTGGCCTTGGCGGGCGTTGTCCACCTTGGCGCTGGCGGCGGTCTCCAGAAAGCTCACCAGCGTGACCACCAGCACCGGCACCGCCAGTTGCGCCAGCGTGCTCCAGCCGGGCCAGCCCGGCAGGTAGAGCGCTGGCAGCCCTTCGGGCAGCGCGCCCACCACGGCACCACCTTGGGTCTCAAAGTTCATCCACTGGCTCAGGCCAGCCGTGGCCAGCACCACCAACAGCACGGTCGGGAAGGCTGGGCGCCAGCGCCGCGCCAGCATCAGCACGGCCAAGCTGCCCAGGCCGAACGCCACCGATGGCCAATGTGGCGACGCGTCAGTCAGCCATTCCCCCGGGCTGGCTGGCAGACCCAGCAGCGCGGGCAGCTGTGATCCGATGATGAGCACCGCTGCCGCCTGGGTGAAGGCCATCAGTACGGGGGAGTTGACCAGATTCAACAGCCAGCCAAAGCGTGCCAGGCCCAGTACCACCTGCAACAGGCCGGTCAGCAGCGCAAGCCACACCGCCAGGGCGATCCATTCGTTGCTGCCCGGCGCGGCCAGCCCCGCGAGCGACGCACTCACCAACAGGCAGCTCAGCGCGGTGGGGCCCACCGACAGCCGGGGGGACGCACCGAAGAACACCGCTACCAGCGCAGGCAACAAAGATGCGTAGATGCCGGTGACCAGAGGCATGCCCGCCAGTGCGGCATACGCCACCCCCTGGGGTATGACCATCAGCCCTACGGTGAGGCCCGCCAAGGCCTCGCCCCGCAGCAGGGTGGCACTGGCACGCGGCCAGGAAAGGAAAGGAAACAGCCGTTCGATTCGTGACATGTCGGCTAGCTTAACGTTGCGGCATGTCCTTGGTCGAATACCCCAGGCTCACCGTGGCGTCTGGCGGTATGGGAGGTATGGTTTCGTTCCAGTCCAGCCACAGTTGGCGCATCTGGGTCATGCGCTCGGGCTCACGCTGCGCCAGGTTGGCACGTTCGCGTTCGTCCGCCGCAATGTTGAAGAGGTATTCGTTGCCGTCCACCTGCAGGTATTTCCAGTCCCCCACCCGCAGGGCACGCTGGCTGCGGTGGTTCATTCGCCAGTACAGTGGGCGCTCGAAGCGGTGGGCCGGGTCGCTCAGCACTCCCTTGAGAGAAATCCCGTCCAGCGGAAAGTCTGGATCGGGCTGCCCGCCGCCCACGTCCAGCATCGTGGCCGACCAGTCCATCGTCATGCAGTGCTGCTGGCTGACGGAGCCTGCCGGAATGACGGCGGGCCAGTGCGCGATCCACGGCACGCGTATGCCCCCTTCGGTCAGGTCCATCTTGCCACCGACCAGGGGCCAGTTGTCGCTGAAGCGCTCCCCGCCGTTGTCGCTGGTGAAGACGACCAGGGTGTTCTCCTCCAGCCCATGCTGGCGCAGAGCGTCCATTACCCAGCCGATGCCCTCGTCCATGTGGTGGATCATGCGGCGGTAGCTGTGGATGTTGCCGCCGTCCAGGTGGAACAGGTTCTTAGCCACGTCGGGGGCGATGTGGGCGTCGTCACGCGTTTCCCAAGGCCAGTGCGGTGCGGTGTAATGCAGGCTCAAAAAGAAGGGCTTGCCTGCCTTGGCGTCATCGGCCATGCGGTGGATGTAGTCCACCGAGCGCCGCGAGAAGATGTCGGTGAGGTAGCCCACTTCCATGTGCTCGTCTTCGCCGAGGAAAAGGTCGTGGTCGCCCTTGGAAGAGCAGTGGGTGAAGTAGTCCACCCCGCCAGCCATGATGCCGAAGAATTCGTCGTAGCCCGAGCGCAGAGGTCCGAAGGTGGGCGGGTAGCCCAGGTGCCATTTGCCAATGAGTGCGGTGTGGTAGCCCGCGTCACGCAGCAGTGAGGGCAGCGTAGGCAGATCGGCGGGCAGGCCCAGGACGTCGCTGCCCTTGCTGCGGCTGTTGATGGGCTCTTCCAGTGCGCCGCGCAGCCGGTACTGGTAGCGCATGGTCATCAGCGCAAAACGGGTGGGCGAGCACACCGGTGAGTTGGAGTAACCCTCGACAAAGCGCATGCCGCCTGCGGCAAGTTTGTCGATGTTGGGAGACACGTCACCAAACTGGGCTTGACGGCCGCCGTAGCAGCCCAGGTCGGCGTAGCCCAGGTCGTCCGATACGACGTAAATGATGTTGGGGCTTTGCATGGCCGCAGTCCTGTCTTCAATCCACCTGCATGCCGGTGGCTGCCACCACCTTGGCGTAACGGGCGCTGGTGTCGGCAAGGCGCTTGCTGGCGGCGCTGCCGGTTTGCCCCTCGAAGTGCAGGTCCAGGCTGGTCAGCCGGGCTTGCACGTCGGGGCGCTTGAGGGCGTCCACAATGCCTTTTTGCAGCGCCTGCACAACGGGTTCGGGCGTGGCTGCAGGCACCATCACCAGGTACAGGACCTCCTGCACCAGTTCCGGCAGGCCCAGCTCTCCCACCGTGGGCAGGTCGGGCGCCAGTTTTGAACGTTGTTGCCCCGTCACTGCCAGCGGGGCGATCTTGCCGCCCTGGACGTGCGGCAGCATGCCCGGGGTAGCCAATGCGCCGCCGTTGACTTCACCAGCCAGCACGGCAGTTACCGCCGGGGTGTTGCCACGGTACGGCACGTGGGTCACCTTCACGTCAGCCGCGTCCTTGAACATCTCCACCCACAGATGGCCGGGGCTGCCATTGCCGCCCGAGCCAAACATCAGCCCTTTGCCCTTGCCTGCGGCAACCAGGTCTTTCATCGACTTGATGCCGGTGGATGGATGCACACCTACCAGCAGGCCGGACGAAGCCATGATGACCACGGGCTTCAGGTCGGCGCCCTTGAAAGGCATGGTCTTGTAGATGTGCGGGTTGACCGTGAACGTGGTGTCGATGCCGAACAGCACGGTGTGCCCGTCTGCCGGGGCCCGGGCCACTTCTGTTGCCCCCAGGTTGCCAGCCGCACCCGCCTTGTTGTCCACGATCACCGGTTGCTTGAGCAGGTCTTGCAAATAGGGCTGGACAGAGCGCGCCAGAATGTCCGAGGGGCCGCCGGGCGGCCAGTTGTTGACCAGGCGGACCGGTTTGGTTGCGTAAGTGCTCTGCGCATTGGCGGCCAGCGGCGCCAGCAGGCCGTGGATGCCCAGAAGGGCGCAAAGCAGTTGTCTGCGGAAGTTCATGGTGTCTCCTGAGTATCGGTGGCGTTGTCCTTGTGGGGCAAATGTAGAAGCGTGACAATCGATTGATCTAATCAACTGTTCTTCGTGAAAACCCGAATGGCCACGGCTTCCAGACTGAAGCGGCTCGACTCGCTCGTTGACATGCCCCTGTACCGGTTCACTCGCGTGTTGGCGCAGGCTGGCAGCTTGGTGGTGCGCGTGTGCGAAGGGCGCTTCGGCATTACCCGGCGGGAGTGGAGGCTCATCAGCCTGCTGGAACCTACCGATGGGATGACACCGACCGAACTGGCGCGCCGTGCCGGACTGGACAAGGCGCGCACCTCGCGGGCCATCGGCTCCATGGTGGACAAGCAGTTGCTGGTGCGTATCCAGCGCCCTTCCGACCGGCGGCATGCGCAGGTCATGCTGACAGACAAAGGGCGCAGCATCCACGCCGAATTGCTGCCGCTGGCGCGACAGATCAACCGCGAGCTGCTGGACGTGCTGGATGAAGCCGAACTGGACTGGCTGGATGGCGTGCTGGACCGCTTGCAGGCCCGGGCCGAACAGATGGTGACCGCGCACGATGCGGAGCTGCCGCGCACCCAGCGGCGCATTGGCGGCCAGACCCGTCACCTGGCGGGGGCCGGAGTGACGCGTAAAGGCTGAGGCGTATGTGCGTGCTCAGTGCCCGCCGCAGACGGTGCAGCCCGGGTTGCGCGCCAGCTTGACTTCGGTGAATTCCATGCCCCGGCCGTCGAGCATGGTGAGCCGACCGACCAGGCGTGAACCCATGCCGCTGAGCAGCTTGAGTGCCTCGGCCGCCTGCATGGTGCCGATGATGCCGACCAGCGGCGCGAACACGCCCATGGTGGCGCAGCGCACTTCTTCCAGGCCGTCGGTGTCGGGGAAGATGCAGGCGTAGCAGGGGGACTCGGCGTTGCGCGGGTCATAGACCGACAACTGGCCGTCGAAGCGGATGGCCGCCCCTGAGACCAGCGGCAGCCGGTGCTGCACGCTGGCACGGTTGATGGCGTGGCGCGTGGCGAAGTTGTCGGTGCAGTCCAGCACCACGTCGGCACCGGGCAGCAATTGGTCGAGCAGGGCGGCATCGGCGCGTTGCAGCACGGTGTCGATGCGCACCTCGGGGTTGATGGCATGCATGGCCGCCTTGGCCGATTCGGCCTTGGGTTGGCCCAGCCGTTCCAGGTTGTGTGCGATCTGCCGTTGCAGGTTGGTGGCGTCCACCGTGTCGTGGTCCACCAGGGTGATGCGGCCCACGCCGGCGCTGGCCAGGTAGAGCGCCACGGGTGAGCCCAGCCCACCGGCGCCAATCACCACCGCATGGGCAGCCAGCAGTTTTTCCTGGCCTTCCACACCCAGCTCGTCGAGCAGGATGTGGCGCGAGTAACGCAGCAGCTGCTCGTCGTTCATCAGGCGCTGCCGTGGATCACTGCTCGGTGGTGGCCGCCGGGCGCTCGGTCTGCGTCTTGCTGGCCACCACGGGCTTGCCCTTGAGCTGGTTCAGCGCTTGTTGCAGTTGGAAGTCCTTGTCGGAGCCAAACTCGGGTATGAGGCGTTGGCCGGGGTTCTTGCGCTGTTCCTCTTCCAGGCGCAGGCGGGCGGCCTCGCGTTCCTGTTCACGCTGGCGCTCGGCGGCCTTTTCCGCTTCGCTGGGCTGGCGGCCGTTGTCCTGGCCGTTGCCCAGGTGCTTGTCCAAGTCTGCCTCGCGGGTGCGAAGGACGGCAAACAGGTTGCCTTCGGCGGTTTCGTCCAGCCACACGTCGGGCACGATGCCCTTGGCCTGGATGGAGCGGCCGCTCGGGGTGTAGTAGCGGGCCGTGGTCAGTTTCAAGCCGGTGTCCGGTCCCAGGGGGCGCACCGTCTGCACCGAGCCCTTGCCGAAGGTCTGGCTGCCCATGATGGTGGCGCGCTTGTGGTCCTGCAGCGCGCCCGCCACGATCTCGCTGGCGGAGGCGGAGCCTTCGTTCACCAGCACCACCAGCGGCACGTTCTTCAGGGCGCCCCGGGTCGTTTCGGTCAGGTGGCGGATCGGGTCGTTGCTGGCGCGGCGCAGGTAGTACTGTGGCGCAGCTTTGAACGAGGCCTTGCTCTCTTCGAGCTGACCGTTGGTGGATACGACGGTCACGTTCTCGGGCAGGAAGGCGGTAGAGATGGCCACCGCCGCGTCGAGCAGGCCGCCCGGGTCGTTGCGCAGGTCCAGCACCAAGCCCTTGAGCTGCGGCTGTTCCTTGTAGATGTCTTCCAGCTTGCGGGCAAAGTCTTCGACCGTGCGCTCCTGGAACTGCGACACGCGCAGCCAGGCGTAGCCGGGCTCGATCACCTTGGACTTCACGCTCTGGGTCTTGATTTCCTGGCGCGTGATGGTCACCGGGAAGGTGCGGTTCTCGTCCTTGCGGAAGATCGTCAGCGTGACCTTGGTGTTGGGTTCACCGCGCATGCGCTTGACGGCCTCGTTCAGCGACAGGCCCTTGACCGCGGTTTCGTCGATCTTGGTGATGAGGTCGTTGGACTTGAGACCGGCACGGAAGGCGGGGGAATCCTCGATGGGCGAGACGACCTTGACCAGGCCGTCTTCCATGGTGATTTCAATGCCGACGCCCACGAAGCGGCCGCTGGTGCCTTCGCGGAATTCCTTGAAGCTCTTCTTATCGAAGTACTGCGAGTGCGGGTCCAGGCTGGAGACCATGCCCGAGATCGCGTCGGTGATGAGCTTCTTCTCGTCCACCGGCTCCACGTAGTCGCTCTTGACCATGCCGAAGACGGCGGCGAGCTGCTGGAGTTCTTCCAGTGGCAGCGGCGACAGCGACCCGCGTGCCACGGCCTGCAGCTGGACGGTGGTCAACGCGCCAGCGACGGCGCCCACTGCAATCCAGCCTGCTATCTTGAGTTTCTGCCCCATTGCTGCACCTTCTAAACGGTCACCGGCCAATATACACCTTGGAAACCGAAAGGGTGTTTCGGTTCCGTAAAGCTGATGTGTGTGTTCAGGCCTTGCCCTGGTTGGCCACGGCGGCGGCGGCGCGGGCTGCCGCCTCGGCGTCGCCCAGGTAGTAGTGGCGGATGGGCTTCAGGTCGGCGTCCAGCTCGTACACCAGCGGGATGCCGTTGGGGATGTTGAGGTTGACGATGTCGCTGTCGGAAATGCCGTCCAGGTACTTGACCAGCGCGCGGATGGAGTTGCCGTGCGCGGCCACCAGCACGCGCTTGCCCGACTTGATGGCGGGAGCCAAGGTGTCGTTCCAGCAGGGGAGCACGCGTGCGACCGTGTCCTTGAGGCATTCGGTCAGCGGAACCTGTTCGGGGGGCAGACCAGCGTAGCGGCGGTCGCCTCGCTCGCAGCGTGGGTCGGTGGGCTCCAGTGCAGGCGGCGGCGTGTCATAACTGCGGCGCCAGATCAGCACCTGCTCGTCACCGTACTGCTTGGCCATCTCGGCCTTGTTCAGGCCTTGCAGGCCGCCGTAGTGACGCTCGTTCAGGCGCCAATCCTTCACCACGGGCAGCCAGGTGCGGTCCATCTCGTCCAGCGTGTACCAGAGCGTGTGGATGGCGCGCTTGAGCACGCTGGTGAAGCACAGGTCGAAATCCCAGCCCTCGGCCTTGAGCAGCTTGCCTGCCGACATGGCTTGCGAGACGCCGGTGGGGGTGAGGTCGACATCGGTCCAGCCGGTGAAACGGTTTTCCAGGTTCCAGGTGGATTCGCCGTGGCGGATCAGAACAAGTTTGTACATGTGAGTCAGGTTTGGCAGGCGTTGGACAGGGGCAGAACGACTCATTTTAAAATAGCAGGTTGCTCTGAAAGGTATACCGTGACTTTCTTTTTGGAAAATTGGGTTTTGTTTGTGGTGGCCATCAGTTCCGGCGCCATGCTTTTGTGGCCGGTTCTGGGCAAAGGCGGCGGCGCAGCGGGTATCACACCCGCCGAGGCGGTGCAGTTGATGAACCGCGAAAAGGCAGTGGTGGTCGATGTGTGCTCCCCTGAGGAGTTTGCCAGCGGCCACGTGACCGGCGCCAAGAACGTGCCGCTGGGCGAGCTGGAGGCCAAGCTGCCTGCCGTTGTCAAGAACAAGTCGGTGCCGGTGGTGATGGTGTGCGCTTCTGGCGCGCGTTCCAACCGTGCGGTGGCCGTGGCCAAGAAACTGGGTTACGAGAAAGTGCATTCCCTGACCGGTGGCATGGGTGCGTGGCGCTCTGCCAGCCTGCCGGTGCAAAAGGGCTGACAATTTCGCCGAGTACAACGGAGTGTGAATCCATGGCCCAGGTGAAGATCTACAGCAGCGATTACTGTCCCTACTGCATGCGTGCCAAGGCTTTGCTGCGCGAGCGCGGTGTCCAACAATGGGAAGAAATTGTGGTGGATGGCAAGCCCGATGTGCGTGCGGGGATGAAGGAGCTGACCGGCCGCACGAGCGTGCCGCAAATCTTCATTGGCGACACCCACGTGGGCGGTTGCGACGATCTGCATGCCTTGGACGCGCGAGGCGGCTTGGCGCCGCTGCTGGCTGCCTGACCTTGACCGGGCCGTTGGGCTGCATAATGCCCACTGTTCCGAGTTCATGACCCGCTGCGGGAACGCCTCCAGCGGGTCTGTTTTTTTGACCCTAGATTCTTGAAGAGACTTTCATGGCAGACGACTCCACTCCCGTGTTCCAGATCCAGCGCGTGTACCTGAAGGAGGCGTCGCTCGAACAGCCCAACTCCCCCGCCATCCTGCTGGAGCAGGAGCAGCCCAGCGTGGACATCCAGCTCGGCGTCGAGGCACAGCCCGTGGCCGATGGGGTGTATGAAGTGGCCGTGACCGCCACCGTGCAGACCAAGATCAACGACAAGACGGTGTTCTTGGTGGAAGCCAAGCAGGCTGGTATTTTCGAGATCCGCAACCTGCCCGCCGACCAGATGGGCCCGATCATGGGCATCGCCTGCCCGCAGATCGTCTATCCCTACCTGCGCGGCAACGTGGCCGACATGATCCAGCGCGCCGGTTTCCCGCCCGTGCACCTGGCCGAAATCAACTTCCAGGCCATGTACGAGCAGCAGCAGGCGCAGCAGGAAGAAGACGCGCCGCGTATCGTGACCCAGTGACCGGTGCCTTGAGCGACGCATGAGGATCAGCGTTCTGGGGGCCGGTGCCTGGGGCACGGCCCTGGCCATGGCTGCCGCGTCCGACAACGGCGCGCCGCACGACGTGCGCCTGTGGGCACGCGACGCCGCACAGGCGGGGCGCATGCAGGCGCAGCGTTGCAACGAGCGCTACCTGCCTGGGCTGGTGTTTCCTGAGCGGTTGACCGTGTTCAGTTGCCCTGCCACCGAACTGGCGGCGCAACTGCAAGGTGAGGATCTGGTGATCATCGGCACGCCCATGGCGGCCTTGCGCGAGATGCTGACGCTGCTGCGCGACTGCACCATGCCGGTCGTGTGGTTGTGCAAGGGCTTTGAGCGGGCTACCGACGAATCCGCTGGTGACGTGGGTTTGTTGGGGCATGAAATCTGTGCCCAGGTGGCGCCCGCCTTGCGGGCGGGGGTGCTGAGCGGCCCAAGTTTTGCCCAGGAGGTGGCTCGCGGCCGCCCCACCGCCTTGGTGGCGGCTTGCAGACAAAAGGCCGTGTGCGAATTGCTTGTGCAGGCTTTCCACAGCCAGGCGCTGCGCGTCTATGCCAACGATGACATCGTGGGTGTGGAAGTGGGCGGCGCGGTGAAGAACGTGATGGCGATTGCCACGGGGCTGTGCGATGGCCTGGATCTGGGCCTGAACGCGCGGGCGGCGTTGATCACGCGCGGCCTGGCCGAAATTTCACGTTTGGGGCTGGCGCTGGG
>CBKZAG010000124.1:0-9971 GCA_966692625.1 uncultured Comamonadaceae bacterium
TCGTCGATCTTGATTTCCTCAAAATCCATGGAGCGGGACTTCAGCAGCATCTTGGCCGACTCACACTGCGGGCAGGCAGACTTGGAATAGACAACGATCTTGAGTGACATGGGCGGAGTCTCGGTAAGTTGGGTCAGCGCGCGTCCGGCAGCTCGATCTTGACTTCGAGCACTTCCAGGTTGTCCTGGCGTTCCAGGTTCACCTTGATGTCATCTGGGTTGATGCGAACGTACTTGCCGATCACGGCCACCAACTCGCGCTGCAGGTCGGGCAGGTAGTCGGGCTCGGCGGCGTTGCGGCCCGAGCGCTCGTGCGCCAGGATGATCTGCAACCGCTCCTTGGCAACACTCGCTGTTTTCTTCTTTTCACCCAGCAGGAAAGACAGGAAGGACATGGGTCATTTCCCTCCAAAGAGCCGTTTGAAGAAGTTGGGCTTCTCGGCGTCGATGAAGCGCAGCGGGCGGTCGTTGCCCAGGAAGCGTTCGATCACGTCCTTGTAGGCCTCGGACACGTCGGTGCCTTGCATGTGCACGGCGGGCACGCCCTGGTTGGACGCCTGCAGCACGCTTTCGCTTTCGGGAATCACGCCAATGAGCTTGATGCGCAGGATGTCCTGGATGTCTTCCAGCGACAGCATCTGGCCGTCTTGCACGCGGTTGGGGTTGTAGCGGGTGATGAGCAGGTGTTCCTTGATGGGCTCGCCGCCTTCCATGGCGCGCTTGGTCTTGCTGCCCAGCATGCCCAGAATGCGGTCGGAGTCGCGCACGCTGGAGACTTCGGGGTTGGTCACCACCAGGGCCTCGTCGGCGTAGTGCATGGCCATGAGGGCACCGGTCTCGATGCCTGCGGGGGAATCGCAGACGATGTAGTCAAAACCCATGCCTGCCAGGTCGTTGAGCACACGCTCCACGCCATCCTGCGTGAGCGCGTCCTTGTCGCGCGTCTGGCTGGCGGCCAGCACGAACAGGTTGTCGCACTGTTTGTCTTTGATGAGCGCCTGGTTCAGGTTGGCTTCGTTGTGGATGACGTTGATGAAGTCGTACACCACGCGGCGTTCGCAGCCCATGATGAGGTCGAGGTTGCGCAGACCCACGTCGAAATCGATCACCACGGTCTTGAAGCCTTTGAGAGCAAGGCCTGCGGCAAAGCTGGCACTGGTGGTGGTCTTGCCCACGCCGCCCTTGCCGGAGGTCACGACAACGATTTTTGCCATTTGGGTGGTTCTTTCAGATCAGAGTATGGGTTCAAGAAGCAGTTTGTCGCCTTCGGCGCCGCTTTGCAGCCGCACCTGGGCGGCCTTGCCACGCACATTGTCGGGCAAGGGCACGTCGCTGGTCCGGTAGACACCAGCGATGGAAATGAGCTCCGCTTCCAGTGCCTGGGCAAAGATGCGGGCGTCTGCGTTGCCGCGCGCGCCCGCTATGGCCTTGCCGCGCAGCGGCGCGTACACGTGGATGTGCCCGTCGGCAATGACCTCGGCACCAGGATTGACCATGGCCAGCACCACCAGGTCGCGCCCACGCGCATAAACCTGCTGGCCGGAGCGCAGGGGTTTGTCCACCACCAGGGCAGACGTGGCCGCTGCAGCCACCGGAGCGGCAGGAGCCGCCTGGGCGACGGGTTGGGCAGGTTGTGCCGCTTGTGAGCGCGTCCAGGTGGCTTCCTGTGCCGTTACCAGGCCAGCAGCCAATGCCGTCTGGTGCTGTTCTTCACTGCCCCCTTTGACGGCCACTGGCTGCAGCCGGTGCTCACGCAGCAAGGGCAGCAGGGCAGCAAAGTCAGGAACGGTGCCTTCTTCCTGCACACCAGACAGGTCGATCAACAGGGGATCGTTGTCGAAAAAGTCGGGCGTGTCGCCAAAACGCTGTGCAAGGTCTTGCGTAAGTTGCCGGACGTCGGTGCTGCGCAACAGCAATGCCACCAGGGGCAGCTGGGCACTCTTGATCTCGAAAGACAGGGCACCGGAGCCCGGGGAAGCGGATGACATGCAGGGTTTGAAGGGCGAAAAGCCAAATCTTAACAGTCGCGCAGACCCAAAACCCGCGGAAAGGGGCTGGAAGGCGGCCGGAGCGGGGCCAAGGCGGCGTACCTTGTTGTTCTTATTCTTCTTTGAATTTAATTTTTAAAGATAGTCGTAGTAGTAAGCACCGCCCGATTCTGTGGACAAGGCCAATTTGTGTTTTGCGGTCAAGTACTTGCAAAACTTCAAACCATGTGGAGCAGGGCTTTGGACGGCTTGTGGAAACAGGTAACAAGTCGGGGGATATTCAACTTTCTGTGGATAAGTTGTATGTTGTCAATTTTTTATCCACAGACTTGTTGATAAGCAAAAAAAACCAGCCCGGAGGCTGGAAAGTCGAGGAGACGGGTTCGCGGTGCTGAAAATCAGCCGTGGCGGCCCATGCGCTGGTGTTGTTCGTCAAACGCTTTTTGCTGCTCGGGTGTGAGCGTGGCGTAGAACTTTTTCACGGCTTCCAGGCGCTGGTTCATGTGCGCTTCGCGCTCGCTGCGCAGGGCCTGCATCTTTTCCATGCGCTGCGGGGTGGTCAGCTTGTCCCACTCGGCGCGGTCCAGGCGCAGGGCCGGTGCCTTGGGCGGCTGCATGGATGCGGTGAATTCCTTCCACGCGCCTTCCTGGGCGGGGGTCAGCTTCAGGGCTTCCTTCAGGCGGGTTTCGTGTTCGGCCATGCGCTTTTGCATGCGTTCCTGCATGCGCTCGGCACGGGGGCCACCTTCCATGTTGCAGCTGCCACGGCCGTCGCCAAAGGCCCAGGCGGTGGCGGTGGTGCCCAGCACGCCAGCAGCGGCGGTGACGATGAGCAGGCGTTTGGTGATGGGTTTCATGGGGCTTCCTTTCCTTTGCGGTTGCGGTGAGGAAAGTGTCTGCCCCGCGTGTTTCGCGGGAACCCCTGGCACGTGACGCTTGTGTAAAGAAGCGTCACGGTTTGTCAAAGCCCGGCCAGGTCGTCGAGGATGGGGCAGTCGGGCCGGTCGTTGCCCTGGCAGCAGTGCATGAGGTGTTGCAGGCTGCGCTCCATGGCTTGCAGCTGTTCAATGCGCTGGCGCAAGGCCTGCACGTGGCGCTGGGCAATGCCCTTGACCTGGGCGCTGGCGCGGGCCTTGTCGTGCCACAGGCCCACCAGTTCGCCAATGTCGGGCATGGAAAAACCCAGATCGCGCGCACGCTTGATGAAGCGCAGGGTGTGAACGTCGACGGCGCTGTAGAGGCGGTAGCCGCTGTCGGTGCGGCCCACGGGGGCCAGCAGCCCCAGCGATTCGTAGTGCCGCACCATCTTGGCCGACACCCCCGACAGCGTTGCCGCCTGGCCTATGTGCACTGGCCAGCCGCTGACGGGCAGCGGGGCGGTGTCCACGCGGGCGTCCATGTTCAGACGGCGACCTGGTAGCCCTCTTCGGCGATGGCTTGTGCCAGCGCCTCGCGCGGCTGGGCGGATTCCACTTCCACCTTGTTCTGCTGGCGGTCAATGCGCACCTGGGCCTGCGGGTCCAGCGTCTTGATGGCCTGGGTCACGGCTTTTTCGCAATGGCCGCAGGTCATGCCGGTCACGGTGAAGGTCTGGGTCATGAGGGTTCTCCTGTTTGAAGGGGTTGATGACGAGGTATGGAAGCAAGTATGAACCTTTCCATTGTGGGAAGGTCAAGGCCGGTTTTTTTGCATGAAGCTGCTTGACTCTGACATGGTGTCAAGGTTCATACTGTCTCATATGAACACTGCAACTATCCCCCTTGACGGTGCCGACGAGGTGTGCGAGCTGGACCTGGGCATTGGCGGCATGACTTGCGCTTCTTGTGTGTCGCGTGTGGAACGCGCTCTGAAGAAGCTGCCTGGCGTGCAGGAAGCTACCGTCAACCTGGCCACGGAATCGGCTCGCGTGCGCTGGACCGAAACGCCGGGTACCGAAGAGGCTTTTGGCCAACCTGCCATGGCGGCGCGCATCCAGCGCGCGGTGCGCGACGCGGGCTATGAGCCCCGGCCGATGGAGGTGGACGAGGTTGCCAACCAGGTGACCGTGCTGGGTGTGCCGCGCGATGCATGGCCCGTGCTGCTGGGGGTTTTGCTTTCATTGCCCCTGGCCGGACCCATGGCGGGCGACTTGCTGGGCAAGCACTGGATGCTGCCCGCATGGATCCAGTTCCTGCTGGCCACCCCTGTGCAGTTTGTGCTGGGGGCACGTTTTTATGTGGCGGGCTGGCATGCCTTGAAGGCACGCACCGGCAACATGGAGTTGCTGGTGGCCATAGGCACCACGGCGGCCTGGGGTATGAGCACCTGGCTGTGGTGGCGTGCTGAACCGGACGAGATGCTGCATTTGTATTTCGAGGCATCGGCGGTTGTCATCACCCTGGTGCTGCTGGGCAAGTGGCTGGAGGCACGCGCCAAGCGCCAGACTACCGAGGCCATTCGCGCCCTGCACGGCTTGCGGCCCGAGGTGGCGCACCTCATGCCCGATGGCATCAGGCGCGAAGAGATGCAGGACGTGCCCGTGGCCGAACTGTTGCCTGGCGATGTGGTGATGGTGCGCCCCAGCGAGCGCCTGCCCGCCGATGGCGATGTGCTGCAGGGGCAGACGCAGGTGGACGAGTCCATGCTGACGGGTGAGCCCATGCCGGTGAGCAAACAGCCGGGCGACCACGTGACCGGCGGCAGCTTGAATGGTGACGGCGCGGTGCAGGTGAGGGTGACGGCGGTGGGTTCGCAAAGTGTGCTCAGCCGCATCATTGCGCTGGTGCAGGACGCCCAGGCTGCCAAGGCCCCTGTGCAGCGCATGGTGGACCAGGTGGCCGCCGTGTTCGTGCCCACGGTGCTGGTGATTGCCTTGATCACCTTTCTGGCCTGGTGGCTGTGGCAAGGCGCACCGCTGGAAGAAGCGCTGCTGCACGCCGTGGCGGTGCTGGTGATTGCCTGCCCGTGTGCGCTGGGGCTGGCCACACCGGCGGCCATCATGGCGGGCACGGGTGTGGCGGCCAAGCATGGCATCCTCATCAAAGACGCAGAAGCGCTGGAAGTGGCGCACCACGTGAAAACCGTGGCGTTTGACAAGACGGGCACGCTCACGGTTGGCGAACCCCGGCTGGTGAAGCTGGTGCCCGCCGAAGGTGTGGACGAGGCGAGCGCACTGCAGACAGCCGCTGCCTTGCAGACGCAGAGCGAACACCCGCTGGCCCGTGCCGTGGTGCAGGCGGCGGCCGGGGCCTCTACCGGTGCGCAGACGGCGGAGGATGTGCAGTCTGTTCCTGGCCGGGGCACGCGCGGGCGGGTGCAGGGCACCTGGATTCACGTGGGCAGCCTGCGCTGGATGGAAGAACTGGGCGTGGCGCTGGGCCCGCTGGCCGAACAGGCCCGTGCACTGCAGGCCGAAGGCACTACTGTGTCTGCGCTGGCTGTGGGGCAGGGCGGTGAACCGGGTGCCGAGCCCGCCAAAGTGGTTCCCCTGGCCCTGCTGGCGTTTGCTGACGAAGCCAAACCTGGCGCCGCGCAGGCCGTGGCCGAGTTGCGCGCGCGTGGTTTGCGGTTGACCATGATTTCGGGCGACAACCGGGGCGCCGCCGAAGCCATGGCCCGCCGCCTGGGCCTGCGGCCCGAAGAAGGAGAAGTGTTGGCCGAGGTGTTGCCCGGTGACAAGGCCGCACGGGTGGCCGAACTCAAGGCCGGTGGGCACCGCGTGGCCATGGTGGGCGATGGTGTGAACGACGCGCCCGCCCTGGCCGCTGCCGACGTTGGAATGGCCATGAGCCATGCGCAGGGAGGCTCTGACGTGGCCATGCACGCGGCGGGCATCACCCTGATGCGCGGCGACCCGCTGCTGGTGTCGGCGGCGCTGGACATCTCGCGCCGCACCGTGAGCAAGATCCGCCAGAACCTGTTCTGGGCCTTCATCTACAACGTAGCGGGCATTCCGTTGGCAGCGCTGGGCTACCTGAACCCCGTGGTGGCTGGCGCCGCCATGGCACTGAGTTCGGTGAGCGTGGTGACCAACGCGCTGCTGCTCAAGCGGTGGCGGCCTTCACGCTGACATGGTGCGTTGAAGGCCGGTGCTGTGAGGATCAGTTAGCTGCGGACTTTGTCGAGGATGCCATCAGCAGCGCGTTCAGGAAAGCACGGTCTTCGAAGAGTGACTTCATGCCGTTTTCCAGAGCGCGGTTGAGTGCGAGCCGGGCATTCTCACCCGTCATCAGCTGGGTATTGGGTTCGATACCTTGCGCAACAACCTGCCTGGCGTACAAAAGGGCACCCTTCTGGGACTTGACGGTCACAGACATGTTCAAGTCTGCGATCGCATCACCAGCAAAAAAACCCAGTTTGTGGTCGTTGTAAAAGCGGGTCAGGTCGGCCGCGATCTGGACCAGCGCGGTATCCGAACCCAGTTGGAATCCCCGCGCCACGAGTTCTTGTTCAATGGCCCTGCGGATCGTCACGGTGACATCTTCGGTGGCCAGGATGGGGGCCATTTCCATGCCAAAGCCGTTCTTCTTGCTGCTGACCTTGCTCTTGTCCTGGCGCTGGTCAGAGATTTGAACACTGACGGAGACGTTGTTGGCCCCAGGGATCTTCGCCACCCCGGATTGCGCGGTGTATTGCAGGGCAATCGTGTCGGTTGTCAGGGCACAACCTGACAGGGTGGCAGCCATGCAGACGGCAATGGCAAGGGCTTTCATTCTCATGGTTTTCTCCTCAATTGACATTATTGAAACCTGGGGGCAGGCGTGGCGAATTCTGCCATGGCTTGGCATACCTGTGGCCCCGGTGGCGGAGCCGATCCCGTCAACCCTCGGGTTTGAACACGTCAGTGCTGAGGTAGCGCAGGCCAGAGTCGCAGGCGATGGTGGCGACGGTGGCCTTTGTTCCCAGGCGCTCGGCGACACGCAGTGCCGCCACAAGGTTGGCGCCTGTCGACGTTCCCGCAAATATGCCGTGCTGCCGGGCGAGTTTTCTGGACATTGCTTTGGCGTCGGCGGTCGATACACGCTCGATCCGGTGGACCATTTCCGGTTTCCAAAGCGGCGGTATGAAGCCGATCCCGATCCCCTCGATCTGGTGGGAGCCAGAGGGTTCTCCTGACAGCACGGCCGACTCCGCGGGTTCCACCGCAGTGATCTCAATGTTTGGGTTGTGCGCCCAGAGCGCCTGTGTGGCGCCATGAATGGCGTGTGCCGTACCGACCGAATGCACCAAGGCCGTCACGGTGCCGCTGCTTTGTGTCCAGATTTCTTCGCCGAGGGGCAGGTACCCGTTGATGGCGTCGTGGTTGTTGAGTTGATCGCACCACCAGTGCCCTGGCCGCTGGCTGATCTCGCCTGCCGTGCGAATCATCTCGCGGATGAGCGCCTCGGTAATCCTTTTGCCATCACTCTTGACGTCAGTGATGCGGGCACCAAATGCCTGCATGGTCCGGCGTTTTTCCTCGCTGAAGGCATCGGAAAACACGATCTCAAGTCCATAGCCCTTTGCCGCACACAAGAAGGCGAGTGAAATGCCCGTTGTGCCGGCCGTGTATTCGACGACCGTCCCGCCCGGGACAAGGCGCCCGCTCGCTTCGGCGCCTTCGATCGCTGCGCGGGCCATGCGGTCTTTCATGCTCCCCGTTGGGTTGGCCCATTCCAGTTTCAAGAAAAGCCGGGCTGAACCGGGTGGCGCCAAGTCACTGAGATCGACCAAAGGGGTGTTGCCGATACCGGCCAGAACACCCGAATTTTTCGAGTCCATCGCGGGTCTCCTTTCCCAGGGTGGCTGTCTTGTGGCCCGGTGTTGAGCACGCCTGTGACGCCAGATTTGGGAAACATCCAGTGTAGGCTTCCATGTGACCCATGTACATCTTTGGAGGCGGCTTTGGAGCTTGACCTGCATCAACACCCTCCAGGCCGCTTGATGTCATCCTTCGCTCATTGAAGGAGACCTTTTTCCATGGCCACCCCCGAAACCCTGCACGTCATTCGCGATGAGCACATGGCCCTGTCTGCCATGCTGCAGTCTCTGCACCTGCTGGTCCAGCAAGGCCCGGGTGACGACGCCAAGCGCTTCTTCGACACGTTGCGCGCCATGCTGTTCTACATAGACGAGTTCCCGGAGCGGTTGCACCACCCGAAGGAGTCGGACCTGCTGTTTCCACGCGTGGTGCGGGTGGCGCCCAAGACGATGGCGGCCATCGAACGGCTGGAGCAGGACCACATGAAGGGCGAGGCTTCGGTGCGCGAGATGCAGCACCTGCTGCTGGCCTGGGAACTGCTGGGCGATGCGCGCCGCCAGGTTTTTGTTGATGCGTATGACCGTTACATGCGCTTCTACCTGGAGCACATGCGGCTGGAGGAGCACGAGATACTGCCCGAGGCGGAGAGAAGCCTGAGTGCCGACGACTGGCGTGAGTTGGACGAGGCCTTTGGTGCCAACCGCGACCCGCTCACGGGCAAGTACCCGGCCACGCCGGAGTACGAGCGATTGTTCCAGCGCATCGTGCACGACGCGCCAGCCCCCATCGGGCTGGGCGGCTGACGGTTCCTGACGCTGGCCCGCTCAGGCGGGCAGCGTGGCCAGCAGTTCGTCGAAGTTGCGCAGCAGTTGCCGCACGTCGTCGGCGCTGGTGGCGGGTGAACACAGCATCATGCTGTGGAAGGGCGTGAGCAGCACACCCCGGTTGAGCATGAAGAGGTGGGTGAAAGCCTCCAGCTCGGGCTCGCCCATTTCGCGCACGTCCTGTGCGCTGCGCGGGGTGCGGGGCATGAACTGCAGTTCCATGCGCGCGCCCATGCGGGTCACGGTCCAGGGGCGCCTGGCCGCCTGGATGCGTTGCATCAGCCCGGTTTCCAGTTCCTCGGCTCGGTCGAGCATGTGGCCGTAGGCTTCGTGCGTGTGCAGGTGTTCCAGCGCGGCGCGCAGTGCAGCCAGGGTGAGGGGGTTGGCGGTGAGCGTGGTGCCGATGCCGCTGTGGCCTTCGGGGGCACTTTCCTTGGCATGGCGCATGCGCCGGGCCATGTCTTTGGTGAAGCCGTAGACCGCGCAGGGCAGGCCCCCGGCCACGGCCTTGCCCACCACCAGCATGTCGGGCTGCAGGCCGTGGGTGCGGCTGTAGCCGCCGGGGCCGCTGGAGAGGGTGTGGGTTTCGTCCAGCACCAGCAGGGTGCCGTAACGGCGGCACAGGGCCTGGGCCGCTTCCCAAAAGCCCGGCTCGGGCGGCACCAGGCCGAAGTTGGTGAGGGCGGGTTCGGCCAGCAGCGCGGCCACCTGGCCATCGGCCAACGCGGCTTCCAGTGCCGGAATGTTGTTGAACGGCACCACGCGCGTGTAGCTGTGGTGGTTGTGCACCTGCCCCAGCACCGACGGGCGCGGCAGCGACTGGCCGGTGGCCGAGTCCAGGTCCACCAGGGTGTCGTCCACGGCGCCGTGGTAGCAGCCGTCGAACACCAGCAGCTGGGGGCGCTGCGTCACGGCGCGTGCCCAGCGCAGCACGAAGCGGTTGGCGTCGCTGGCCGTCATGGCCAGTTGCCACACTGGAAGGCCGAAGCGCTGCGCCAGCAGCTCGCCCACCTCTGGCGTTTGTGTGGCGGGCAGCATGCAGGTAAGGCCGCGCGCGGCCTGGCGGGCAATGGCTTCAGCCACGGGGGCGGGGCTGTGGCCGAACATGGCGCCTGTGTCGCCCAGGCAGAAGTCGGTGTAGTGCACGCCGTCTGCGCATTCCAGGGTGACGCCAAAGGCCTGCCGCACGAAGAGCGTGGCGGGGGTGGGCCAGTCGCGCATCCAGTGCATGGGCACGCCGAACAGGAAGTGCGCCTGCGCCTGTTGCGACAGGGCCAGCGATTGCGGGTGGGCGGCGATGAAGCGCTGGCGTTCGGCTTCGAACAGCGGTGCCAGCAGTGGGTGGGGCACGGTGGTGTCACTCATGAGGCCACAGCTTAAGGGGGCTTGCCGCAGAATGCGGAACCATGTCCACCTTGCCCGACAGGTCCGCTTTGACCCC
>CBKZAG010000125.1:0-9915 GCA_966692625.1 uncultured Comamonadaceae bacterium
CGCGCGCTCGACGATCTCGATGGCGCGGTCCACCCCGGCGCAGAAACCACGCGGTTCGGCCAGAAGGACTTCCTGCACGGCGCTGTTCAAGGCGCTCATCACAGCACCCCGATGATCTGGACCTCGAACCGCACCGGCTGGCCGGCCAGCGGGTGGTTGAAGTCGAACAGCACAGCGCCGTCCTCGCGCACCTCGCGCACGGCGCCGGCGTAGCTGCCCAGCCCGTCGGGCGTGGGGAACTGCACCACGTCGCCTGCCGCGTACTGCTCGTGCGGGTCGCCCAGTTGGTTGAGCAGCTTGCGCGCCACCCACTGCACCATGTCGGGCTGGCGTTCGCCAAAGGCCTCGCCCGCGGCCAGCTCAATCACCGTTTGCGTACCCTCTTCCAGGCCGATCAGGCGCTGCTCGATGGCGGGCGACAGCTCGCCCCCGCCCATGCTGAGTGTGGCGGGCTGGGCCTCGAAGGTGTTGATGAAATCGCGCCCGTCCGGCCCGGAAAGGCGGTAGTGCAACGTGAGAAAGGAGCCGGATTCGACCTGGGGCATGGCGTGAGACACCGCGGTGATACAAAGACGCCATTGTAGGAAAAGGGAGGAACACGCATGAACACCCCGGCCATGCCGCTCAAGGGGCTGCCCGCTGACGCGCGCCCCAGAGAGAAACTGCTGCAGCGCGGCCCCGCCGCCCTGAGCGACGCGGAACTGCTGGCCCTGCTGCTGCGCACGGGCGTACAGGGCAAAAACGTGGTGATGCTTGCCCAAGAGCTGGTGGACCGTTTTGGCGGCGTGGCAGGCCTGCTGCACAGCGGCGCCGAGGCCCTGAAAACCGTCAAAGGCCTGGGCCCGGCCAAGCGTGCCGAGCTGATGGCCGTGGTGGAGCTGGCGCGCCGCGCCCTGGCGCAGGAGCTGAAGGAACGCCCGCTGTTCGATTCACCCGCCGCCGTGGCGCACTACTTGCAGCTGCACCTGGGGCACAAGCCGCACGAAGTGTTTGCTGTGCTGTTCCTGGACAGCCAGCACCGCCTGCTCGCGCTGGAAGAAATGTTCAGGGGAACGCTGGCGCAGACCTCGGTATACCCGCGCGAGGTGGTGTTGCGTGCCCTGCAACACAATGCCGCCGCTGTGGTACTGGCCCACAACCACCCGAGCGGCGTGGCTGAACCGTCCAGAGCAGACCAGACGCTGACGCAGACCCTGAAGTCGGCGCTGGCGCTGGTGGACGTGCGCGTGCTGGACCATTTTGTGGTGACGGCGGGCGCCGCCCGGTCGATGGCCGAAATGGGCCTGGTGTAGCGAGCAGCAACCATTCCCCCCACCCGCCACGGCAGGGGGCCGCCTGCGCGACAATCCCGGGCATGACGAAAGTGCGCAGCTTGTCCGACCTGAAAACGCTGAAAAAGGCGATGGCCGCCCTGGCGGCAGAGCAGGCTGCCCGGCGCGCCGCCGAGGAGGCCGCGCGGCAGGAGGCACAACGCCGACTGAACCATGACAAGCTGTTGTTCGAGCGTGCGGTGGGCGCCGTGAAGCGCTTGCCCCACCATGGCAGGCATGCCCTGCCCCTGGCCGCGCCGCTGCCCATACCGCAGCAACGCCAGCGCGACGAACAGGCCGTGATGCAGGAGGCCTTGAGCGACGCCTTCGACGCCGAGACCCTTCTGCTCACCGACGAGCACCTGAGCTTTCGCCGCCCCGGCCTGGGCCCGGACGTGGTGCGCAAGCTGCGTCAGGGCGACTGGAGCCTGCAGGCCGAGATCGACCTGCACGGCCTGCGCACCGACGAGGCGCGCACCGCCTTGGCCACCTTCCTGCGCGAAGCCCACAAGAAAGGCCTGCGCTGCGTGCGCGTGGTGCATGGCAAGGGTTTGGGCTCGCCCGGCAAGACACCCGTGCTCAAGGGCCGCGTACACAGCTGGCTGGTGCAGAAGAACGAGGTGATGGCCTTTGTGCAGGCACGGCCCGCCGAAGGTGGCGCGGGGGCGCTGGTGGTGTTGCTGCGGCCTTCCATCAGGCACTTGCCTGGGCAAGGCGGCTGAGGCACCTTGCCGGACTGGACAGGGAGATTCAGGCCGGGGTGTTGCGCATCCAGTCCGCAGTCTGGAAAAAGCTCTGCTTCAGCCGCTCGCGCAAGTCAGCGGGCACCTGGGTTTCGCGCATGGCCTGGTCCATGCAGGCCAGCCACTGGTCGCGCTCCTGGATGCCGATCTTGAAAGGCATGTGGCGCATGCGCAGGCGCGGGTGGCCGAAGCGGTCCTGGTAATGCTGAGGGCCGCCCAGCCAGCCGCACAGGAACCAGAACAGCTTCTGGCGGGCGTCGTCCAGCGCGGCGCCATGGCTGGCGCGCAATTCGCGGTAGCCGGGCTCCAGGTCCATCAGGTCGTAGAAACGGTCCACCAGGGCACGCACGGCGGGCTCGCCGCCGATCCATTCAAAGGGGGTAGCAGGGGTGTTCATCATTCAGCAGTTTGGCGCAGGGTTTGTACCACGGGTGTGCGCAACACCCCGCGCAGGCCCCACCAGCCTGCGGCCAACGCCAGAACCGCCCCTGCAACGGCACCCGCCAGGGGCACCCAGGGGGCGGCGTTCCACTGGAATTCGAAGGCGTAGCGCGCCAGCGCCCAGCCTACGATCACTGCCACGACCGACGCCAGGAAACCCGCCAGCACCCCCACCCCGGCCAGTTCGGCACGCTGCACTTGGCGCAACAGGCTGGACTGCGCGCCCACCGCACGAAGGATGGCAAATTCGCGCTCACGCTCGCTGCGCGTGGCGGTGAGCGCGGCGAACAGCACCACCAGGCCCGCCGCCAGGGTGAAAGCGAACAGGAATTCCACCGCGCGGAGGACCTGATCCAGCACGCGCTGCACCTGGGCAATGGTGCTGCTCATGTCCACGTTGGTGATGTTGGGGTACTGGCGCACCAGAGTGTTATCAAAGCCAGGAGTGCTGGGCGCGCGGTAGGCGCTGATGTAGGTGGTGGGCACACCGGGCATTTCAGCGACCGGGTACATGGCGAAGAAGTTGACATGCATGGAACCCCAGTCCACCTTGCGCAGGCTGGTGATGGTGGATTCGATGGGCATGCCCGCCACGTCAAACGTGAGGCGATCGCCCAGGTGCAGGCCCAGGGTCTCGGCCAGGCCCTCTTCAATGCTGATGGCGCCTGCTTCGTTGTCCGTCCAGCGCCCGCCCACGATGGGGTTGTACGCAGGCGCCTGAGCGCTATGGGACAGGTTGAACTCGCGGTCCACCAGACGCTGGGCACGGTCGCCCTGGAAGTCCTCGGGCACGACGGCACGGCCGTTGATCGCCACCAGCCTCCCCCGGATCATGGGGTACCAGTCGTAATGCGCCACGCCCTGCGCCTTGAGGGTGGCCTGGAAGGGCTCGGCCTGCTCGGGCTGGATATTGATGACGAAACGGTTGGGCGCGTCGGGCGGGGTGGCCTGCTGCCAGCTGCTGATGAGGTCGGTACGCAGCAGCACAAGCAGCACCAGCGCCAGCAGGCCGATGGACAAGGCGCTGACCTGAACCACGGCGTAGGCCGGGCGTGCCGAGAGCTGGCGCGTGGCCAGGCGCAGCCAACGCGGGGCAGTGGATTCGTTGACCCAGGCGCGCAGCAGGCGCACGGCCAGGTAGCTGACCAGCGCGAACAGCGCCGCCGCCCCCGCGAAACCGCCCACGGCGATGAGGCCGAGCGTGAGGTCGCGGCTCGCCGCCAGGAGCAAGGCAGCGAAACCTGCGGTGCCCAGGCCCAGCACCGCCAGCGAAGCGGGCTTGAGGTTGCCCATGTCGCGGCGGATGACGCGCAGGGCAGGCACGCGCGCAAGCTGCAGCACGGGCGGCAGGCCAAAAGCCAACATGAGCGTAAGGCCCACGCCCAGGCCGAACAGCGCAGGCCACACACTGGGCGCGGGCATGGCCGTTTTGACGAGGCCCGCCAGCAGGATGACGAAGCCATGGTGCACCGCGTAGCCCAGGGCCACGCCCAGCACCCCGGCCAGCAGACCCACCACCACGAACGAGAAGGTATAGGCGCGCGCCATGGTGCCCTGCGACAGACCCAGCACGCGCAGCATGGCGCAATCGTCCAGGTGGCGCGCGGCATAGACGCGGGAGGCAATCCCCACCGCAACTGCGCTCAGCAAGGCAGCCAGCAGCGCCACCAGGTTGAGGAATTTCTCAGCCCGCGCCAGGGTCTGCTGCATCTCGGGGCGGCCGCCTTCCAGGGATTCAAGCCGTATGCCACGCACCTCTGGCCGCTTGAGTTCGGCCTCGGCCCACTGGATGTAGCGTTTGACGGCGGGCTCGTCGCCCGCCACGGCCAGGCGGTAGCTCAGGCGGCTGGCGGGTTGCACCAGCCCGGTGGCGGGCAAGTCCTGCGCGTTGATCATCACGCGCGGTGCAAAGCTCATGAAGCCAGCGCCCCGGTCGGGTTCGATGACGATGACGCGGTCGATGCGGAACTGGCGATCGCCCAGCCACAACGGATCGCCCACCTTCAGGTCCAGCGCGGACAACAGCGGTGCATCGACCCAGGCGGTGCCGGGCGGTGGGATGTCGTCGGTCGGCGCATCAGGCGCATCGGGTGCGCTGGCCACGCTCAGACGGCCACGCAAGGGGTAACCGGCCTGCACCGCCTTCAGCGCCACCAGACGGGCGGTGCCGCCCTGGGCGTCGTCGGCCCGGCCCATGGTGGGAAAACTGACGTTCACGGTGGTGGCCAGCCCCAGGGCCTTGGCTTGGGCTTCGAAGGCGGGCGGCGGCGGCTGGTCGCTGCGCAGCACCGCGTCGCCGCCGATGAGCTGGCGGGCGTCACGCTCCAGGCCGTTTTGCAGGCGGTCAGCAAAGAAACCCACCGCCGTGAGCGCGGCCACCGCCAGCGCCACGGCCAGCACCAGCACGCGCAGTTCACCCGCGCGCCAGTCGCGCCACAGGGCGCGCCAGCCGATGGTCCAGAACGGGGGAGAGGTTGTTGCGGAAGTGGCCGTCATGCGCCGAGGTTAGCGCAAAGACGGCAACCTTACTTGGTGCCGAAGATACGGTCGCCCGCGTCGCCCAGGCCGGGAACGATGTAGCCGTGCTCGTTGAGGCCGCGGTCCACCGCCGGGGTGTAGACGGGCACGTCGGGGTGGTGGTCGTGGAAGTTCTTGACACCTTCCGGACAGGCCACCAGGCAGGCAAAGCGCAGTGAGCGCGGGTTGCAGCGCTTGAGGCGGTCCACCGCGGCTACGGCGGAGTTGCCGGTGGCCAGCATGGGGTCGAGCACGATCACGTCGCGCTCTTCCATGCCTTGCGGCATCTTGAAGTAGTACTCCACGGGGTGCAGTGTCTCGGGGTCGCGGTACAGGCCGATGTGACCCACGCGCGCGCTGGGCAGCACCTGCAGCATGCCGTCGAGGAAACCGTTGCCCGCACGCAGGATGGAGGCCAGCACGATCTTCTTGCCGTCGATGACGCGGGATTTCATCTTCTCCAGCGGCGTCTCGATCTCGATCTCCTGCATCGGCATGTCGCGCGTGATCTCGTAGGCCAGCAGGGTGCTGATCTCTTGCGCGAGTTGGCGGAAGCTCTTGGTGCTGGTGTCCTTCTGGCGCATCAGGGTGAGTTTGTGCTGGACCAGGGGGTGATCGATGATGTGTACGTCTCGGCTCATGGCTGAACGGTAAAAAAACAGGGGTAATGGATGGACGCAGTATCCCACAGGCACCGTCGGCGGGAACGGCAGTGGCACCGTGGGCCGAGCCGCTTCACAGCCACAATGGCACCATGAACCCCATTGACCCGACCGCCCTGCACAGCGCGTTGCGCCAGTCGACCCACGCGCGCTTCTTCGTCACCGACATTGACGGTGTGTGCCGGGGCAAGAGCCTGTCGGGCGAGAAGATGGCGGACCTGCTGGCCCACGGCGGCACCATTGCCAGCGCCGTGTTCGGCTGGGACGTGGCCGACGACCTGTACAGCAGCGGCGTGGACTTTGCCGGGCTGCACACGGGCCTGGGCGAAATCGGCCTGCGGCTGGACCCAGCCACGGCCCGCCGCCTGCCCTGGGACGACCACCGCTGGGTGCTGCTGGGCGAACACCTGGACGCGCAAGGCCAGCCCCTGCCCATCTGCCCGCGCCAGGTGCTCAAGCGCGTGCTGGCCAAGGCGGCAGGCATGGGGCTGAACGTGCAGGTGGGCGTGGAGTACGAATGGTTTGTGCTGGCCGAAACCGAACGCAGCGTGCGCGAAAAAGGCTACCGCAAGCTGGAGACGGCCACGCAGGCCATCAACAACTACTCGCCGTTCCGCATTGACGCCCAGAAAGCCTTTGTGGACCAGCTTTTCACCTGGCTCCCCGAGATTGACGTGCCCATCGAGGCGCTGCACACCGAAGCGGGGCCGGGCAACTTTGAGGTGGCGCTGCGCTACGGCGAAGCCCTGCAGATGGCCGACCGGGCGGCCTTGTTCAAGCAGGCCGTGCGCGAGATTGGCCGCCCCCACGGGCTGCTGAGCACCTTCATGGCGAAATGGTCGCCCGCCTACGGCGGTTGTGGCCAGCACCTGCACCAGAGCGTGTGGAAAGACGGCGCCAACCTGTTCCACGATGCCAGCGCGCCGCAGGGTGTCAGCGCCACCATGCGGCACTACATTGCCGGGCAGTTGCACGCCCTGCCCCACCTGTTTGCGGTGTACGCACCCTTCGTGAACAGCTACAAGCGCCTGGTGGACGGCATGCTGGCCCCCGTGCGTGCCAACTGGGCGGTGGACAACCGCAACGCCTCGCTGCGCGTGGTGCCGGGCAGCGCACGCTCGCAACGGCTGGAAACGCGCACGCCGGGCGCCGATGCCAACCCCTACCTGATCCTGGCAGCGGCCATGGCCTCGGGCCTGTACGGGATTGAGCACCAGCTTGAGCCGGGGGACGCCACGCCACCTGGGGGCGAGGATGGAGAACGCCTGCCGCGCACCCTGGCCGAGGCCACGGACGCCATGGACCACTCAGCGCTGGCGCGCGAGCTGCTGGGAGAAGCCTTCGTCAACCACTTCGTGCAGACGCGGCGCTGGGAATGGCGGCGCTTCAGCCAGGCCGTGACGGACTGGGAACTGGCGCGCTACCTGGAAATGGTTTGAAGGAAGGGGGACGTCAGACGGCGTGCAGAGGCCGCTGCACTTCCACGTCGTGCACCAGCCGCTGGGGGTGCGTGAAGCACAGGAAACGCTGGTTGGTGGCACGCCCGATGGTGCACAGCCCCACACGTTCGGCCACCTCCAGACCCATCTGCGTGGTGCCGCTGCGCGACACCACCACCGGCACGCCCATCTGCGCGGCCTTGATGACCATTTCGCTCGTCAGGCGGCCCGTGGTGTAGAAGACCTTGTCGGCCCCGTCCATGGCAGCGGGGTCCTGCAGCCACATCCACCCGGCGATCGTGTCCACCGCGTTGTGGCGGCCCACGTCCTCCACGAACAGCAGCATTTCGGCACCACGGAACAGCGCGCAGCCGTGCACCGAGCCCGACGTCTTGTAAACCGACTCCTGCTCGCGGATGGCCTTGACCACCTGGTACAGCTCGGACTGGCGCAACGTGGCCTCGGGCGACAGCCGGATGCGGTCCACGTCGTCCATCAAGCCGCCGAACACACTGCCCTGCCCGCAACCGGTGGTGACCACGCGGCGCGAGGTGCGCTCTTCGATGGCGTCGATACCATGGCGGGTCTTGACCGAGGCCGCGCCCACGTCCCAATCGACGGTGATGGACTCGATGTCATGCACGGAATCGATCAACCGCTGGTTGCGCAGATAGCCCAGCACCAGCCATTCGGGGTGGGCGCCCAGCGTCATCAGCGTGACGAGCTCGCGCTTGTCCACGTAGACGGTGAGGTCGCGCTCGGCCGGGATGGATGTGGTGCGGCGCTCGCCGTATTCGTTGACCACCACCACCTCCCGCGTCAGCGGGGCGCTGGCGCACGTGAGACTCGGCAGGGGCTGGCGAGGCAGCCCTGTTTCGAGCACTTGGAGGCAGGGTTCGGTCAACAGCATGGTGTGGATCAGGCTTTGGCGGAGGCACCCGGCACCACCGCGGCGCCAGACGATGCGGGCGCGCTGCGCTGGGCAGGGATCTTGCCGGCCTTGATGTCGTCGTGCCAGAGCTCGTGGTGCTCCTTGGCCCAGGTTTCATCAACGTAGCCGGTCTTCATGGCGTTGTAGGCGCCTTGCATGCCGATGGTACCCATGTAGATGTGCCCCATGAACATGACCATCATGATGACCGCGGCGCTGGCATGGATCATGTGGGCGATGTGCATGTCGGCACGCAGGTAGGCCAGACCGGGGATGACCTTGTCCAGCACCAGGCCGGAGCCCACCACCACCAGACCGAACAGGAACACACCGGCCCAGAACAGGATCTTTTCGCCCGCGTTGAAGCGGTGCGAAGGCACTTCGTGCCCTCCCAGCAAACCGCCACCCTTGAGCAGCCAGGTGATGTCTTCCTTGCGCGGCAGGTTGTCCTTCACGAAGGTGAGGATGACCACCACCAGCGACACGGCAAACAACGGCCCGGTGAAGTTGTGGATGTTCTTGAGCGCGTAAGTGAGCCAGCCAAACAGCGTGGTGCCGATGACCGGGAGGATGAAGTACTGGCCGAACGCCATGACGATGCCCGACACCGCCAGCGCCACGAAGGCAATGGCGTTGACCCAGTGCGCCGCGCGCTCAAAGTAGGTGAAGCGCTCGATCAGGCGGCCCGTTTCCTTACCGTGAAGCTGCAAGGTACCCTTCTTGAAGTAGAAGAGCGCGATGGCCACCAGCACGATCAGCATCAGCGAGCCGCCATAGGGCAGGATGATCTGGTTGCGCACCTGCCGCCAGGCTTCGCCCGCATTGGTGTAGCCCGAACCTGGGTACTTGACGAATGGCTGGATCAGGGTGCCGTATTCCGCGTACGGAAAGTTGGTCACGCCTGTGGTGCCCTGCCCCACCTGACGCCAAACCGGGGCGTTGTTGCCGGGCTGCACCTTGGCACGCTCGGCGTTGCTTTGCTCGGCGTAGCCGGGCTTGGAGGCAGCGTCGGTGATGTCCAGAATGTTGCCATGCTGGATGCCGGTTGCGGGCGCTGCGGCGGGCGCCGTGGCGTCGGCGGGTGCTGCCTGAGCCCACGCCAGCGGCGCGGCCAGGGCCAGACAAGCGGCCACGCAGCCACCCGCCAGCCAGCGCCTTGCACTGTCTAAGGATAGAGAGCCTGTCATGCGTCTCTCCTCACTGCTTTGCAGCGGTACGGTTGTACTCGTTCTGCCCGTATTGGGCACGGGCGCGCAGCTGTTGCTGCCAGGCGTTGGCGTCGCCCGCCTTCCAGCCCGGCGCTGCATACTGGCTGGCACCCACGCCATTGCTGGGGGGGCTGTCAGACTTGATGCCGCCCATGCCCTGGGGCTTTTCGCCACAGGCCCCGAGCAACAGGGCAGCCACAGCGGCAGAAACAGCGAAGAAAGTGCGTTGGCGCATCATGGTCAGGCTCCTTTCGCGGAAGACTGGCTGCCGTAGGCAGTACCCCAGCCCCAGACCTCTGCACCCTTGCCGCGCTGGACCACGCGGGTGCGGAAGATGTCGGCAACCACGTCGCCATCACCGGCCAACAGGGCCTTGGTGGAGCACATCTCGGCACAGGCGGGCAGCTTGCCCTCGGCCAAGCGGTTGCGGCCGTATTTCTCGAATTCGGCCTGGCTTCCGTTGGCCTCGGGGCCGCCAGCGCAGAAGGTGCACTTGTCCATCTTGCCGCGCACGCCGAACGTGCCTTGCGACGGGAACTGCGGGGCGCCGAACGGGCAGGCGTAGCTGCAGTAGCCGCAGCCGATGCAGACGTCCTTGTCGTGCAGCACCACGCCTTCGTCGGTGCGGTAGAAGCACTGCACCGGGCACACGGCCATGCAGGGC
>CBKZAG010000126.1:0-9838 GCA_966692625.1 uncultured Comamonadaceae bacterium
GCAGATGTCCGACCGGAGCGTTTCGCTACAAACGTGTAGGGAGTTTCTGCCGCGTGGCCACGGCATCGAGCATCGCAGGGGAGCCGGTGCTGCGCACCGGCCACCTCGTTGAAGCGCCAGCGCCTGGGTGCACACGCCTTGGCCGCCAAAACTCCACAGCAGAGACGCCTCACCCCGCGAAAGGCAATACCGACTCCACATCCAGCACCAACCCCGTGCGGCTAGCGTCATAGCCCTTCAGCCCCGCCACCCGCGCACGGAACCCCGGTGACTGCAGCACCTGCAATACCGGTTGCAGGCGTGGCCCGTCCAGGTGCCTGCGCTGCACCGCAAAGAAATAGCGCTCCTTCGTCAGCGGAATGAAGTGCAGCCCAAAGCGGTGTGCCGCCGTCTGCACCCCCATGCCCACATCCGCCATGCCGCTGGCCACAAACGCCGCCACCGCCGCGTGCGTCAGCTCCGTGGTGTGGTAACCGTTCACCGCCTCGGGGCGCAGCCCCGCGTGTGCCAGCATCAGGTCGGTCAACATGCGCGTGCCCGACCCTGGCGGGCGGTTCACAAAACGCAACTCAGGGCGTGCCAGGTCGGCCAACCCACGCACACCCAACGGGTTGCCGCGCGCCACGAACAGCCCCTGCGTGCGTACCGCCAGCTGGATCAGGCAGTGTTCGTCGGGCCGCAGCCATTGCCGGTAGCGTTCGCCAGCCGCCTTCTCGAAAGTGCCCAGCGGCACATGGAACCCCGCCAGTTCGCAGTCGCCCGCGGCCAGCGCGGCCACCGCTTCCAGGCTGTTGCGGTAGCGTATGTCCACCGCCGCGCCCTGCTGGCTCAACTGCTCGTGCAGGGCCTCCACCGCAAAGCCGTGGCTGGCATGCAAGCGCGGGGGCGGCAGCGTTTCGGGTGCCAACCGCCCCAGTTCGCCCGCCATTTCCGAAGCCAGTGATGCCATCAGCGGCTGCAAGCGCGCGGCAATGCGGGCGTCGGACCACACCAGCCGCGCACCCAACTCGGTCAACTGGCAGCCACGCCCACGCCCACGTGCGCGCACCAGCAGCGGTTGGCTCAGCAGCGCTTCGGCCCGTTCGATCAGGCCCCACGCGTGCCGGTAAGACAGGTCGGTGTCGCGCGCCGCCTGCGCAATGCTGCCGCTTTGTTGCACAGCCGCCAGCAAGGCCAGCAAAACCGTGGCGTCCACGGCGGTGGCCGATGCATCGGAAAACGCCCAGCGGGGCTGAAGCTGGATCTGCAGCATGGGTGGCCAACAAACAGGTCAAGAAGGAATGAATTATGCAATCCAAAACATATTTATTTGCCTGCTTGCTGCTACGCTGAAACCATGCAAAGTTCTCCGTCATCGCCACCCCGTTCGCAGCCTTCAGGCACGGTGATTCCCATCCTTCCCGAAGGACAGGCCGCCCGCCGTTGGCGTGCCACGCCCAAGGGCCGCCAGGTGGCGGACGCGGACCGCCAGCGCGTGGCGGACCTGTGTGAAGGCCTGGCGCCACGCGCAGACCTGCTGATGGAACACCTGCACCGCTTGCAAGACGGCGAGGGCGGCTTGCGCAAAGGCCGCCTCGCGGCCCTGGCCGAACGCCTGCGCCTGAGCCAGGTGGAGGTGTACGAGGTGGCCACCTTCTACCACCACTTCGACGTGGTGGAGGACGACGCCGCGTTGCCCGCCGTCACCGTGCGTGTGTGCACCAGCTTGCCTTGCCAGATGGCGGGCGGGCAGGCCCTGTTGCGTGCCGTGCAGGACCGGTTGAGCGGCGACGCCGCCGTGCGCGTGGTGGAGGCCCCTTGCATGGGCCAGTGCCACCAGGCGCCCGCCGCCTGCGTGGGCCAGCACCAGTTGCCGCACGCCAGTGCTGACGCCGTGCAAGACTTGCTGGCCCACGGCGAAACGGCGCCCCGCGCGCTGCCTTCGCTGGGCGTGCCTGCGCACCCTGGGGACCATGCCCAGTTGCGCCGCCTGCTGGCGGGCGAACTGAGCGCCGATGCCGTGCTGGCCGAACTCAAGGCCTCCGGCCTGCGCGGCCTGGGGGGAGCGGGCTTTCCCGCCTGGCGCAAGTGGGAAACGGTGCGTGCCCAGCCCGGCCCGCGCCACATGGTCGTCAACCTGGACGAAGGCGAAGTCGGCACCTTCAAGGACTGGCACCTGCTGGCCACCGCGCCACGCCAGGCGCTGGAGGGCATGCTCATCGCAGCGCTGGCGGTGGGGGCGGAACACGTCTGGATCTACCTGCGCGACGAATACCACGACGCCCGCCAGGTGCTGCAGGCCGAGCTGCGCATGCTGCAGGACCACATGGCCGCGTGGCGCACGCAATACCCCGGCGTGGCCTTTCCGCAGGTGGAGCTGCGGCGCGGGGCGGGTGCCTACATCTGCGGTGAAGAGTCCGCGCTCATCGAATCGGTGGAAGGCAAGCGCGGCATGCCACGGCTCAAGCCGCCCATCGTTGCCATGAACGGGGTGTTCGGCAGGCCCACGTTGGCCCACAACTTCGAGACCCTGTGGTGGCTGCCCGACATTCTGGCGCGCGGCGGTGCCTGGCTGGCAGCGCAAGGGCGGCGCGGGCGCAGCGGCTTGCGGCGCTTCAGCGTGTCTGGCCGGGTGGCCAAGCCCGGCGTGTACCTGGCGCCTGCAGGCATCACCTTGCGTGAATTGATCGACGAGCATGCGGGCGGCATGGCCGAAGGCCACGAACTCTATGCCTACCTGCCCGGTGGTGCGTCGGGCGGCATTCTGCCCGCCAGTCTGGCGGACGTGCCGCTGGACTTCGACACCTTGGCCGAACACGGTGCCTTCGTGGGCTCCATGGCCGTGGTGGTGCTGGGCCAGCACGACCGCGCGCGCGACGCCGCGCTCAACCTCATGCATTTCTTCGAACACGAGTCCTGTGGGCAGTGCACGCCCTGCCGCGCAGGCACTGCCCAGGCCGCCAAGCTGATGGAGGCGCCCGCGTGGGAAGCCGATCTGCTGGGCGACCTGTCCCACGTCATGCGCGAAGCCTCCATCTGCGGCCTCGGCCAGGCGGCGCCCAACCCCTTCGATTCTGTGCTGCGCTTTTTTCCGCAGGAGGTGCGGCCATGAACATCGACTTCATGCTGGATGGCCGCCCCGCTCAGGCCCAGCCGGGCGAAAGCCTGTGGGCGGTGGCCCAGCGCATGGGTGTGGACATTCCCCACCTGTGCCACAAGCCGGGCTTGCCCTCGGCGGGCAATTGCCGCGCCTGCGTGGTGGAGGTGGCGGGCGAACGCGTGCTGGCCCCGTCGTGCTGCCGCGCGCCGCAGGCGGGCATGCAGGTGCAGACCCATACCCCGCGCGTGCGGCGCGCCCAGCGCACCGTGCTTGAATTGCTGCAGGCCGACGCGCCCACAACTTCCAACCTCAAGGTGAACAGCGAACTGGCTGAATGGGGCCAGCGTCTGGGCGTGCAGGTCATGCGCTTTGGCGGGCGCGGTGCTTCGCAGGCCAATGCCATGGTGGATGGCGCCGACCTCAGCCACCCTGCACTTGCCGTCAACCTGGGCGCCTGCATCCAGTGCACCCGCTGCGTGCGCGCCTGCCGCGACATCCAGGGCAACGACGTGCTGGGCCTGGCCTTCCGGGGCGGGCAGGCGCGCATCGTGTTCGACCAGCAGGACGCCGCCGGGCAAAGCACCTGCGTGGCCTGCGGCGAATGCGTGCAGGCCTGCCCCACCGGGGCCATCGCACCAGCCAACGGCGCCTACGCCCGCGTGGCCGACCGCACGGTCGAATCCGTCTGCCCCTTCTGTGGCGTGGGCTGCCAGCTGACCTACCACGTGAAGGACGGGCGCATTGACCACGTGGAAGGCGCCGACGGCCCGGCCAACGCAGGCCGTCTGTGCGTGAAAGGGCGCTTCGGCTTCGACTATGCCCACAGCCCGCAGCGCCTCACTCGCCCGCTGGTGCGCCGTGACGACGCCCCCAAGGACCCGGCCATACTCACCCGTGGCGAAGGCGGGCGCGCCAGCGCCGAAACCCTGCGCGCGCAGTTCCGTGAAGCCACCTGGGAAGAGGCCCTGGAACGGGCCGCCCAAGGCCTTTTACGCGCACGCGACGCCCACCCCGCCAAGGGCCGCGATGCCGCCGTGGCGGGCTTCGGCTCGGCCAAGGGCACCAACGAAGAGGCCTACCTCTTCCAGAAGCTCATCCGCAGCGCCTTTGCCACGCATAACGTGGACCATTGCACCCGCCTGTGCCATGCGTCCAGCGTGGCCGCGCTGATGGAGGGTGTGGGCTCCGGCGCGGTCAGCAACCCGCTGCGCGACGTGGAGCATGCCGACCTCATCTTCCTCATCGGCGCCAACCCCGCGCAGAACCACCCCGTGGGCGCGAGCTGGATCAAGAACGCCGTGAAAAAAGGCGCGCGCCTGGTGCTGGCCGACCCGCGCCACACCGAGCTTTCGCGCCAGGCCTGGCGCACGCTCAACTTCCGTCCAGGCACCGACGTGGCCCTGCTCAACGCGCTGCTCAACGTCATCGTCACCGAAGGGCTGACCGACCAGGCCTTCATCGAACAGCGTACGCTGGAATACGCGCAATTGCGTGAACACATCCAGGCCTTCACGCCTGAGGTCATGGCGCCCATCTGCGGCATCCCCGCCGAGACGCTGCGCGAAGTGGCACGCGCCTACGCCACGTCACGCGGCAGCATCATCCTGTGGGGCATGGGTGTGAGCCAGCACACCCACGGCACCGACAACGCACGCTGCCTTATCGCGCTGGCCATGGTCACCGGGCAGATCGGCCGCCCCGGCACCGGCCTGCACCCGCTGCGCGGCCAGAACAACGTGCAGGGCGCGAGCGACGCGGGCCTCATCCCCATGGTGCTGCCCGACTACCAGCGCGTCAACGAACCCGGCGCGCGCAGCCTGGCAGAACAGACCTGGGGCCTGTCCGCTGGCGCGCTGGACGACCAACCCGGTCTCACCATGGTGGAGATCATCAATGCCGCCTACGACGGGCGCATCAAGGCCATGCTCATCCAGGGTGAGAACCCGGCCATGAGCGATCCCGACGCCGAGCATGCCCGCGCCGCGCTGGCCGCGCTCGACCACCTGGTGGTGCAGGACATCTTCCTCACCGAAACCGCCGCGCTGGCCGACGTGGTGCTGCCCGCCACCGCCTGGCCTGAGAAGACCGGCTCCGTCACCAACACCGACCGCACCGTGCAGCTCGGCCGCAAAGCCGTGGATGCGCCCGGCGAAGCGCGCGCCGACGCCTGGATCACCGAGCAACTGGCGCTGCGCCTGGGGTTCGACTGGGGCTATGGCATTGCGCCCGACGGCAGCGGTGCCGAACCTGGCAGTGGCATCGGGCAGGTGTATGACGAGATGCGCTCGCTCATGCCTTCCATTGCCGGGCTGTCGTGGGAGCGCCTGCTGCGCCAGGGTGCCGTCACCGCGCCCGTGGCCAGTGCGCAAGACCCGGGCCAGCCCATCGTGTTCGTTGACCGCTTCCCCACGCCCACGGGCAAGGCCCGCCTGGTGCCCGCAAGCGTGACGCCGCCCGCCGAGCAGCCAGATGCCGAGTTCCCCATGGTGCTCATCACCGGGCGGCAACTGGAGCACTGGCACACCGGTTCCATGACGCGGCGCAGCGAGGTGCTGGACGCGCTGGAACCTGCGCCCGCCGTGAGCCTGCACCCGGCCACCGCCGAGCGGCTGGGCCTGCGCGCGGGTGATTGGGCCTGCGTGCGCACGCGCCGGGGCGAGGTGCGGCTGCGTGTGCGCGCCGATGACGGCATGCCCGCCGACGCGCTCTTCATCCCCTTTGCCTATGTGGAGGCTTCGGCCAACCTGCTCACCAACCCTGCGCTCGACCCCTTCGGCAAGATCGCCGAGGTGAAGTACTGCGCGGCGCGCGTCGAACCGGCACCAGCCGCCTCTTGATTTGAGACAACCCCGGGCGGCGCGTCCGGGGGTAGACTGTGATTCCCACAAGACCTGTGGCATACCGCACAATCGCTCATACAGGAGGTGAGACCATGTTCAAGAAGATCCTTGTGCCGTCCGACGGCTCCCAACTGGCCCACCAGGCCGCCGAATTCGCCGCCGACCTCGCCAAAACCCACGGTGCGCAGGTCGTGGGCGTCTACGTGATCGACCCCTTCCCCTACATCGGCATTGGGGACGCTTCAGCCGTCGGCCTGCAGGCCTACATGGCCGAGGCGCAGGCGGCCGCCAGCAAGTCGCTGGAAGATATCCGCCAGTGCTGCGAAGCCCGTGGCGTGGCCTTCGCGGGCGACACCATCGAGCGCAATGTTGCTTACGAAGGCATCCTGGAAACCGCCAAGGCCGAAGGTGTGGACCTGATCGTCATGGGTTCGCACGGACGCAAGGGCGTGCAGGCACTCATCCTGGGCAGCGTGGCCCAGAAGGTGCTGACGCACGCCAAGGTGCCCGTGCTGATCGTCAAGTCCTGAACGCCCCGGTTCAGTTCAGCGCCGCCGCCGGGCCGAAGAACTCGTAGCGGGTCTGCGCTTCGGGCACACCCAGTTCGGCCAGGTGGCGCTTCACCAGCGCCATGAACGGCTTGGGCCCCAGGAAGTAGGCGTCCACGTCGCGGCCGGGCAGCCAGTTGGCCAGAACGTCTTTGTTCAGCAGGCCCACGGCGTCCGCGCCGTCACCAGGGGCGGCCTGGTCGTAGCAGTAGAAGCGGCGCAGTTGCGGGTGCAACGCGGCCAGCGCGTCAATCGCCTCGCGGAACGCGTGCACGGTGCGGTTGCGCGCACAGTGGATGAAGTGCACCGTGCGTCCCGTGCCCAGCGCCTCTTTCAACATCGCCAGCGTGGGGGTAATGCCCACGCCACCGCTGATCAGCACCACCGGCTTGTCGCTCTCCTGCAGCGTGAACGCGCCTGCGGGCGGAAACACCTCCAGCGTGTCACCGGCCTGAATCTGGTCGTGCAGGTGGTTGGACACCAGCCCGCCCGCTTCGCGCTTGACGCTGATGCGCAGCTCCTGGCCGTTGGGCGCGTCAGACAGCGAGTAGTTGCGGCGCTGTTCCGTGCCGTTGATGTTCATGCGCAGGCCGATGTACTGCCCGGGCTGGTGGGCCACCACGGGCTGGCCGTCCACAGGGCGCAGGTAGAACGATGTGATTTCGCTGCTCTCGGGCACCTTGCGCGCCACGCGGAACACCCGCACACCGCGCCAGCCGCCGGGGGCGGCAGCGTTGGCGGCATACACCTGTTCCTCGGCCCCGATCAGAATGTCGGCCAGTTGCTGGTAGGCGGCGCCCCAGGCGGCCAGCACCTCATCGGTGGCGATTTCGGCACCCAGCACCTCGCGGATGGCGCGCAGCAGGCAGGCACCCACGATGGGGTAGTGCTCGGGCAGCACCTGCAGCGACACGTGCTTGTTGATGATCTGCGCAGGCAGGTTGCCCAGGTTTTCCAGCTTGTCGATGTGGCGCGCGTACATGAGCACGCTGTTGGCCAGGGCGCGTGGCTGGTCGCCGCTGGCCTGGTGGGCCTGGTTGAACAGAGGACGAACCTCGGGGTACTCGCCCAGCATGATGCGGTAGAAGTGGGTGGTCAGGGCTTCACCGCCGGTTTCCAGCAGGGGTACGGTCGCTTTGACTATGGCGCGTTGAGCGTCGTTGAGCACGGGTTCTCCTTCAGTGTGATCGACATGGCCACGGCGGGCCGGGGCGTTCTTCATGGCAAGGCCCGTGCCAAAAAACTTCTCCTTATGGGACAAGCACTTGTGTGCTAATGTGTCGAACTGACATGCTTATAAATCAGGTTTTTATGACCTGTTTGAAGTCGAAATGACATCTTCCTTGTGGATCAAGGCCCTGGTGCCGCTGGTGGCCGACCTGTCGCGCGCGCTGCCCGAGCCGGAGCGCTACCGCCGCCTGCTGGAAGCGCTGCGCGCGCTCTTCCCGTGCGATGCCGCCTGCCTGCTGAGGCTGGAAGGCGACTGGCTGGTGCCCCTGGCCATTGACGGCCTGAGCCGCGACACGCTGGGGCGGCGCTTCCGCGTGGCGGAGCATCCGCGCTTCCAGGCCCTGCTGTCGGCCGGCGGCCCCAAGCGCTTCGAGCCTGGCAGCCCCTTGCCCGACCCCTACGACGGCCTGGTGGAAGGCGGCAGCGGCACCCTGGAGGTGCACGACTGCATGGGGTGCGCACTGCAGGTGGAGTCGCAGCCCTGGGGCCTGCTCACGCTGGACGCGCTCACGCCAGGCAGCTTTCAGCCCGAACACCTGGAGGTGCTGAGCGCCTTCGGCAACCTCGCTTCTGCCACGGTGGCTGCGGCCACGCGCATCAACCGCCTCACGCTGGCGGTGGAAGACGAGCACATGCAGGTGGAGCGCTACCAGCGCGCGGCAGGGCAGCCCAACCGGCGCCTGCTGGGGCAAAGCGCTGCCATGCGGCAGATGCTCAAGGAAATCGATCTGGTGGGGGCGAGTGACCTGACCGTGCTGGTCACTGGCGAAACCGGCGTGGGCAAGGAACTGGTGGCGCAGGCCCTGCATGCCCGCTCCAGCCGCAGCAACCGGCCGCTGGTCAGCCTCAACTGTGCTGCCTTGCCCGACACCCTGGTGGAAAGCGAACTGTTCGGCCACGTGCGCGGCGCCTTCACCGGCGCCGTGAGCGAGCGCAAGGGCAAGTTCGAGCTGGCCGACGGCGGCACCCTGTTCCTGGACGAGGTGGGCGAGCTGCCCTTGCCCGTGCAGGCCAAGCTGCTGCGCGTGCTGCAGAGCGGCCAATTGCAGCGCCTGGGTTCTGACCGTGAACACCACGTGGACGTGCGCCTGATCGTGGCCACCAATCGCGATCTGGCCGCCGAGGTGCGTGCCGGGCGGCTGCGCGCCGACATCTACCACCGCCTAAGCGTTTACCCCCTGCGCGTGCCGCCGCTGCGCGAGCGCGGGCGTGACGTGCTGCTGCTCAGCGGTTTCTTCCTGGAAGAGAACCGTTCCCGCCTGGGCCTGGGCAGCGTGCGGCTGGATGAATCGGCGCAGGCCGCCCTGTCGGCCTACGACTGGCCGGGCAATGTGCGCGAGCTGGAACACCTCATCGGTCGCAGCGTGCTGCGCGCCGTGGGGCGCCAGCAGCCCAGGCCGCGCATCCTCACCCTTACTGCAGCAGATCTGGACCTGCCCGCTGCCATGCCGCCGCAGCCCCAAGGCGTGGTGCCAGCCGGGCAAGAGGCGCCAGCCTCGCCTGCGCCGGGTGAGGGCGACACGCCTGACCCGGCGGGTCTGCGCTCCCGGGTGGACGCCTTTGAACGCCAGCTGGTGGACGACTGCCTGCGGCGCCATGGCCACAACTGGGCCGCCGCCGCGCGCGAACTGCAGGTGGACCGCGCCAACCTTGTGCGGCTGGCGCGCCGCCTGGGTGTGGCCGGGCGCACGCCGCCGGGCTGACACAGCGCAGGCAAGGGTCATCATTGCCTGCCTAGAATGTTTGCCTTCACCGCCAAGGCAGTCCATGTCAGAGCCCAACAACGCCACCAGCTTCCCCGTTTCTGCTCCTGAAGCCCCCGCCCACGACGGCACGGGCCTCATCCGCATCCGTGGCGCGCGCCAGCACAACCTCAAGCACGTCGATCTGGACATCCGCACCGGCGAGCTGACGGTGGTCACCGGCCCCAGCGGCTCGGGCAAGTCCAGCCTGGTGTTCGACACCTTGTTTGCCGAAGGGCAGCGTCGCTACGTCGAGACCTTCAGCGCCTACGCGCGCCAGTTCCTCGACCGCATGGACAAGCCCGCCGTGGACAAGGTGGAAGGCGTGCCCCCGGCCATCGCCATCGACCAGACCAACCCCGTGCGCTCGTCGCGCTCCACCGTGGGCACGATGACCGA
>CBKZAG010000127.1:0-9795 GCA_966692625.1 uncultured Comamonadaceae bacterium
TCTGTGGCGGCTGTGGCCGCCTGTCTGGGGCTGGGCGCGCGTTAGCGCGCTTCGTTAACTGACTTGCGGCGGCTGTTTGAGCGGAGCGCTGCAAGCGCGCAGCGAGTTCCGCCGCACCGGCCCCAGACAGGCGGTCGCAGCGGAGTCGGCGCCAAAGGCGCCGACCGTCACAGTATGAGCCCCCGCAGGGCCAGGCCTGCCGCAGCCCGCAAGGTATGGCCTTCGCTCACCTCAGATCACGCCCTGGCACGCCCCCACAACACCAGCAACAGGCTCACCAAACTGGACGCCACCAACGCCCCCAGAAACGGTGCCAGCGTAGGCACCCCAGTGGGAAAGCTGGCCTGCAGCAACCCCTGGGCCAGACTGGCGTGCGACACCCAACCCGGCAGCACAGCCCCCACCAGCCCAGCGACCGCACCGCCAATGGCTGCCAAAGGCGTCATGCGGCGCCACAACCCCAGCAACACCGGCACCACCGCTGTGGCACACAGCAAGTCGGCCACCAGGAACAGGCGCAACACCGAAATGCCCTGCAGGGCCAGCACCACCACAGGCACCATCAACAGCACCGTGATCCAGCGCGCAGCAGCCAGGGTCGTGCCCTGACGCGCCGTCACCAGCAGCGACGCCACCCCGTTTTGCAACGTATCCACCGAAGAGGCCACCAGCGCCACCGCCAAGAGCAAAGCCGGAATGGCTAACCACGAAGGCGACTCCGCCAGCATGGCAAAGAACGGCGTGGGCGGCGTGCCCAGCTCCCGCCCCGTGCCCGCCATCCAGGCACCGACCATGCCCACCACGGCCACCACCACCACCGAAGTGATGCCACCCAGCCAGCCGCCACGCACCAACTCGCGGTCGTCGCGCGCGGCCCACACCCGCTGCCAGTAGCCTTGATGGAACAGGTTGGCCGCCGTGACGGCGATGACCAGCGTCAGCGCCACCTGCAGGGCGTCACCCACGGGAATGGACGGCCACACCAGCGGCTTGGGGTCGGCAGGCAAACTCTGCCAGGCCACACCCAACACCAGCACCAGCAAGGCCAGCAGCAGCCAGGCTTGCCAACGGTCCGTCACCAGGCTGGCACGCAAGCCGCCCCACGCGGTGTAGATCAATGTAGCCACGGCCACGCCCACCACCGCCACGCTGCCCGGCAAGGGCGACAGCAAGGACGTGATGGCACCGATCGCCGTCAACTCCGCCGTGAGGAAGCACAGCATGTAAAGCACCGAGATGGCCGCCACCCAGTGGCGCAGCCCCGCGCCAAAGCGCGCCTGCGCGTACTCGGTGATGCTGCGCCCCTGGGGCAACAGTCGCCGGATGGCCGGGCCGCACCAAGCCAGCACAATGAACGGAAACGCCGCCCCCAGCGCGTAGCCCGCCACGCCCAGCGGCCCGACGAAGGCCCCTACCTCGGGTGGCACGAACAGTATCCACGCACCCAGCCCTGATGCCAGGAACGACAGCCCCAAGGTTGATGCGCTCTGGGAGTTGCGTGCGGTCAGGTATTCGTCCAGGTCGCCACCCGCCGTGCGGGCGCGCAAGCCGATCCAGACAAAAAAGACCAATGCCGCCCCCAGGGCGGCTGCGGTGGCATACAGCATGTTCATAGGATGTAGCGCGACAGGTCCTCGTTGCGGCTGAGTTCGCCCAGGCGGGCATCCACGTAGACAGCATCCACCGTCACGGTCTGGCCTTCCAGCCGCGCGGCGTCAAAGCTCACTTCGTCCAGCAGATGTTCCATCACGGTGGCCAGGCGGCGTGCGCCAATGTTTTCGGTGCGCTCGTTCACGTCGTGGGCTATCTGCGCCAGGCGGGTGATGCCCTCGGGCGTGAACTCGATGGTCACACCCTCGGTAGCCAGCAGCGCCTGGTACTGGCGCACCAGGCTGGCGTGGGTCTGCGTCAAAATGGCTTCGAAGTCCGCCACTGAGAGCGACTGCAGCTCCACCCGGATGGGAAAGCGCCCCTGCAACTCGGGGATCAAGTCGCTGGGCTTGCTCAGGTGGAAGGCACCGCTGGCAATGAAGAGGATGTGGTCCGTCTTGATCGGGCCGTACTTGGTGGACACGGTGGTGCCCTCCACCAGCGGCAGCAGGTCGCGCTGCACACCCTGGCGCGAGACCTCGCCCGTGCTGGCGCCTTCGCTGCGGCTGGTGACCTTGTCAATTTCGTCGATGAAGACGATGCCGTTCTGCTCGGCGTTGGTCACCGCCTGGAGCTTGATCTCTTCCTCGTTGATGAGCTTGCCCGCTTCCTCGTCGATCAGCAGCTTGCGAGCCTCGGCGATCTTGAGCTTGCGCGTCTTGCGTTTGCCCGCGTTGAACTGGCTGAACATGCCACGCAACTGCTCGGCCATCTCTTCCATGCCAGCAGGCGTCATCACCTCCATCATGGGCTGGGCCGCTGAAAGTTCCAGCTCGATTTCCTTGTCGTCCAGCTGGCCCTCGCGCAGCTTCTTGCGAAACACCTGTCGGGCCGTGCTGTCAGGCGCAGGCTCATGGTCACCCAAACGCGGTGGGGGCAGCAATGCATCCAGGATGCGCTCCTCGGCCGCGTCCTCGGCGCGGGTGCGCAGCTTCGCCACCTCGGCCTCGCGCGTCTGCTTCACGGCCATGTCCACCAGGTCGCGGACGATGCTGTCCACGTCCTTGCCCACGTAGCCCACTTCGGTGAACTTGGTGGCCTCCACCTTGATGAAGGGCGCGTTGGCCAGCCGGGCCAGGCGGCGAGCGATCTCGGTCTTGCCCACGCCGGTGGGGCCGATCATCAGGATATTCTTGGGCGTGATCTCGGGACGCAGCTTGGCGTCCACCTGCTGGCGGCGCCAGCGGTTGCGCAGTGCGATGGCCACGGCACGCTTGGCAGCCTTTTGGCCGATGATGTGTGAATCCAGTTCGGAAACAATTTCCTGGGGGGTCATGCTGCTCATTGGTGCACCCTTCGGCCTGCGGCCTGTCCCGCCAAGCGGGAACGAGCTTGCTTGGGGCGGCCCGGCGCGGCGCTCATGCCAGCACCTCGACCGTGTGGTTCATGTTGGTGTAGATGCAAAGTTCACCGGCCACCTTGAGCGACTCGCGCACGATCTGCTCGGCGCTGAGCGCGGTGTGGTCCAGCAGCGCCTTGGCAGCCGACTGCGCGTAGGCGCCGCCAGAGCCGATGGCCACGATGCCGTATTCGGGCTCCAGCACGTCGCCGTTGCCGGTGATGATGAGGCTGGCCGTCTTGTCGGCCACGGCCAGCATGGCCTCCAGGCGACGCAGCACGCGGTCGGTGCGCCAGTCCTTGGTCAGCTCAATGGCCGCGCGCGTGAGGTGGCCCTGGTGTTTTTCCAGTTTGGCCTCAAAACGCTCAAACAGGGTGAAGGCGTCAGCCGTGGCACCGGCAAAACCCGCCAGCACCTGACCATGGTGCAACCTGCGCACCTTGCGTGCCGTGCCCTTGACGACGATGTTGCCCAGCGTCACCTGGCCGTCACCGCCGATCGCCACCTGCACGCCCTCGGGCGTTTCGCGACGCACGCAGACGATGGTGGTGCCGTAAAAAAGCGAAGAATCCTTGTGTTCCATGCTCAGTATTGTCGCAGGCGCACGGTCACGGCCTCGTCAATACCCACAACATGGAAGAAGGCTGCGATCAAGCGGCCCACCTGGGCCAACTCCACCCGCACACCGCGCGACATGACGGCCAGCAGCCATTGCAGCAGGCTGCCCGCGGCAACAAAGTCCACCCGCCGCAGAAGCAGACAGTCGATAGAGAACACTTGCCCTGCAGGGTGCGCGTCCAATGCCGCCTGCAAGCAGGACAGCGCTGGGCCTATTTCGCCCTGCAGCACACCCGCCAGCACCGGCTTGGGTGGTGTCGCAGACTGGGCCATGGCGGCGGCCTGGGCGCCCAACTGTGTGCTACCGAAGAACTGGGTGTCGCCGGCCATGGCGGGCCACTCCAGCACGTCCAGACCGCCGAGCTGCGTCACCAGCGGCCGGATGGGCTCCTGCAACGCTGGTGCGTCCGGTTCCGGTGAGGTTTGCTGCACATCGGCGGGCAGGCTGTCTGCCAGTTCAAAACGGCAGACGGGCAACTCCCACGCAGGGGGCAGCACACCATAGGTGACGCAGAAATCCAGCGCAGCCAGATCGAACTCCTCGGTACGGTGCATCAAGCGCAACAAAGCCAAGCGAAGATGCCACCACACAGGTTCGTTCTCACGGCGGCCCGAAGGGGTGCTGGCCTTGAGGCGGCGGCGCAACACACTGCTGCCCAGGAAGCGGAAAAGCACAGGCTTGCCCGACCAATCCTTCACCAATGCCAGCAGAGCTTCTGCAGCCACTACGTCGGCCGACACCAGTTCCGTCCAGTCCAGCCACTTGACCGTGCCTGGCGTGGAAACGACGGCCTTGAGCGACTGGACAGCCTCGGCATCCAGGAACGGCGGGCAGACCCAGACCGAGGCCCCTGCCATGGCCGCGTCTGTGGCGGACTCTACCAAACCAGCGGCAGCGACGTCGGCCTGCATGGAAGCCGGCCAGCGCGGCACGGCCACACCGAAGGCCTCCGCGTACTCGGCAGCCGACTCCTCAAAGCGCTCCAGACTGCCCTGCCCATGGAAGATGTCCAACAAGGCCAGCCAGGCGGCCCGGGCAGCCGGGCTGTCCACCTCCTGCGCCATGAAGGCTCGGAGGGTCTTTTCGGCCTCGGCGTCGTCGCCATTCGCGAAGCGCACCGAGGCGTCTTCTATCGGCTGCGGAATCTGATGGCTGGGGGTGGGGACACCGCCTCCAGAAGCCGCTGGTTCCTCAGCCAGCATGTCGATGGGAAGGGATGGAGCCACAGGCCGCACAGGCTTGGCGGCTGCCTGCAGGTGGGCTGGCACGGTGACACCGCCCTCAAGCCGGGCCGGGATCGTGGTGCCGCTGCCAATGCGCACCCCGGATTCGCCCGTTGCAGCATCGCCAGGCTGGCGGTTGAGCCAGTGCTGCGCCATCTGCGCCTCGATGCGGGCGATTTTTTCAATGGTGCGAGCCTTGTCTGGGTCGGTGGGCGGGGTGCTGGAAAGAATATCCTGCGAGCCCCCTTCTGACAGCTGCGCCTGTTGTGCCCGCTTGCGCGCGAGAGCTTCGCGCAGAAATTCAAACTCGCGCTTGCGGATCTGGTCATTCCGCCGCTTGCGCTCTATGGCCGCCTTCAGAGCGCGCCGGTCCTGCTGGGTACCGGCGCCCGGCAAGCGGTCGTCCAGCTCCGACCAGTTTGCTGCCGGATGCTTGACGAACTGGGCCACCTTGGACAGGAAGCCGCCGCCGGAATCTCCCTTGCTCATGGCCGTTTCATCCGCTCACGCATGGGTGTGTTTTGTTGCCGTGGCGGTGACAGGGCATCAATCCCCGAAAAGCTTCTGCTTGAGTTCGCGACGCTGCTGGGCTTCGATGGACAGACTGGCCGTCGGGCGGGCCAGCAGGCGGCCAACACCGATGGGCTCACCGGTTTCGTCGCAATAGCCGTAGTCGCCTCCATCGATGCGGGCGATGGCCTGCTCGATCTTCTTGAGCAACTTGCGCTCGCGGTCGCGGGTGCGCAGCTCCAGGGCGTGCTCTTCCTCGATGGTGGCACGGTCGGCAGGATCGGGCACCACCACGGTGTCTTCGCGCAGGTGCTCGGTGGTCTCGCCAGCGTTCACCAGGATGTCCTGCTTGAGCTGCACGAGCTTGCGGCGGAAGTAGGCCAGCTGCACATCGTTCATGTACTCGCTGTCGGGCATGGCCAGCAAGTCCTCGTCGGTCAGGGCCTCCAGCGGTTTGCTCTTCCAGTTGTTGGCCAGCTTGGGGTCCTTGCGGGCTGGAGATTGGACAGTGGTCGTCATGGCTCGCTCGATCTTGGGTGAAAAAGTGACCGCTCTGGGCGGGTGAGGAACGCTGGCCTCGTGGCGGGCCGCCCCAGATCTGGCGGCTCAGCGTTTCGCCTGTTGTAGTTATACCCGCTTATGTACCGGCCGGGCTTTCGGCGGCGCCGATTGTACCCATTTGTGCCGGATTTGGCGCTTACAACATCAAACGGTCAAGCCAGGGACTGTTCCAGCCCCTGAATAAGAATGTCCTTGGGCAGATCGATGCCGATGAACACCATCTTGCTCAGGCGCTGTTCGTCGGGCCCCCACAGAGGCCCCAGGTCGCTGCCCATGAGCTGGTGCACGCCCTGAAAAATCACCTTGCGGTCGGTGCCCTTCATGCTCAACACACCTTTGTAGCGCAGCAGCTTGGGGCCGTACACCTGCACGATGGCACCGAGAAAGTCTTCCAGCTTCACCGGGTCGAACGGGCGCTCTGCACGGTACACGAAGCTCTTCACGTCATCGTCATGGTGGTGGTGGTGCCCATGCTTGTGCGAGGGGTGGTCGCAATGCTCGCCATGCGCGTGGTGGTGGTGCTCGTGACCGTGGTCATGGCCTTCATGCTCGCAGTGGCCATGGTCGTGGTCGCAGTGGCTGTGATCATGGTCATCGTCCACCTTGAGGAAGTCGGGGTCGATGTCGAGCTTGGCGTTGAGGTTGAAGCCGCGCAGGTCCAGCACCTTGCTGATGGACACCTCACCGAAGTGCGCCTTCTCGATGGGCGCACGCGGGTTCATGTGCTTGATCCGGTGGATCAGATCGTCCAGCGATTCGTCGTCCACCAGGTCGGCCTTGCTGATGAAAATCTGGTCGGCAAAGCCCACTTGGCGGCGCGCCTCCTGGCGGTCATCCAGCTGCTGCTGGGCGTGCTTGGCGTCCACCAGCGTCACGATGGAGTCCAGCAGGTAGCTCTCGGCCACCTCGTCGTCCATGAAGAAGGTCTGCGCCACAGGGCCGGGGTCGGCCAGGCCGGTGGTCTCGATCACCACGCGCTCGAAGTCGAGCTGGCCCTTGCGCTTCTTGGCCGCCAGCAGTTGCAGCGTGCTGCGCAGGTCCTCGCGGATGGTGCAGCAGACGCAGCCGTTGCTCATCTGGATGATCTGCTCCTCGGTGTCGGCGACCAGGATGTCGTTGTCGATGTTCTCTTCGCCGAATTCGTTTTCGATGACGGCGATCTTCTGGCCGTGCGCTTCGGACAGCACGCGCTTGAGCAGGGTGGTCTTGCCTGCGCCCAGGAAGCCGGTGAGGATGGTGGCGGGAATGAGTGCCATGATGGATCAGAAAAGATGAGGAACCGGCCCGCTGCGGGGCCCTTGCAATCAGTGTAGTGCGGCTGTCAAGACTCGGGATCAGCTGCGCTTTACAACCACCAGCCCCTTGAGGTATTCACCTTCCGGGAAGTTCAGCGCCACGGGGTGGTCGGCCGAGCCGCCCTGGCGCTGCACGATGGCGGCGTCCACGCCCGCGTCCAGCGCGGCCCCGGCCACGATCTTCTGGAACAGCTCCACGCCAATGCCGCCGGAACAGGAGTAGGTGAACAGCACCCCGCCCGGGCGCAGCAGCTTGAGGCCCAGACGGTTGATGTCCTTGTAGGCGCGCGCCGCGCGTTCGGCGTGCGCCACCGTGGGCGCCAGCTTGGGCGGGTCGAGCACGATGGCATCGAACTGGCGGCCTTCGGCCAGGAAGGCACGCAGACTGGCGTTCACGTCGGCATCCAGCCAGGTGGTGCGTGCCAGGTCAAAGCCGTTGAGGGTGACATTGTCACGCGCCCGCTCCAGCGCCGGGCCGGACGAGTCGATGGACGTGACGTGCTGCGCGCCACCCGCGAGCGCGGCCACGGTGAAGCCGCCGGTGTAGCTGAAGCAATTGAGCACCTCGCGCAGACCGAGGCGGCGCACCCAGTCGGCGCAGTCGCGGCGGCTGTCGCGTTGGTCCAGGTAGTAGCCGGTCTTGTGGCCCTGGGCCACGTCCAGCCCCAGGCGCCAGCCGTGTTCCTGGATGGTGAGTGCCGTTTCACCGCCACCGCGCAACCAGCCGGTGACCTCGGGCAGGCCCTCCAGCGCACGGGCGCTGGTGTCGGACCGTTCGTACAGGCGTTGCAGGCCGGTGGCCTCGAGCAGAGCGTCGGCCAGCACGACCTTCCAGCGCTCTGTGCCGCAGCTGGTGAACTGCGCCACCAGGGTGTCGCCGTAGCGGTCCACCACCAGGCCGGGCAAGCCGTCGGATTCGCCATGCACCAGCCGCACCCCGTCGCTGGGCAGGTTCCAGTTGGCGCGCAGTTCCACGGCTCGCTTCACCAGAGATACCAGGAAAGGCGCGTCGATGCGCTGTGCCTGATCGAAACTCCACACCCGCACGCGGATGCGCGACTGCGGTGAAAACGCCCCCCAGGCCAGAAAGGTGCCATCGTCGCTTTCAACGCGCACGGTTTCGCCAGCGTCGCCGCCGCCCTTGGCAATGGCGCCGTCAAACACCCAGGGGTGGCGGCGCAGCAGGGACTTTTCCTTGCCCGGCTTGAGTCGTATGGTTTTCATGGGGCGCTATTGTGGCCCCAACGGTCAAGGGCGCAGGTAGACAAACCCTTCCTTGGCCTGCAGGCGCGCCACCTCGGCCACGCCAGAGGGCACGATCTTGGTTTCCATCAGCAGCTTGTCAGGGGAAATCTTGCGCGAGACCAGGGTGTTGTTGCAGACGCGGAACTCCACGCCTTTCGATGCCAGATCGCTCACGGCGCCAGCAAAGGGTTGCTCCATCTGGTTGGTTGCGCCTTCCAGCAGAAAGTCGATGCCCAGGCCGTGAGTGACCACAACGATCTTGGCTGTGGGGTCTGCCGCCAGGTGGTTGCGGATGTTCTGGATGGCGCGCGAAGCCTGGGGAATGCCCTCGCTCATGTGGTAGACCACCTTGACGCTGTCGGCCGCATATGCAGACACGCTGAGCACCAGCCCCAGCAACATGGCCTTGAAGGCCGCTATCCATTTCAACATCGCGCGTCTCCTGCGTAAAAGGCACCCGGCATGGGAGAAATCAGAATTCTCCAATATTGTGAATAATCACTTCTTGGATGTTAGAGGGCTAACCCTGTCCCCCGCTGTCTGGGGGTCTTCTGTGGAATGAGTTTCTGAAGAATCGCGCTGGCCCGCCCTGGGGTGCGCCGCCTCGTACACCTTGGCCAAGTGCTGGAAGTCCAGCCGCGTGTACACCTGGGTGGTGCCGATGTTGGCGTGCCCAAGCAGCTCCTGCACGGCGCGCAGGTCGCCGCTGGACTGCAGAAGGTGGCTGGCAAAGCTGTGCCGCAGCATGTGCGGATGCACTGGCGCCATCAAACCCGCCTGCAGGGCACGCTGCCGCAGGCGCTGGCGCAAGGCCTGTGGCGTGAGGCGGGCCCCGCGCTGCCCCACGAACAATGCGCGCTCATCCTTGGCCCACAAGGGCCGCTGCGTCAGCCAATCGGCCAAAGCCTTCAACGCGGGCTGGCCCACAGGAACCGTGCGCCACTTGCCGCCCTTGCCAAGCACGTGCGCCTCGCCCGCTTCGGCGTCTATCCACCCACGGGCTTGCGGGCTGGCCGCAACGTCCAGACCCAGCAATTCGCCCAGGCGCAAACCGCTGCCATAGAGCAGTTCGGTCGCGCAGCGGTCACGCGCGGCCAGCACCGGGTCGTCTTGCTCAGGCTCGTGGTCAGCCAGCCGCAGGGCGTCTTCCACGCCAAGGGCCTTGGGCAGCGGCCGCCCGGCCTTGGGCGCGCGCACGCCCTGCACCGGGTGTACGCTGATCAGCCCCTGCCGCCCCAGCCAGGTGTAGAAACCCCGCCAACTCGATAGCACCAGCGCAATGCCGCGCGGTTCGCGCCCGCTGGCGCGCAACTGTGCCACCCAGCGGCGCACATTGGCATCGCGCACGACGGC
>CBKZAG010000128.1:0-9727 GCA_966692625.1 uncultured Comamonadaceae bacterium
GACGAAGCCATGATCTGGCGCGGCCCCATGGCCACGCAGGCGCTGGAGCAACTGCTGCGCCAGACCAACTGGAAGGACCTGGACTACCTGATCGTGGACATGCCGCCCGGCACCGGTGACATCCAGCTCACCTTGAGCCAGCGCGTGCCCATGACGGGTGCGGTGATCGTGACCACGCCGCAGGACATTGCCCTGCTGGACGCGCGCAAGGGCATCAAGATGTTCGAGAAGGTGGGCGTGCCCATCCTGGGCATCGTGGAGAACATGGCCGTGCACGTGTGCAGCAATTGCGGCCACGTGGAACACATCTTCGGCGCCGAGGGTGGCAAGCGCATGGCAGCCGAATTCGACATGGCCTACCTGGGGGCGCTGCCCCTGAACCTGCAGATCCGCGAGCAGGCCGACAACGGCCGCCCGACCGTGGTGGCTGATCCGGACGGCGAGATTGCGGGCATCTACAAGGCCGTGGCGCGCCAGGTGGCCATCACCGTGGCGGCCAAGGCCAAGGATTTCACCTCCAAGTTCCCGTCGATCAAGATCAGCAAGGACACCTGATTTTCGCGGAACGGCGCAGATGGCTTTGACCCCACGCACCCGCCGCGTTTTGCAGGCGGTGCTCTACGAAACCTTTGCCGTGGCCTTTGTGGCTCCGGTGCTGGCCTTGGTGTTTGGCGAGCCGGGCTGGTCGGCCATGGCCTTGTCACTCACCATGTCTGGCATCGCGCTGGCGTGGAACTATGTGTTCAACGGGTTGTTCGAGCAGTGGGAGCGCCGCCAGTCCGTGAAGGGGCGTTCGTGGCAGCGCCGGGCGGTGCACGGCATGGGGTTCGAGGGCGGCTTGGCCCTCATCCTGGTGCCGGTGATGGCCTGGTGGCTGGGTATATCGTGGTGGGCCGCGTTCGTGGCCGACCTGGGCATTCTGTTGTTCTTCCTCGTCTACACCGTGGCGTTCACCTGGACGTTCGACAGGGTGTTCGGCCTGCCCCAGTCCGCGCTGCCGCAGGCGGACTGAGGTTTCCCCACTCACCGCTGGGCTTCCAGGTCGCGCAAGCGGAAGCGCTGGATCTTGCCCGTGGCAGTCTTGGGCAGTTCGCTCACGAACTCGATGAAGCGCGGGTACTTGTAGGGCGCCAGCCGCTCTTTCACGAAGGCTTTCACTTCTTCCTCGGTCAAGGCCTGGCCAGCTTTGAGCACGATGAAGGCCTTGGTCTTGACCAGGCCGTCGCTGTCCGTCTTGCCGATGACGGCAGCCTCCAGCACAGCAGGGTGCTGCACCAGGGTGGCCTCCACCTCGAAGGGCGACACGTAGATGCCGCTCACCTTGAGCATGTCGTCGTTGCGGCCCGCGTAGGTGTAGTAGCCCTCGGCGTCACGGGTGTACTTGTCGCCGCTCTTGGTCCAGGCGCCCTGGAAGGTATCGCGCGACTTTTCGCGGTTGTGCCAGTACATCAGCGCAGCACTCGGGCCTTTGATGAACAGGTCGCCAATGTCGATGGAGCCGTCGGCATTCGGGGGTACCGGCAGGCCGTCTTCGCCCCGGATTTCCACCTCGTAACCCTCCACGGGCTTGCCGGAGGTGCCGTAACGCACGTCGCCCGGGCGGTTGGACAGGAAGATGTGCAGCATCTCGGTGGAGCCGATGCCGTCGATGATCTCGCAGCCGAAGCGGGCAGTCCAACGCTCACCGATGTCGCGTGGCAGCGCCTCACCGGCGGACGAGCACAGGCGCAGCGCCACGTCGGCGCGAGCGGGCAGTTCCGGGTGGGCCAGCATGCCGCCATAGCCCGTGGGGGCGCCGTAGAACACGGTGGGGCGGCGGCCAGCCAGCTGGGGCGTTTTGCCCGTCAGGCGCTGGAACACGGCTTGCGGCGTGGGCCGTTCAGCCATCAGCACCACGCTGGCGCCCACGCTCAGCGGGAAGGTGAGGGCATTGCCCAGCCCATAGGCGAAGAAGAGTTTGGCGGCGGAGAAGACGGTGTCGTTCTCGGTCAGGCTCAGCACGGGCTTGCCATACAGCTCGGCCGTCCAGTACAGGTTGCCCTGGGTGTGTACCGTGCCCTTGGGGCGGCCGGTGGAACCAGAGGAGTACAGCCAGAAGGCAGTCTCGTCAGCCTGGGTGGCGGCGGGCTGGGCGGCAGGGCCCTGTGCGCTGAGCAGTGCGCGCAGATCGTGCAGGGCAGGGCCGTCACCATTGCCTGCCTGGGCTGTTGCCGTGGCGGGGCGGGAGACCAAGATGTTCTTGACCTCGTGGCTGCCCATGGCCAATGCTTCATGCAGTGTGGGCAGCAGGGCTTCGGACACCAATGCTGCCTGCGCCCGGCTGTTCTGCAGCATGTAGGCGTAGTCCTGCGCCGTCAGCAGGGTGTTGAGTGCCACTGGCACCACCCCGGCGTAAAGGGCACCCAGGAAGCTCACCACCCAGTCGTTGCAGTCGTGCATCAGCAGCAGCACGCGCTCTTCGCGCCGTATCCCCAGGGTCTGCAAGGCAGACGCTGTGCGCCGCACCTGGTCGGCCAGTTGGCCGTAGGTAAGCGTGCCCTGGTCGTCGATGAGAGCAAGGCGATCTGCGCGATCGGCATTGGTGCGAATCAGGTGTTGCGCGAAGTTGAATTCGGCGGGGGGCGCGGAAGGCAGTGTGTTTTTCATGGTGTCTCCTCTGGGGGTGTCCGGCGCGGTGTGCTCAGTATTTCAGCAAGGCGGCCTGGCTGGCAAGTTGGTCCAGCGCGGCGCTGCTGGCCTGCACGGCGCTGCGGCGGTGGTAGAAGTTCAGCGCGCGCAGGCCGCCCAGTTCCTCGCCGCCACCGGCGCGGCCTGGGCCGCCATGTAGCGACTGCGGCATCACGTTTCCGTGGCCGGTGTGCAGGCTGGCCACGTCGGGGCTGATGGCGTGCACCCGGCCATGGCTGGAGCCCAGCTCTGCCGCCGCCTGGGCGATGAAGGCCGGGTCTGCGCTGTAGACCGAAACGACGAGCGAGCCTTCGCCACGGCGGATGAGTTCATACGCCTCTTCAATGCTGTCGTAGGCCATGAGGGTGGCCACGGGGCCGAAAACCTCCACCTCGTGCAGCACCTTTGCGCTGGCAGGCGTGCGCGTGCCCAGCAGGGTGGGGCCCACGCAGGCGGCCACGGCGGGGTCGGCATCCACCAGGGCGTGGCTGGCGCCGTCGTGCAGCACCTCGGCCTCGGCACGCAGCCGGGCAATGCCTTCCAGCACGCTGGCGTGCTGCTCGCGGCTCACCAGTGCGCCCATGCGCACCGCTTCGTTGCGCGGGTTGCCCACGGTCACCTTGGCCAGCTTGGCGCCAATGGCCTGCGCCGCTGCGTCGTACAGTGCGCGCGGCACCATCACGCGGCGTATGGCTGTGCACTTCTGGCCGGCTTTCACGGTCATCTCGCGGGCTACCTCGTTCACCAGCAGTTGGAAGGCCTCGCTGTCAGCTGCGGCTTGCGGGTCCAGCAGTGCGGTGTTCAGGCTGTCAGCTTCAATATTGCAGCGCACCGAACGCTCCGCCACGGCGGGGTGGGAGCGGATGATGCGCGCTGTCTCGGCCGAGCCGGTGAAGGACACCACGTCAAACGGTTCCAGCGCGTCCATCAGGCCTGCGGACGACCCGCACACCACCGACAGCGCGCCTGCGGGCAGGATGCCTGCGTCCACCACGTCTTGCACCATGCGCTGGGTGAGCCAGGCCGTGGCGGTGGCGGGCTTGACGATGACCGGCACGCCCGACAGCAGCGCGGGCGCGGCTTTTTCCCACAATCCCCAGGACGGGAAGTTGAAGGCGTTGATGAACAGCGCCACGCCCTGCGTGGGGGTGAGGATGTGCTGCGTCTGGAACAGCGGGTCCTTGCCCATGCGGATACGCTCGCCATCCAGCAGCACGCGGGCGTCGCCCAGCGCTTCACCTTGCTTGGTGTACACGCCAATGGTGTGGATGGCGCCGTCGATGTCCACTGCCGAATCCTTGACGGTGGTGCCCGAGTTGGCGGTGGCGATCTCGTAATAGGCGTCGCGGTTCTTTTGCAGCACCTGCGCCACGGCCTGCAGCAGGGCGGCACGCTCCTTGTAGGTGAGGGCGCGCAGCGCCTTGCCGCCTTGCTCACGCGCGAAGCGGAAGCCTTCCTTCAGGTCGAGCCCCTGGCTGGAAACGCGTGCCAGTTCGGTGCCGAGCACGGGGTCGAAAAGCGGTGTGCCAGCGCCGCCGCCGGTTTGCCAGCGGCCGCCAAGGTGGTTGGGTAGCAGTGGAGTGCTCATGGTCATCGATGAATAAGGGCTGTCCGGACTGGTCAGGGGTTGCCAATGGCGGTATAAATGCACTATCGTGCGTGCCATGGAGTATGCACTAAAGTGCATGCGTGTGGTGCCCTGTGATATCAGGGATTTCCCCGAGGGTCTGGCCTCGGGTCATTTAGAGAAACTCAAGAATGAACATCCTGGAGACGGCCGTGGAGCCGGTGAATGCCAGCCTTGGTGCGGCGGATGCGGCCGAGGGAGACGGGCAGCGCAACACTTTTCTGGTGGCGCTGGGTGAGCGTGTGCGCACCCTGCGCTCGCGCAAGGGCATGACGCGCAAGGCCGTGGCGCTGGCGGCCGATGTGTCTGAGCGCCATTTGGCGAACCTGGAGTACGGCTCGGGCAACGCTTCCATATTGGTATTGCTGCAGGTGTCGCGGGCGCTGCAATGTTCGCTGGCCGAATTGCTGGGCGACGTCACCACGTCCTCGCCTGAATGGTTACTGATCCGCGAACTGCTGCAGGGGCGTGACGAGGCCGACCTGAGGCGCGCGCGCGTGCAGCTGGTGGAGTTGTTCGGCAGCAGTGGGGTGGATGTGCAAGGCAAAGGGGCCCGCATTGCACTCATCGGCCTTCGCGGGGCGGGCAAGTCCACCCTGGGCCAGCGTCTGGCAGATGACCTGGGCTACCCCTTCATCGAGTTGAGCCGCGAGATCGAGCAGTTCGCGGGTTGCAGCATCAGCGAAATCCACAACCTCTATGGCGCCAACGCCTACCGCCGCTACGAGCGCCGCGCCTTGGAAGAAGCCATCCAGATCTACCCCGAGGTGGTGATTGCCACGCCCGGCGGCCTGGTGTCGGACTCGGCCAACTTCAACCTGCTGCTGCAGCACTGCACCACGGTGTGGCTGAAGGCGGATGCGGCAGACCACATGTCGCGTGTGGCGGCGCAGGGGGACATGCGCCCCATGGCGGCCAGCCGCGAGGCGATGGAAGACCTCAAGCGGATTCTGGAAGGGCGTTCCGCTTTCTATTCGAAGGCGGACCTGTCCATCGACACCAGTGCCCAGCCGGTGGAAGAAAGCTTCCAGTTGCTGCGGCAAAAAGTACGCACCCTGCTCAAGCAGCCGGTTTGAATCAGGGTAAACACCGAGTCAAATGCACTAAAATGCATTTGACTGCAGGATAATGCCTGAGCTATGATCCGTTCACTGCTGCACTATAGTGCATTAACTGAACCCCGAACCGCCTGACAGAGGAGCCTGACATGAGCCAGAACCCGCGCGTTGACTACCAGACGCACCCGTCCAAGTACCAGCACATCCAGCTGTCTTTCGACGGCGAGATCGCGACCTTGTCGCTCAACATCAATGAAGACGGCGGCCTGCGCCCCGGCTACAAGCTCAAGCTCAACAGCTACGACCTGGGCGTGGACATCGAGCTGCACGACGCGCTGCAGCGCATCCGCTTCGAGCACCCCGAGGTCAAGTCCGTGGTGGTCACCAGCCTGCGCGACCGCGTGTTCTGTTCCGGCGCCAACATCTTCATGCTGGGCTTGTCCAGCCACGGCTGGAAGGTGAACTTCTGCAAATTCACCAACGAAACCCGCAACGGCATTGAAGACTCTTCCCAGCATTCCGGCCTGAAGTTCGTGGCGGCACTCAACGGCGCCTGTGCCGGTGGTGGCTACGAACTGGCCCTGGCCTGCGACGAAATCATCCTGGTGGATGACCGTTCCAGCGCCGTGAGCCTGCCTGAAGTGCCCCTGCTGGGCGTGCTGCCCGGTACCGGCGGCCTGACCCGCGTGACCGACAAGCGCCACGTTCGCCATGACCTGGCAGACATCTTCTGCACCAGCGTGGAAGGCGTGCGTGGCCAAAAGGCTGTTGATTGGCGTCTGGTGGACGCCGTGGCCAAGCCCGCGCAGTTCCAGCAGGCCGTGCGTGACCGCGCCCAGGCGCTGGCCGTAGATAGCAGCCGCCCCGGCGCCGGTGCCCGTGGCGTGGAGCTGACCCCGCTGCAGCGCAGCTTCGACGGCGACAGCATTACTTACAGCCACGTGAAGGTGGAAATCGACCGCACCAAGCGCATTGCTACCTTCACCGTCAAGGCCCCCACCTCTGCTCAGCCGACAGACATCGCTGGCATTGAAGCCGCTGGCGCCCAGTGGTGGCCGCTGCTGATGGTGCGTGAACTGGACGACGCCATCCTGCACATGCGCACCAACGAGTTGGACATCGGCACCTGGCAGCTCAAGACCGAAGGTGACGCCGCCGCCGTGCTGGCCGCCGACGCCACCATGCTGGCCCACAAGAACCACTGGTTCGTCAACGAAACCATTGGCCACCTGCGCCGTACGCTGGCCCGCCTGGATGTTTCCTCGCGCAGCCTGTTCGCCCTGGTGGAGCCGGGCTCCTGCTTCGCGGGCACCCTGGCCGAGCTGGCCTTCTGCGCCGACCGCACCTACATGCTGGTGCTGCCCGACGAGCCCGAGAAGCAGCCCACCCTGCAGCTGGACGAGTTCAACTTCGGCTTCTTCCCGATGGTCAACGGCCAGTCGCGTCTGCAGCGCCGCTTCTACGAAGAAGCCGGCCCCATGGAAGCCGCCCGTGGCGCCATCGGCCAGGCTCTGGACGGTGATGCCGCCCTCAAGCTGGGCCTGGTGACCGCCGCCCCTGACGACATCGACTGGGCCGACGAAATCCGCCTGGCGCTGGAAGAGCGCGCTGCCATGTCGCCCGATGCGCTGACCGGCCTGGAAGCCAACCTGCGCTTCGCCCAGAAGGAAAACATGTTCACCCGCATCTTCGGCCGCCTGACCGCCTGGCAGAACTGGATCTTCCAGCGCCCCAACGCCGTGGGCGAAAAAGGCGCCCTGAAGGTGTACGGCAAGGGCGACAAGGCCCAGTTCGACTGGAACAGGGTGTGACCAACCCCCTTGCGCTGCTTCGCGTCTTCCCCCCGGAGGGGGGACGCACCCAGTGGCCCGGCAAAGCCGGTTCCACGGGCGCCCGTGACTGAATACACCTCACTCAACCGTCCCACTTACTTGCAGGAGACCCGTCATGTCGAGCATCAACTACAGCGAGAAAATTCCCAACAACGTCAACCTCAGCGAAGACCGCACGCTGCAGCGCGCGTTGGAGCACTGGCAGCCCAACTACCTGCAATGGTGGCAGGACATGGGCCCCGAAGGCTCACAGAACTTCGACGTGTACCTGCGTACAGCGATCAGCGTGGACCCGCAGGGCTGGGCGCAGTTCGGCCACGTCAAAATGCCCGACTACCGCTGGGGCATCTTCCTCAACCCCGCCGAGCAAGACCGCAAGATCCACTTCGGTGACCACATCGGCGAAGCCGCCTGGCAAGACGTGCCTGGCGAACACCGCGCCAACCTTCGCCGCATCATCGTCACGCAGGGCGACACCGAACCCGCGTCCGTGGAGCAGCAGCGCCACCTGGGCCTGACCGCCCCCAGCCAGTACGACCTGCGCAACCTGTTCCAGGTGAACGTGGAAGAAGGCCGCCACCTGTGGGCCATGGTGTACCTGCTGCACAAGTACTTCGGCAAGGACGGCCGTGAAGAAGCCGAAGCCCTGCTCGAGCGCAACAGCGGCAACGCCGACAACCCGCGCATCCTGCAGGCCTTCAACGAGAAGACGCCCGACTGGCTGAGCTTCTTCATGTTCACCTACTTCACCGACCGCGACGGCAAGTTCCAGCTGTGCGCGCTGGCCGAGTCGAGCTTCGACCCCCTGGCCCGCACCACCAAGTTCATGCTGACCGAAGAGGCGCACCACATGTTCGTGGGCGAATCCGGCGTGGGCCGCGTCATCCAGCGCACCGTGGACGCGATGAACCAGCTCAAGACCGACGACGTGGGCAAGCTGCGTGCTGCAGGCGTGATCGACCTGCCCACCATCCAGCGTTACCTGAACTTCCACTTCAGCGTCACCATCGACCTGTTCGGTGCCGACCAGTCCTCCAACGCCGCCATCTTCTATAGCTCCGGCCTGAAGGGTCGCTACGAAGAAGGCAAGCGCACCGACGACCACGTGCTCAAGGGCCAGACCTACAAGATCCTGGACGTGCAGAACGGCCAGCTCGTCGAGAAGGACGTGCCCATGCTCAACGCGCTGAACGAAGTGCTGCGCGACGACTACATCAAGGACTCCGTGGGTGGCGTGGACCGCTGGAACCGCATCATCGAAAAGGCTGGCATCCCCTTCAAGCTGAAGGTGCCGCACAAGGCCTTCCACCGCAACATCGGTACCCTTGCTGGCGTCAAGGTCAGCCCCGAAGGCCGGGTGGTCAGCGACCACGAATGGAATCAGAATGTCGGGCAGTGGCTGCCGACCGACGAAGACCGCGCCTACGTGGGCAGCCTCATGGGCCGCGTGGTCGAGCCGGGCAAGTTCGCCAACTGGATTGCCCCGCCGGTCATGGGTATCAACCGCCAGCCGGTCGACTTCGAGTACGTGCGTTTCAACTGATGCATACTGACCGCCGCCCATTTCCCCGGAGAACGCCATGGACATGGCCACCGACGCCGCTGTGATCAAGCAGCATTTGATCGATCCCGAAATCTGCATACGCTGCAATACCTGCGAATCGATCTGCCCAGTCAACGCAATCACGCACGACTCGCGCAACTACGTGGTCGACGCCGAGAAGTGCAACCTCTGCATGGACTGCATCTCGCCCTGTCCGACCGGCTCGATCGACAACTGGCGCACCGTGCTCAAGCTCAAGGCCTACAGCATCGCCGAGCAGCTGTCCTGGGACGAGCTACCGGCCGAGCAGCCGCTGCCCGAGGGGCTCGACGCCGAGTCCGCCCAGCCCGCGCCGCCGCCCGTGCCGCCGACCCAGCTCGAGTCGGGCGAGACGCCCTTCGTCTCCTCGGCCTGGGGCTCGACCCTGCCGCCCTGGTCGGCCGCCCATGCCTACACCAACCTCTATGGCCCCAAGACCGGCCCCACCACGGCCACCGTGGTCGGCAACTTCCGCGTCACCGAGGTCGGCAAGGAATACGACACCCACCACATCGTGCTCGACTTCGGTGCCATGCCCTTCCCGGTGCTCGAGGGCCAGTCGATCGGCATCCTGCCGCCCGGCACCGATGCCCAGGGCAAGCCGCATTACGCGCGCCAGTACTCGGTGGCCAGCCCGCGCAACGGCGAGCGCCCGGGCTACAACAACGTCTCGCTGACCATCAAGCGCGTGCTCGAGGACCACCAGGGCAACCCGGTGCGCGGCGTCGGCTCCAACTACATGTGCGACCTGAAGGTCGGCGACCAGGTGCAGGTGATCGGCCCGTTCGGCAGCTCCTTCCTGATGCCCAACCACCCGCGCAGCCACATCGTGATGATCTGCACCGGCACGGGCAGCGCACCCATGCGCGCCATGACCGAGTGGCGCCGCCGCCTGCGCGCCAGCGGCAAGTTCGAGGGCGGCAAGCTGATGCTGTTCTTCGGCGCGCGCACCAAGGAAGAG
>CBKZAG010000129.1:0-9621 GCA_966692625.1 uncultured Comamonadaceae bacterium
GTTTTCCTTGGCCCACTTGATGAAGTCCGACACGATGAGGAAGTAGCCCGGGAAGCCCATCTTCAGGATGGTGTTGAGCTCGAACTCCAGCCGTTCCACGTAGCGGGGGCGCTCGGCCTCGCGCTTCTCTTCGTCCGGGTAAAGATGGATCAGGCGAGCCTTCAACCCCTCGTGCGACACGTGACGGAAATACTCCTCCACCGACATCACCACGCCGTTGACGGGCGGGATGGGGAAGTTGGGCAGCTGCGGCTTGCCCAGCGTCAACGTCAGGTTGCAGCGGCGCGCGATTTCCAGCGTGTTGGCCAGGGCAGAGGGCACGTCGGCAAACAGTTCAGCCATCTCGGCCGCCGACTTGAAGTACTGCTCGCGCGTGAACTTGCGCACACGGCGCTGGTTGCCCAGGATCTCGCCTTCGGCAATACAGACCCGCGCCTCGTGGGATTCGTAGTCGTCAGGCGCCAGGAACTGGATGGGGTGGGTGGCCACCACTGGCAGGCGCAAGCGCGCTGCCAGCGGCACAGCGGCCATCACGTGGCGCTCGTCGTCGGGGCGCTCGGCGCGCTGGATCTCGATGTAGAAGCGGTGCGGAAACGCCCCGGCCAATTGCAGCGCCAGATCGGCGGCGCGCGACTCGTCGCCCGCCAGCAGGGCCTGCCCCACCGGCCCCATGGCGGCACCAGACAGCACGATCAGGCCCTCGTTGAGCTCCTGCAGCCACTCCCACTTGATGGCCGCCTGGTCGCGCACGACGTTGACCGTCCAGGCCCGGGCGAGCAACTCACAAAGGCTCAGGTAACCCTGGTGGCTTTGCACCAGCAGCAGCAGGCGCGGCAGGCTGTGCTGCACGGCAGAGGCCCCAGGCGCCGGTTCACCGCCCAGCCCCTGCACCACCACGTCGGCCCCCAGCACCGGCTTGACACCACCACCCCTGGCAGCCTTGTAGAACTTGACGGCGCCAAACAGGTTGTTCAGGTCGGTCAGGGCCAGCGCAGGCTGGCCATCGGCGGCGGCGGCGGAAACGGCGTCGTCGATGCGGGTAACGCCGTCAACAACGGAAAACTCGGAATGCAGGCGCAGGTGGACAAACATCCACCGATTGTAGGAAGGAAGTCGAGCCCCCACGCTTCGCTGCCCCCCGAGGGGGCTTTCGTCGCCTTGGGGCGGCCCGACGGCGACTCAGAAGCTCTCCCACTCGTCGGTTACGGCCTCCGCCACCGGCTTGGATGACTTGACGGGATTGATGGCGGGAGGCGCCACGACGGTCGCTGATTTGCGCTCCGTGGAAGGCGTCTGGAGCTTTCGCGCCACAGCTGGTGCGGGCTCGGGCTCGGGCTTGGGTGCAGATGCAAGTGCGGGGGCAGGCGCTTGTGCAGGGGGTCTTGCCACCTTTGCCGGACCGGATTTGGTCAGCACCGGCACCAGGGGTTTCAACGCACTCTGCCCGCCATCCAGCTTGAACACGGCCACGGCATCCACCAGGGCTGCGGCCTGGCGGCTCAGACTTTGGGTGGCGGTGGCGCTTTCCTCCACCAGCGCGGCGTTCTGCTGGGTGTCTCGGTCCATGTGGGTCACGGCGTCGCTCACCATGGCCATGCCCTGCGTCTGCTCACGCGTGGCTGAGCTGATCTCGCCCACCAGGCCGGTGACGCGGCGGATGGAGTCCACCACTTCTCCCATGGTGGCGCCTGCCCGGTCGGCCAGCGCCGTTCCCTGGGATACGCGCTCCACGCTGGCGGTGATGAGGGCTTTGATCTCCTTGGCGGCTTCGGCGCTGCGCTGTGCCAGGCTGCGCACCTCGCCCGCCACCACGGCAAAACCCCGGCCCTGTTCGCCTGCCCGCGCTGCTTCCACCGCGGCGTTGAGGGCCAGGATGTTGGTCTGGAAGGCAATGCCGTCGATCACCGCGATGATGTCGGCGATCTTCTGGCTGCTGGTGTCGATGTCGCGCATGGTGTCCACCACCTGGGCCACGACGTCACCTCCGGAACTGGCCACGCCAGAGGCGCTGAGCGCCAGTTGGTTGGCTTGCTGGGCGCTTTCGGCGTTGTGCTGCACGGTGGTGCCCAACTGCTCCATGGCCGCAGCCGTCTGCTCCAGCGTGCTGGCCTGTGCCTCGGTACGGGCCGCCAGATCCTGCGTGCCCTGTGCCAATTGCACGGTGGCCGTGGCCACGCTCTCGGCATTCGAACGCACTGCGCCCACAATGCGCTTGAGGTTCTCGTTCATGGTCCGCATGGCAGCCATCACGCTGTCGTGGTCACCTGTGCGCAAATGGAAGCCGTAGGTCAGGTCCCCGCCTGCCACGGCTTGCACCGCCTTGCGGACCTCTGCCGGCTCTGCGCCCAGTGCCCGCACCAGTCCTCCAATGATCCACATCGACAAGGTCACCCCCACGATGCAGGCAACCGCAATCGAGGCCAAAACCGTCCACTGCACCACTTGGCTGTCAACCTTGGCCTGATCATAGGCTTTGCGGGACTCGTCCAGCTGCACCTGAATCAGGCCCGCGACCACCTCCTGCAGCGGGTCGAACACGGGGTACATCTCACGGGCCCGGTATTCGGCGACACCAGCCTGATCACCCGCACGCAGCAGCGATTCGAGTTTGTCTGTGCTGGCATCGGTCACCTTGAACATGGGTTCTATGCGAGCCACCAACGCCGCCTCCTCGCTGGTCAGGCGCGTGGCCCGGTAGGCCTGCCATGTATCGGTGATTTCCTTGCGGGCCACCTGCACCGCCTTCAACGCGTCCGCTGGCGTGAAGGAACCATCGGCGGCCTTGTGCGCGGCGTCAACGATGTTGACGGCATACATGTCGGCCACCTTCTTGAGTTGGGACAAGGGCACCACACGGTCTGCGTACAGTGTCTCCACACGCCTTTCCGCCATATGCAGTTCGTAGGCCCCAAATGCCCCGGCCCCCACCAGCATCACCAGCAATGCACCCATCAGCAGCAAAAGCTGCGCCTTGATCGTCAATCCCGTTTTCATCAAACCCTGCCTATGTCAAGAAAAGGGTATGCGGCCAACTATCCGCACACAACCTTGCACAGGCCTATTAAATAACAGGATTGAAAAACACTACAACTCAATAAATAACCCGCATGACCCTGCAAAAAATATGCAATGGTGACCACCCGTAGCATAAATCAACAAATATCACTCCCTCAGTATCGAAAGAACCTCGGAGCGGAATTCTCGGCTGTAAAGAATCAGAACAACCAACCCCGTCGCCATGACCATGGCCACTGGGGAAATGAACCACGCCAAGGCAGCAAACGAGAAATAGTAGGCGCGAAGACCGTCGTTGAAGCTTTCCGCTGCGGCGCCCACCATGGCGGCCGCACGATCGGCGTAAACCGTGCGGTCGAACTTGCCACTGTCGAAATCTTCCGGCGGTGGCATGGACCCGATCACCAGCGCCACGAAGGTGTATTGACGCATACACCACGAAAACCGGAAGAAGGCATAGACGAATATGCCAATCAGCACCAGAACCTTGAATTCAAAGACGATCAAGGGGGTGGATTGAGCGAAAGGTATCTCGCTCATCAGCTCTGTGGCTTTTTCCGTTGTACCGAGCACGGCAAACAGGCCACCGATCACAAGAATCGCCGTCGATGAAAAGAACGATGGTGTCTGCGACAGGCTCTGAGTGATGAGACCGTCGAGCATGCGGGGGTCGCGGGCGGTGGCCTGGCGCATCCAGTAAGCGCGGTAACGGTTGGTGGTGGCCAACAGGGACGGCCGCCGCTGGCCCCACACCTTGGCGAACCAGGCATAACCCACCCACAAGGTGAAAAAGCCGACCAGCGCCAGCCAGTCGGCCCAGGGAAGCATGCTGAGAATTTTCATGCGGCCATCTTACGATGGCACCGGCCGGTTTTGCGGGCCAGCCCGGGGGCTCAATCAGCCCCTCAGCCGCGCAGCGACCTGCGCCACGCGCTCGCCCAGGAGCCGCGCGGTTTCCAGGTCACCAGGGTTCATGTCGGCAGCGCCTACATCAGACGGGGTCTGCCCCATCACACCACCGGACGATGCCAGGTAACCCACATCGTCACGCCGAGAGGCTTTGGTGTGGTGAAAGCTCACGCCATTGCCCACCCAGATGCCGCCGTGCTGCATGGCCAGCGTGAACATGTAGTGCAAGGTGGACAACTTGTCGCCATCGACGTTGGAGCTGGTGGTGAAGGCCGCAAACACCTTGTCCTTCCACTGTTGGGCGTACCACGGCTTGCTGGAGGCGTCGGCGAACTTCTTGAACTGCCAGCTGGCGCCTCCCATGTAGGTGGGGCTGCCCAGGATGATCGCATCAGCCGCGGCCAGCACGTCCCATCCACCTTCTGGCAAGTTGCCCTCTGCGTCTATGGCCAGCAGATCTGCCCCCGCACCCTGCGCGACAGCCTGCGCCATGCGCTGCGTATGACCATAACCCGAGTAATACACCACAACAACATTCGCCATCCACCGACTCCTGAAACAAAACGGCACCCACAACGCCGCAAACAGGCGCTCAGTCTGCCAGATCGAACACCAGCACTTCGGCTTCGCGTCCATTGCCCAGCGTGACGCGGGGCTCCCCCTGCAGCAAGGCAGCGTCACCCGCCTGCAGGCGCTGGCCGTTGACCTCCAGCTCGCCACGCACCAGGTGCACATAGCCCCGGCGCGCCGGGTTCAAAGCCAGTTCAGCCGTTTCGCCGCCATCGAACAGCCCGGCATACATAGCTGCGTCTGCATGAATGGTCACGGAGCCGTTCGCTCCGTCAGGTGAGGCCACCAGGCGCAACTGGCCGCGCTTGTCGGCGTCGGCGAAGGCTTTCTGCTCGTAGCTGGGCGCAATGCCGGTCATGTTGGGCTCGATCCATATCTGCAGGAAATGCGTGGTCTGGTTGGGTGCGTGGTTGAACTCGCTGTGCATCACGCCACGGCCTGCGCTCATGCGCTGCACCTCGCCGGGTGGAATGCCCTTGACGTTGCCCATGCTGTCCTGGTGGGCCAATTCGCCCTGCAGCACGTAGCTGATGATTTCCATGTCGCGGTGGCCGTGCGTGCCAAAACCGGTGCCCGGGGCAATGCGGTCTTCGTTGATGACGCGCAGGTTGCCCCAGCCCATGTGGGCCGGATCGTAGTAGCCCGCGAACGAAAAGGAGTGGTAACTCTTGAGCCAGCCGTGGTCAGCGTAACCACGCTCCTGGGAACGACGCAATGTGATCATGGGAACCTTCCGGTTGAGGCTGAATGCCGATGGGCTCACTGTACCCATACGACACACTGGTGACGCCGCACCGCTTTGGTGGCATCATTCAAATTCACTGAACACCAGCGCCTTCAGCATGCAAAAACAGCGCGTAGCTCTCTCGCCCGAAAACCTTCACCTGGTGGAAACGGTGGCCCGCACCGGCAGCATGGCTGCTGCCGCCCGCGAATTGGGCCTGGTGCCCAGCGCCCTGACCTACCGCGTGCGTCAGATGGAGGAGGCGCTGGACGTGCTGCTGTTCGACCGCCGCTCGCGCCGCGCCCAACTCACCCCGGCGGGGGCCGAGCTTCTGCGTGCGGGCGAACACCTGCTGCTGGAACTGGACGCTGTGGCGCAGCGTGTCAAGCGTGTGGCCACGGGGTGGGAACCGCAGTTCACCATTGCCGCAGACGCCATCGTTTCGCGCACCACGCTGTTCGAGCTGTGCGAAGCCTTCTACAGCCTGGGCGCCCCGACCCGCCTGCGCCTGCGTTCCGAGACGCTTTCGGGCACGCTGGAGGTGGTGCTCAACGGCCAGGCCGATCTGGCGCTGGGTGTGTCCATGCACGGCACGGCCTCGTCCAGCCTGCGCTTCGAACAACTCGGCGAGGTGACCTTCGTGTTCGTCGTGGCGCCACACCACCCGCTGGCAAGTGCATCGCACACGCTCACGGCTGCCGAACTGCAACGGCACCGCGTGGTGGCCGTGGCCGACTCCACACAACGCGGGGGCGGCATGAGCTTCGGCCTGCTGCCAGGGCAGGACGTGTTGACAGTGCCGACCATGCAGCACAAGCTCGAAGCCCAACTGCGGGGGCTGGGCTGCGGATCGCTGCCGCTGCCCATGGTGCAGCCCTACATCCAAGCAGGCCACTTGGTGCGCAAGGACGTGGCCCTGCCGCCGCGCATCTACCAGCCTGGCTACGCGTGGCGCCTGCCGCATGCAGACCGCCTGTCGGCCGACAGCAACACGCATGGCCGCGCCATGGAGTGGTGGTTGACGCAGTTGGCCAGCCCGCAAACCCGCCGTGCCCTGCTGGAAAACCACCACCAGCGTTGAGCGCGGCGCGAGGCCCGCCAGCGCTGTTACAGTGAGTCCTGAAGATACAGCCCCCCAATCCACGGAGAACCCTATGCCGAAACCGAAGCGCGCCCCCAGCCAACGCACTGCCAACGGTCCTTCGGCGCCGCCACGCCACATTGCCGTGGTGGGCGCAGGCATGGCCGGGGTGACCTGCGCGCGAACCCTGGTGCAAGCGGGCCACCGCGTGACCGTGCTCGAAAAAAGCAAGGGCGCAGGCGGGCGCATGGCCACGCGCCGCAGCGAATTCGGTGGCTTCGACCATGGCGCGCAGTACTTCACGGTGCGCGACCCTCGCTTTGCGCTGGCACTCAAGACCACACCTGGCTTGGCAGCCCCCTGGCGCGTGAACACCGTGCGTGTGCTCGACGCGCTGGGCCAGACGCTGGCCACCGCTCCCGCCCCCACCGAAGTGCACTGGGTGGCCACGCCCGGCATGAGTTCACTGCTCAAGGCCTGGGCCGAACCTCTGGCAGACGGCCGCCTGAACGCCCGAGTGCTGCCGGAGACCCAGGTCACGCGCATCGAACCCGATGCCCTTCACCCCAAGCAGTGGCAGTTGCGCACCGAATCGCCCGACGGCGCCCAGCAAGTGCATGGCGGCTTTGACCAGGTGGTTCTGGCCCTGCCCCACGTGCAGGCACAGCAGTTGCTGCAGGCATCCCAATTGGCCCCGGCCCTGCTCGACGCGCTGGTCGGCGTACAGGTCTCGCCCTGCTGGACACTGATGTTGGCCTTCCCGCAAGCCATGCAGCCTGGGCTGGCGCAGTTCGGCCCGCACTGGCACGCGGCGCGCAGCGACCACCACCGCATCCGCTGGGTAGCGCGCGAAACCAGCAAACCCGGCCGCAGCCAGGTGGAGCGCTGGACCGTGCAGGCCAGCCCCGAGTGGTCTGCCGAGCACCTGGAAGACGATGCCGAGCGCGTGGCCGCCAAGCTGCTCAAGGGCTTTGCCGAGATCACCGGCATACGCGCCACGCCCAGCCATGCCGTGGCCCACCGCTGGCGCTACGCGCAAACGCGCAAGCCGCTGGGCCGCCCTTACCTGTGGGACGCCAAGCTGGGCATCGGCCTGTGCGGCGACTGGTGCCTGGGTTACCGCGTGGAAAGCGCCTTCGTCTCGGGCCTGGACCTGGCGCTGGCCATCGCCTGACGGAGCGCCGATGGCGGGCTACGTCGGCCGCTTTGCCCCTTCACCCACCGGCACGCTGCACGCCGGCTCACTGGTGGCAGCACTGGCCAGTTGGCTGGATGCTCGCGCCCACGCCGGGCGCTGGTTGGTGCGCATAGAGGACGTGGACACCCCGCGTTGCGTACCGGGCGCGGACGCAGCCATCCTGCAGCAGCTGGCCACCTGCGGGCTGGTGGCCGACGAGCCGCCCGTGTGGCAATCGCAGCGCGGTGCGCTGTACCAGCAGGCTCTGGACAAGCTGGCCACCGCCGGGCTGGCCTACCCGTGCGCCTGCACCCGCAAAGACATCGAGCACGCCTGGGCCACGCAAGGCCTGAGCCGCGAGCGCCATGCCGAACTGGTGTACCCCGGCACCTGCCGCCCGGAGCGCGGCGGGCTGCAAGGGCGCACTGGGCGCGCCTGGCGGCTACATGTGGACACCGTCTGCCAGCGCCTGCAACTGCCCACACCGCTGCCCTGGCACGATCGCCGCCTGGGCGCGCAGCAACAGGACGTGGCCCGCGAGGTGGGCGACTTTGTGCTCAGGCGCGCCGACGGCCTGTGGGCCTACCAACTGGCCGTGGTGGTGGACGACGCCGCGCAAGGCATTACCCATGTGGTACGCGGCGAAGACCTGGCCGACAACACCGCACGCCAGATCGTGCTGCAGCGAGCGCTGGGCCTGCCCACCCCGGCGTACCTGCACACGCCCCTGGTGCTGGGCCCCAATGGCGAGAAGTTGAGCAAGCAGAACGGCGCCCAGCCCGTGGACCTGAGCGACCCGCTGGCGGCGCTCCACCGTGCCGCTGCCGCGCTGGGCCTGCCCCCGCAGGGCGGCACGGTGCAACACGCCCTGACGGCCTGGACAACCGACTGGCGGCAAGCCTGCCAGCCCGGGGGTCTCTACAATCCCGGGCCGTGAACACCTCCATTTCCGACACCCCCAGCCCTGCCGCCGACTCGACGAGCGACGCTCAGGCACCCGCCCACGTGGCGCACCCCAAGACGATCAAGAGCTTCGTCAAGCGCGCGGGCCGCACCACCACCGGCCAAGCCAAGGCTTTTGAGCTTTATGGTGCACGCTTCGTGCTGCCCTACAGCGGCCAACCGCTGGACGCTACCCAGGCCTATGGCCGCTCCGCGCCGCTGATCCTGGAGATTGGCTTTGGCATGGGCGAGGCCACCGCACACATCGCCCGCGTGCGCCCGCAAGACAACTTCCTGTGCTGCGAGGTGCACGAGCCCGGTGTGGGCGCGCTGCTCAAGCGCATCGGCGAACAGGACATCACCAACATCCGCATCCTGCAGCACGACGCGGTGGAAGTGATCGACCACATGCTGACCGAGGGCTCCATCGACGGTGTGCACATCTTCTTCCCCGACCCCTGGCACAAGAAGAAGCACAACAAGCGCCGCCTGGTACAGCCGCCCTTTGTGGCCAAGCTGGTGAGCCGCCTCAAGCCCGGCGGCTACATCCACTGCGCCACCGACTGGCAACCCTATGCCGAACAGATGCTGGAGGTGCTGAGCGCCGAGCCGCGCCTGGCCAACACCGCCAGCGATGCCGGCCTGGACGGCTACGCGCCCAAGCCCGACTACCGCCCGCTCACCAAGTTCGAGAACCGGGGCCTGCGCCTGGGCCACGGCGTGTGGGACGTGGTGTTCCGACGCGTCTGACGCCCCGCCCCGTTCTGCCAGCGCAGCGCCATGGCCCACGTTGCCAAGAATGCCGCCATTCCCATGCGCGACGGGGTGTCGCCCAGTTGCGTGTCACTGCCGCGCATGCGCGTGGCGCCCTGGCCTACGGTGCTGGACTTTCTGGCCGAACGCCTGCCCGCCGTGGACCGTGCCGAATGGCAGGGGCGCATGGCGCACGGCGAGGTGGTGGGTGACGATGGGCAGCCCCTGCCGCCTGATACCCCCTACGAAAACGGCGGGCGCGTTTACTACTGGCGCGCCCTGCCCCACGAGCCTGCCATACCGTTCGAGGCATCGGTCGTCTTTCAGGACGAACACCTGCTGGTGGCCGACAAACCGCACTTCCTGCCCGTGACGCCCGGTGGCCGCTACGTGCGCGAAACACTGCTGGTGCGCCTGAAGCAGCGCCTGAACCTGCCCAACCTGAGCCCG
>CBKZAG010000130.1:0-9566 GCA_966692625.1 uncultured Comamonadaceae bacterium
TCCCAACGACGTCCTGATGGACTTCATGCCACCCTCCCGGGTGGCATTTTTTTTGTGCGCCCAGCAGGGGTGCACGCCTGCGGGTGACAGTTGAATTGCTCACAGATGGCGCCGTTGGCATGGCTGCCGGCGCTGTTCGTGGCATGGTCCTAATAACCGCGCAATTTGTTATAGGCCACAACCTGCTCCGTGGTCAAAACCTTGAGCATCGACAAGTGGTACTGCAGATGTGTTTCGCGCAACCTTGCCTGGGCTTCGGCTGAACGCTTGACGGCCTCCCCCAGGTTCGTGGGTGTGGCCGATTGGGTTTTGAAGAGCATGTCAAGCGACTCTTCTGCTGCAAGGAACTCGTTGCCTGCAGCAACTGCTTGCTGCTTCATGTCGTCCAGCAGCTGTTGAGTCTGCACTTTCTGCTGTGGGGTCAGCTTCAAGGCGTCCGATAGCTCCAAGGTGTGTGATGGGCCTGGGTATCCATTGAGTTCTGCAGACAAGGCAAGTGTCATTCCCCGCCCCGCCTTGACGTCCGCAAGCTGTTGATCCGACAGCGCTTTGAAGGCCCTGTTTTGCATGCCCGCATAAGGAGTGTGCGTACCTGTGTGGGAAGCCGTGACCGGAAGGGATTGTGGATGTTGGCCGTGATTTCCGTGGCGCGGATACGGGGACTGGGCGAATGCACTGCTCAGGCAACACAGCGCTGTGGCAAAAAGATGTAAGGGTTTCATCTGATTGATGTTGCTGCCAATTGCGCCTTTGGCATATGATTTGAATCATATGCTTTCTGGGTTTCTACTCCCGCCTGCTCTGCAGGCATTGGCCAGGCGCCAGACGGTCGCACTTGGTGATGCTGTCTTCCGGATGGGTGATGCCGCTGACAACGTCTATTTTCTGAGGGCTGGGGTGGTCAGACTGTGCCGGTATGGCCCGCAGGGAAAAGAGGTCTCCATCCACCACGCGTCAGCCGGAGAGTTTTTTGCTGAAGCGTCTTTGTTGGCCGAGCGGTACCACTGTCATGCCATTGCCACCCGCGACTCCTTGGTGGAGTCGGTGCCGTCAGCACCGCTGCGGCAGTTGTTGAAGTCCGATCTTCAGTTTGCGGAGCAATGGATTGAAATCCTGTCGCACCAGCTCCGGCGGACGCGTGCAAATGTTGAACGGCTGTCCTTGAGGGGGGCAGAAGAGCGGGTTCGACATCTGCTGCTCACAGAGGGCCGAGGCCCAACGTGCAAGCTTGAGATTCCCGGGACCGCAAAGGAACTTGCCGCATATATTGGGCTGACTCACGAATCCTTTTACCGAGCGCTGGCTTCCATGAAAAAGAGCGGGGCACTTCGGCAGGAGGGGAAATTCCTGTGGTTTCCATCCGAGTGAGTTGAGCCCGCCTCTCAGCCATCCACCTCAGGATGGCAGGGGTGGATTCATGGGGTGTCGCAGAGTGTTACAGGCTCACGTACAGCCCCCGCTCACGGCTTTGGCGCCCCAGCTCAATGAGGTGCATCACCGCGCGAGCCTCTTCGGCGGGTACGGGGTTCGGGCTCCCGTGGCGCAGGGCGTCGCGGATGCCTGCGTAATAGCGCAAATAGTTTCCTGGTACCGAGGGGCCGGGGCTGTGCACCAATTGATCGCCCATCTGCAGCACCAGCGCGCCGGGCAGCGGGTCCGATCCCCAGGCCGGGTCACCGGGCGCGCGGCCTGCCTTGAGCGCGTCTTCCTGGGTGTCCAGGCCGTGTTTGGTGTAGCTGCCTGCGGTGCCGTGCACCACGAAGCGGGGCGCCACGCTGGCCGTCAGGGCGCTGGCGTGCAGCACCACCCGCAGGCCCGGGTAACGCAGTACGCAGTGGAACCAGTCGTCCGCCACGGCTTGGTCGCGTTGTACCTGGGTGTCCAGCCACAATGCCTTGGGCTGCCCAAAGAGCTGCAGTGCCTGGTCCAGAAGGTGAGGCCCCAGGTCGTACCACAGGCCCCCGCCCAGGCTGGCAGCTTCGCGCCAGCGCTGGCGAACCTGCGGGCGGTAACGGTCGAAATGCGATTCGAAGTGGGTGATGCGCCCCAGCACGCCGCTGCTGAGGATGTCCTGCAAGCCCAGGAAGTCGCCGTCCCAGCGGCGGTTGTGGAACACCGATAGCAACCGGTTCGCCTGCTGCGCCCGTGCGATCAGATCGTCGGCCTCATCCACGGTCAGGGTGAAGGGTTTGTCCACCACCACGTGCTTGCCCGCGGCCAGTGCCTGGGCCGCCAGCGGGTGGTGCGTGTCGTTCGGTGTCGGGATGACGACGAGATCGAGGTCGTCGCGCGCAAAAAGGGCTTCAGGCGTGGGCTCGATGGCGAAGGGCTGGCCGGCTTTGGCCAGCTCGTCAGCACGGCTGCTGGACACAGCCACCAGTTTCAAGCCGGACGTGGCCTGGATGAGCGGCGCGTGGAAGGTGGTGCTGGCGTAGCCCCAGCCCACCACGCCAACGCCGATGGGATTTTGCGCGCCCACCATCGTGTCAGACCGCCAGCCGCGCGCCGCTGGCACGGTCGAACAGGTGGGCGTCGTCGGCGTTCCAGTGCAGATGCACCTTGTCGCCCACGTGGGCGTGCAGCAGGCCGGGCACACGGGCGGTGAGGTGGCCCACGGCGGTGTCCACGGTGGCGTAGGTCTCTGGCCCGGTGGGCTCGATCATGGTCAGGGTGCCGGGCAGGCCGCTGTCGGCGAACGACAGGCTTTCAGGCCGCAGGCCGTAGGTGATCTCGGTGTTGGCGTGGGTGTGCACCGATGCGGTCTGCGCCTGCGTCAGCGCCAGTGCAACGCCGTGGGCCAGCAGGCCATCGCCGGAGCGATGGGCCTCCACCATGTTCATGGCGGGTGAGCCGATGAATTCGGCCACGAAGCGGTTGGCCGGGCGGCTGTAGATGTCGTGCGGGGTGCCGAACTGCTGCACCTGGCCGTCTTTCATGACGGCGATGCGGTCGCCCAGCGTCATGGCCTCCACCTGGTCGTGCGTCACATACACCGTGGTGGTGTGTGTGCGCTGGTGCAGTTGTTTGATCTCGGCGCGCATTTCCACGCGCAGCTTGGCATCAAGGTTGGACAGTGGCTCGTCGAACAGGAAGAGTTTGGGGTCGCGCGCCAGGGCTCGGCCCATGGCCACGCGCTGGCGCTGGCCGCCCGACAGCTGGCCAGGCTTGCGGTCCAGCAGGTGGCCGATCTGCAGCATGTTTGAAACGCGCTGCACGGCGGCCTCGCGCTCGGCCTTGGGCACCTTGCGGATTTCCAGGCCGAAGGCGATGTTCTGCGCCACCGTCATGTTGGGGTAGAGCGCATAGCTCTGGAACACCATGGCAATGTCGCGGTCCTTGCTGGGCAGGCGGGTCACGTCGCGGTCGCCGATCCAGATGCTGCCCGAGGTGGGTTCGTCCAGCCCGGCAATCATGTTGAGCAGCGTGGACTTGCCGCAGCCCGAGGGGCCGACCAGGATGAGGAACTCGCCCGCCTCGATGTCCAGGTCGATGCCCTTGAGGATGTGGGTGGTGTTGTTGAAAGTCTTGTGGATCTGCTTGATGGTGAGCGCACCCATGATTTATCCCTTCACGGCGCCGGCGGTGAGGCCACGCACGAAAAACTTGCCTGCGACGATGTAGACGAAAAGCGTGGGCAGCGCGGCGATGAGGGCCGCGGCCATGTCCACGTTGTATTCCTTGACGGTACTGCTGGTGTTGGCCAGGTTGTTCAGGCCCACGGTGATGGGCTTGCTGTCGGCCCCCGAGAACACCACGCCGTAGAGGAAGTCGTTCCAGATGTTGGTGAACTGCCAGATCAGCGTGACCACCATGATGGGGGTGGACAGCGGCAGCACGATGCGGCGGAATATCTGCCAGAAGGTGGCGCCGTCCAGCTGTGCCGCCTTGATGAGTTCATCCGGCAGGCCCACGTAGTAGTTGCGGAAGAACAGTGTGGTGGACGGAATGCCCGCGACCACGTGCACCAGGATCAGGCCCCAGATGGAACTGGCGATGCCCAGCCAGCCCAGAATCTGGCTCATGGGCAGCAGCACCACCTGCATGGGCATGAACACGCCGAACAGCATGAAGGCGAACAACGTGTCACTGCCCTTGAACTTCCACTTGCTCAGCACGTAGCCATTGATGGAGCCCAGCAGGGTGGACACCAGCACGGCGGGCACGACCATGGCCACGGAGTTCCAGAAGAAAGGGCTGAGCCCCTCGCATTGCACGCCAGTGCAGGCGGTGCCCCAGGCCTTGCCCCAGGCCTCCATGGTGGGTGCGGTGGGCAGGCTCAGCAGGTTGCCGGTGCGCAGTTGCTCGGCGTCCTTGAGCGACGTCACCAGCATGACGTACAGCGGGGCCAGGAACCACATCGCAAAGATCAGCAGCAGGCCCCAGAGGATGAGGCGGTGGTAGGTGATGCGGTTCATCGCTTGGTCCTCAGTTCAGAGTAGAGGTAGGGCACCACGATGGCGGCGACGGTGGCCAGCATGACAGTGGCGCTGGCGGCACCCAGGCCGATCTGGCCGCGCGTGAAGGCGTGGGCGTACATGAAGGTGGCGGGCAGGTCGGTGGCGTAGCCGGGGCCGCCTGCGGTCAGCGCCATCACCAGGTCGAAGCTCTTGATGGCCAGGTGGCTCACCACCATCAGCGTGCTGAAGAACACCGGGCGCAGGCTGGGCAGGATGATGCTCCAGTAGATGCGTGGCAGGCTGGCACCGTCCACCTGGGCGGCCTTGATGATCGAGTCGTCGATGCCGCGCAGCGCGGCCAGGAACAGCGCCATCACGAAGCCTGCGCTTTGCCAAACGCCCGCGATGACGATGCAGTAGATGGCCATGTCCGGGTCCACCAGCCAGCCAAAGGAGAAGTTCTCGAAGCCCCATTCCCGCATCAGGTGCTCCAGGCCCAGGCCGGGGTTGAGCATCCACTTCCAGGCGGTGCCGGTGACGATGAACGAGATCGCCATGGGGTAGAGGTAAATGGTGCGCAGCACACCTTCGCCTCGAACCTTCTGGTCGAGCAGGATGGCCAGCAGCACGCCCACGGCCATGGCACCGCCAATGAACAGCACACCGAAGATGCCAAGGTTGGTCAGCGCGACGTGGAAGCGGTCGTTCTCGAAGAGAGACTCGTACTGTGCCAGCCCGACGAACTCGTAGTTGGGCAGCAGGCGCGAGGCTGAAAGTGACAGGTAGCCGTTCCAGACCATCAGGCCATAGATGAACAGCAGCGAAAGCAGGAAGCTGGGGGCGACCACCAGCTTGGGCAGCCACGCGGCGGCCCGGGAGGAAGAGACAGACATGGGCTGCTCCGGTCGGGGGAAACGGGGGCCCGCCCCCCGGGGGGTAGGGGCGGGCCTGACAGCGGTGATGAAACCGCTGGATTACTTGGTCATCGCGGCCTTGGCGATGCGCTCCTGGGCGGCCTGAACGGTCACCTTGTCGTCGTTCCAGAACTGGCTCACGGCATCCTGGATGGCACCTGCCGCAGCCGACGGGATGGCCATGCCGTGTGCGGCAGAGGGGACCAGCGAGCCGCTCTTGGCCGTGTCGACGAAGTCCTTGGCGCTGAGTTTGGCGCAATCGTCAAACTTGGCCAGGTCCATGTTCAGGCGAACCGGGATGGAGCCCTTGTTCAGGTTGAACACTTCCTGGAACTGGGGCGACATGATGGCCGCTGCCAGGTCTTTCTGAGCCTTGACGTTGGCTTCGTTCTTCAGCTTGAACATGGCGAAGGAGTCCACGTTGAAGGTGAAGGACTTGGCGGTGCCGGGTGCCGGAGCGCAGACGAAGTCCTTGCCCGGTGCCTTGCCTGCGGCCAGGAATTCACCCTTGGCCCAGTCGCCCATCAACTGCATGCCGGCCTCGCCCTTGATGACCATGGCGGTGGCCAGGTTCCAGTCGCGGCCGGGGGCGTTCTTGTCGGTGTAACCCTTGACCTTGCGGAAGGTCTCCAGCACCTTGGTCATGGTGGCGCCCTTGAGGGTGGGCTGGTCCAGTTGCACCAGGGCCTTCTTGTAGAAGTCGGCGCCGCCAACGCCCAGTGCCACGCTCTCGAACGTGGTGAAGTCCTGCCAGTTCTGGCCGCCGTGGGCGACGGGGATCACGCCGGCGCTCTTGAGCTGCTCGGCGGCCACGAAGAATTCGTCCCAGTTGGTGGGCACCTTGGCGCCGGCCTTCTTGAACACCTCGGGGTTGGCCCACAGCCAGTTCACGCGGTGCACGTTCACGGGCACGGCAATGTAGTTGCCCTTGTACTTCATCACGTCGCTCACGACCTTGGGCAGCAGGCTGTCCCACTTCTCGGTCTTGGCCACGTCGTCAATGTTGGCCAGCACGCCTTCGGCAGCCCACTCCTGCAGGGACGGGCCCTTGATCTGAGCAGCCGCAGGTGCGTTGCCCGACACCACGCGGGACTTGAGCACGGTCATGGCGTTGTCACCGCCGCCGCCGGCCACGGCAAAGTCTTTCCAGGTGTGGCCCTGGCCTTGCAGCTGGGACTTCAGCGCGGCTGCCGCCTTGGCCTCGCCGCCGCTGGTCCACCAGTGCAGCACTTCGACTTCGCCCGCCTGTGCCGACAGTGCAGCACACAAGGCTGCCGCAGCCCAGACGGTACGTTTGATTTGAGTGGGGTTACGCATGATCGGTCAATCTCCTGTGGGTGGCCTTTGTGGCCGGGTTGATGGGCTGCCGCGTGCTTTGTGCATCTATCGGTCAGATCCACGCGGCGAATGTTAATGAACCTTTAATTTATTAACACTAGGTTAAACCCTGATGGCTGCACCTTGGGCTTCGGGCACGATCTGGTCCGCATCCGTTAAGCTTCCGTCATGAAACTGCTGCTCGCTGAAGACGACGCCATCCTGGCCGACGCGCTCAAGCTCCAACTGGAAGGGGCGGGCTACACCGTGGAGCACGCGCCCAACGGCGCGGTGGCCGATTACTTGCTGCACCGCCATGCCTTTGACATCGCTGTGCTCGACGTGGGCTTGCCCATGCTGGACGGCATTGGTGTGTTGCGGCATGTGCGTCAAACCAATCCAGCCTTGCCAGTGCTGCTGCTTTCTGCACGAGACGCCCTGGACGACCGGGTGGCTGGCCTGCAAGCGGGTGCCGACGACTATGTGACCAAACCGTTCGACCTGCCGGAGTTGCTCGCGCGCCTGCAGGCGTTGTTGCGGCGGCGTCAACCTCCGCCGCTGGAGGCGGACTGCGCCGGGCTGCACCTGGACGGGGACAGGCGCCGCGCCACGGTGGCGGGTGTGCCCCTGGAACTCAGTGGCCGGGAGTGGACGCTGCTGGAGTTGCTGGTGCAGCAGCGCGACAAGGTGGTGACCAAGGAGCAGATTGCTCAGGCCTGGGCGGGTGATGGCGCGGAAAGCGGTCCGGGCAACACCATCGAGGTCTACATCCACCGCCTGCGGCGCAAGCTGGAAGGGTCGGGGGTGGCCATCCGCACGGTGCGGGGGTTGGGCTACTTGATGGAAACTGCTGAGGCCGGATGATCAAGACGACACCCGCTTCACAGTCAGCGGCAGCTTCGCAGGAGCGTGGCGGCTTGAGCCTGTCGCGCCAGTTGCTGCTGTGGGTGTTGCTGCCGCAGGTGGTGTTGTGGCTCGCGGGGGGCGTGGCCGCCTACTACCTGGCTGCCGGATACGTCGATCAGGCCATCGACAACGGCTTGCTGCAGTCCAGCCGTTCGCTGGCGCGCCAGCTCAAGCCCATCGGCAACGGCCTGTTGATCGATTTTCCGCGCGCTGCGCAGGACGTGCTGGAGGCCGATCCCGAGGACCGGCAGTACTACATGGTGAGCTCGCCGCCGGGGCAGTTCGTACTGGGCAACCGCACCCTGCCGCCGCCACCGGATGACGTCGCACGGGCTGGGCCGCTGCTCGACCAGCCTTACTTTTACGATGGCGAGATGCCCACCGGCGCAAGGGGGGGGCAGACGCAGCGTGTGCGCGTGGTGGCGCTGTACCTCTCTCTGGAGGGGGAGTCCAACGCGCCCCCGCAGACCATGCTGGTGCAGATTGCCCGAAGCAACAACACGCGCGAGCAGCTGGCGCGCCGCATTCTGGTGGACATGCTGCTGCCCATGTCCACGCTGGTGCTGTTGATGACCGTGATCGTGCGGCTGGGCATACGGGCCGGGCTGTCACCCCTGATGCGCCTGCGTCAGCAGGTGGAAGGGCGTGCGCCCAGCGACCTGGCCCCACTGCAATTGGACGCCGCGCCACGCGAACTGAGAGCATTGGCCACGGCGCTCAACACGCTGCTGGCAGAGGCGCATGAGCACGTGGAGGCGCAGAAGCGTTTCATCGGCGATGCAGCCCACCAGTTGCGGACCCCGCTGGCGGGTTTGAAGAGCCAGACCGAACTGGCCTTGCAGCAGACCACCGATCCCGAGCTTCGCCAGCGGCTGCTGCGGGTGCACGAAAGCGCCACCCGCAGTGCGCACCTGGTGTCGCAACTGCTGACGCTGGCGCGCGCCGCTCCCGAGGCGGTGGCCTTGTCGCAGGCGGCACCCTTTGACTTGCGCGCCTTGCTGCAGGGCCTGGTGGCTGAATCGGTGCCGCGCGCTCTCAGGGCGCATATCGACCTGGGGTGGGATGACGAGGCTGGCCAGCCGGTGTGGGTGCGGGGCCAGCCCGAACTGCTGCGCGAAGCGGTGTTCAACCTGGTGGACAACGCCTTGCGTTACGCCGGAGCCAATACCGAAGTCACGGTAGGGCTGGCGGTGCGGGACGGCGAGGCCGTCGTGCACGTAGGGGACAACGGCCCTGGCATTGGCCTGCAGGAGCGGGAGCGGGTGTTCGAGCGCTTCTTCCGGGGCACCGACGAGGGCTCGGGCTGCGGCCTGGGCTTGGCCATCGTGCGCGACATTGTGGAGCGGCACGATGGCGGGGTGGAGCTCATCCACCCCGAGCCGCACGGGCTGGTGGTGCGCATCACCTTGCCGCTGGCGCAGGCACCCGTTGCGGCGGCCTGAGCCGCCGGGTATCTATCGTCAGGCGGCGTGCTTGCCCACCACGCGCGCCATTTCCAGGCACTTGTTGGAATAGCCCCACTCGTTGTCGTACCAGCTCACCACCTTCACAAAGGTGCCGTCCAGCGCAATGCCCGCATCGGCGTCAAACACGCTGGTGCAGCTCTCGCCGCGGAAGTCGGTGGACACCACCTTGTCCTCGGTGTAGCCCAGCACGCCTTTCATGGCGCCCACGCTCTGCGCCTTCATCTCGGCGCAGATCTCGGCATAGGTGGCAGCGCTGTTGAGTTCCACCGTCAGGTCCACCACCGACACGTCGCTGGTGGGCACGCGGAAGGCCATGCCCGTCAAGCGGCCTTTGAGTTCGGGCAGCACCACGCCCACGGCCTTGGCCGCGCCCGTGCTGCTGGGGATGATGTTTTCCAGAATGCCGCGCCCGCCGCGCCAGTCCTTGTTGCTGGGGCCGTCCACGGTCTTTTGCGTGGCGGTGGCCGCATGCACCGTGGTCATCAGCCCGCGCTTGATGCCCCACTTGTCGTTGAGCACCTTGGCCACCGGGGCCAGGCAGTTGGTGGTGCAGCTGGCGTTGCTGA
>CBKZAG010000131.1:0-9467 GCA_966692625.1 uncultured Comamonadaceae bacterium
GCCTGGCGCTGTTCTACGGCGGCCTGGTGCGCAGCAAGAACATGCTGTCCGTGCTGATGCAGGTGATGGTGACCTTCTCGCTGATCGTCGTGCTGTGGTTTGTCTACGGCTACAGCCTGGCGTTCACCGAGGGATCGGCCTTCGTCGGCGGTCTTGACCGCCTGTTCATGAAGGGTGTGTGGGACAACGCTGCGGGCACCTTCGCCAACGCAGCCACCTTCAGCAAGGGTGTGGTGATCCCCGAAATCGTGTTCGCCGCCTTCCAGGCCACGTTCGCTGGCATCACCTGCGCGCTGATCGTCGGCGCCTTCGCCGAGCGCATCAAGTTCTCCGCCGTGCTGCTGTTCATGGTGATCTGGTTCACCTTCAGCTACGCGCCGATCGCTCACATGGTCTGGTTCTGGATGGGGCCTGACGCTTACACGGCTGCGAACGTCGTGGACGAAATGAACAGCAAGGCCGGCCTGATCTGGCAGTGGGGTGCGCTGGACTTCGCCGGTGGCACCGTGGTGCACATCAATGCCGCCGTGGCGGGCCTCGTGGGTGCCTACATGGTGGGCAAGCGCGTGGGTTACGGCAAGGAAGCCATGGCGCCGCACAGCCTGACGCTGACCATGGTGGGTGCTTCCCTGCTGTGGGTGGGCTGGTTTGGCTTCAACGCGGGTTCCGCCCTGGAAGCCAACGGTTTTGCCGCCCTGGCCTTCATCAACACCTTCGCTGCCACCGCCGCCGCCGTGCTGTCCTGGAGCCTGGGGGAAGCCATGCACAAGGGCAAGGCCTCGATGCTGGGTGCCGCCTCCGGTGCCGTGGCGGGTCTGGTGGCCATCACGCCTGCAGCCGGTAACGTCGGCATCGGTGGCGCGCTGATCATCGGTTTCATCGCTGGTTTTGCTGGCCTGTGGGGTGTCAATGGTCTGAAGAAGCTGCTGGGTGCCGATGACTCGCTGGACGTGTTCGGCGTGCACGGTGTCTGCGGCATCATCGGTGCACTGTTGACGGGTGTGTTCAACAGCCCCAACCTGGGCGGCCCCTCTCTGGTGGCTGACTGGACCACCGTGGCCATGGTGACGGCTGATGCCTACACCATCGCGGGCCAGGTCTGGACCCAGGCCAAGGCCGTGCTGCTGACCGTCGTCTGGTCGGGTGTGGTGTCCGTCGTGGCCTACAAGGTCGTCGACATGGTGGTGGGCTTGCGCGTGACCGAAGAGGAAGAGCGCGAAGGTCTGGACATCAGCTCTCACGGCGAGACCGCTTACAACCGCTGATCGAAATTCGTCACACACAGCCAAGACCCCTTGGTTTGGCCCGCGAAGCTCCGGCTCGCGGGCCTTTTTACGTCGTGCCGGCAAGCGGTCAGGCCTGCGGGCACAATCGCTGCCCATGGAATGGCTCATCGTGACGCTGGCTTCGGGTCTGGCGGGTTTTGTGGATTCGATAGTGGGCGGCGGTGGGTTGATCCTGTTGCCTGCCTTGTTTGCGACGTTTCCGAACGTTCACCCAGCCACCTTGCTGGGGACGAACAAGAGCGCCTCGATCTGGGGCACCGGGGCAGCCACACTGCAGTATGCGCGCCGAGTCGAGTTGAACTGGCGGGCCCTGCTGCCGGGGGCCGCGGTGTGCTTCGCGGGTTCCATGGCTGGGGCCTGGCTGGTGACGTTGACTTCACCGGAGTTCCTGCGCCGCATCCTGCCCGTGGTGCTGTTTGCCGTGTTCATCTACACCCTGGCGCGCAAGGACATGGGGCGCAACCACCGGCCCCGGTTCGATGGCCGCGCCGAGATGCTGGCGACGTGCGCCATCGGGCTGACCATCGGTTTCTACGACGGCTTCTTCGGCCCGGGCACAGGGAGCTTCTTCGTGTTTCTGTTCGTGCGCTGGTTGGGTTACGACTTCCTGCACGCCAGCGCGTCGGCCAAGATGCTCAACCTCACCTCCAACATGGCGGCGCTGTCATTGTTTGCCTGGAAGGGGCACGTCTGGTGGCACATCGCCGTCGGCATGGCGGTGGCCAACGTCATTGGGAGTGTTCTGGGCACGCGCATGGCGCTCAAGCACGGGGCTGGGTTCGTGCGCGGCATGTTCTTGTTCGTGGTCACGGTCTTGATCCTCAAGACCGGGTGGGACGCCTACGCCGCCACGCGTTGACCGGTTGAGCACTGACCGGGAACAGGCGGAAGATCAGGGATCAGGGTGCCGGGGCGGGCCAGGCAACCTCGCTGACCTTGCGCGGCGTGCCGATGGGCGCGGCGGTGCGCCCCTGCTGGGTGGCCTCGATGTCTTCCTCGCTCGGGTAGACGCCCTTGATCAGGTAGTCGAAGACGCGGCGGGCAATGGGGGCGGCATGGGCCGCGCCGAAGCCAGCGTTCTCGACGATGGCTGCCAGAACCACCTGCGGGTTTTCGACGGGCGCAAACGCCAGGTAGAGGGAATGGTCGCGCTGGTGTTCGTCCAGCTTTCTCGCGTCATAGCGGTCGCGCTGACCGATGGTCACGGCCTGCGCGGTGCCCGTCTTGCCGCCGCTGCGGTAGCCCGCACCCGCAAACACCCGAGTGGAAGTGCCTTCCGTGGTCACGGCTTCCATGGCCTCCAGAACGACCCGCACGTTCTCGGGCTTGTAGCCCAGTGTTGTGCCCGGGTCCCGTACCGTCGGGGTGAGCGTCTTGGTTTCGGAGTCCTGCGACGACATGGTGACGTGCGGCGTGTGGCGCGTGCCGCCGTTGGCCAGCGTGGCCATGGCATGTGCCAGCTGCAGCATGGTGAAGCTGTTGTAGCCCTGGCCAATGCCCAGGGAGATGGTCTCGCCCGGATGCCAGCGTTTTTGCTCCGGTTTGCTGTAGGTGTTGCGCTTCCAGGCCTGGCTGGGCAGCAGGCCGCGCACCTCGCCCCGCAGATCAATGCCCGAGATCTGACCCAACCCCAGCGGTTGCATGAAGTCGTGGATGGCGTCCACGCCCATTTCGTTGGCCAGGGTGTAGTAATACACGTTGCTGGACATCACGATGCTGCGCCGCATGTCCACCGCACCCAGGCCATGGTCGCCGTGGCTGCGGAAACGGTGGTTGCCGAACATCCAGTAACCCGGGTCGTTCACCACGGTCTGGGGCGTGCGCTTGCCGGTCTCCAGTGCCGCCAGCGCCATGAACGGCTTGTAGGTGGAGCCGGGCGGGTAGGTGCCGCGCAGCGCCCGGTTGAGCAATGGCTTGTCGAGCGATTCGTTCAGCGCCTTCCAGTTCTCGGTGTCGATTCCCTCGACGAACAGGTTGGGGTCGAAGGTGGGCATGCTCACCAGGGCCAGGATCTCGCCGTTCCTGGGGTCGATCGCCACCAGTGCGCCGCGCCGCTGACCGTAGAGCCTTTCGATCAGGTTCTGCAGACGGATGTCCAAAGACAGGCGTATCTGGTGGCCATTGACAGGCGGTGTGCTGGTGAGTGTGCGCACGGCATGCCCGCCAGCGGAGGTTTCAACGCGCTCGAAGCCGGTGGTGCCGTGCAGCAACTCTTCGTAGCTTTGCTCCACGCCTAGCTTTCCAATATGCTCTGTGCCCCGGTAGTTGGCCTGGGTCTCGTCCGGCCAGTCCTCCATCTGCTCCTTCTCGCGCTGGTTGATGCGGCCGATGTAGCCGATGACGTGACTCGCCGTTTCACCCAGGGGGTAGTGGCGCAGCAGCCGGGCCTGGATCTCGACACCCGGGAAGCGGTGAAGCTGTGCGGCCACGCGCGCCACTTCCTCGTCGCTCAGCCGGGTGCGCAGGGGCAGGGAGTCAAAGCGCTTGGATTCGGCGACAAGCCGCCGGAAGCGGCGCACGTCCCTCTGCGGAATCTCGATCACCTTGCCCAGGGCGTCGATGGTGGCGTCCAGGTCGTCCACACGGGAGGGAGTGAGTTCCAGCGTGTAGACCGACAGGTTGTCGGCCAGCACCACACCATTGCGGTCCACGATCTGACCGCGGCTTGGCACGATGGGCAGCACCGCGGTGCGGTTGGTTTCAGCCTGGGCGGCGAACTCGTCGTGCCTGATGATCTGCAGGTACACCATGCGGGCGGCCAGCAGACCGAACGCCAGCAGCACCGCCAGACTGGCCGCCAGCGCGCGGGCGCGAAAGAGGCTCAGCTGTTGCTCGACGTCCTTGAGCTCGGTCATGCTCGGCTCAGATCGGGCGGGTTTCGTCTGGGTCGTGGGCGCGCCGTTGCGGTGCGAGCAGCAACAGCGTAGCCACCGGCCACAGGAGCGATTCCAGCAAGGGGGCCAGCACCAGGCCCCAGCCCGGCCAGCCATGGCCTGCCAGCAGCCGTGCCAGCAACTGCAGCACGTGGGCCGCGATGAACAGGGGCAGCACGTGCAGCGCCTGGGTGGGCAGGTCGAACCAGAGAATGCGCCTGTGGATGACGATCGCCAGGTAGGCGAGCACGGTGTAGGCCAGCGCATGTTGACCCAGCACGGCACCCTGGTGAACGTCGAGCAGCAGACCGAAGGCGAAGCCCGCCCCCACGCCGATGCGCAGCGGCTGATGGATGCTCCAGAACACCAGGGTCAGCGCCAGCAGGTCGGGCACCCAGGCCGCCCGCCCGGTGAATCCGATGTGCGTCAACATGCTCAACAAGAGGGCGCAGAACAGCGTGCTCCAGATGAAAGCAGGGTTGGCCGGCAGCAGCAGCGATTGAACGGGGCGCATGATCATTGCCGGGACACCTCTTCCTTGAGCGTTTCCAGACGGGGCTTTTCCTGCGGGTCCACCACCAGCACATGCAGGGCGTGGTCCATGCGGGCCATGGGCTCGCACAGGATGCGGGCAAAACCCGCCTGGCCACGGCTGGACACCTCGGTCACTTTGGCCACGGGCAGCCCTGGCGGGTACACGCCATCGATGCCGCTGGTGGTGAGGATGTCGCCCACTTCGGTGTCGGTGCTGGCGCGCACGAAGCGCAATTCGAGCTGGCCCCTACCGGGCAAGGGCACGCCGTAGGCCAGACTGCGCTGACCGGTGCGGGTGTTGACCACCGGGATCACCTGGTGGCGGTCGATCAGCAGCGTGACTTCCGATGCCATGGGGTACACGCGGGTGATCTGCCCCAGCACACCGTAGCCATCCATCACCGCCGAGCCCAATTGCACGCCATGCGTGCCGCCCTGGTTGATCACGACCTTGTGGGCGTAGGGGTCGGCGGCCTCGTAAAGCACTTCGGCGCCGCGTGCGCCCACGGGCAGGCGTTCGCCCATCTTGAGCAGTGTGCGAAGTTCACGGTTCTCTTGCGCCAGGTGTTCCACCAGGGCCGCGCGTTGCGCCTGGCGCGTGAGTTCGGCGCGCGCCTCGGTGGCGTCCTTCTGGGCGGCGGTGAGGCTGCTGACGTACTGCCCGCCCCAGCCCGCCAGCCGCACCGGCTGCGTGGCAAGCCATTGCAGTGGATAAAGTGCCACGGCCACGGCCGAACGCACCGGGCCCGCCCACTGCATGCGAACGTCCACCACCATGAGCAGCACCGCCACGGCGCTGAGCACCATCAGCTTGGACAGGGCCGAGGGGCCCTGCTTGAAGAACGGCGGGGGTGTGCGGTCTACGGTTCCCAGCGGCATGGCCGGCAACGCCCCGGGGTCACTCGTTGGTGAAGATGCTGCCGCCCAGGCGGTCCATGCGTTCCAGCGCCATGCCGCAGCCGCGCACCACGCAGGTCAGGGGCTCCTCGGCCACCAGCACGGGCAGGCCAGTTTCTTCGGCCAGCAGGCGGTCCAGGTCGCGCAGCAGGGCGCCGCCGCCGGTCAGCATCATGCCGCGCTCGGCAATGTCTGCGCCCAGTTCGGGCGGGGTCTGCTCCAGCGCGGTCTTCACGGCGCCGACGATGTTGTTGATCGGGTCGGTCAGGGCTTCCAGCACCTCGTTGCTGGAGATGGTGAAGCTGCGCGGCACGCCTTCCGACAGGTTGCGGCCCTTGACTTCCATTTCCTTGACTTCGGAGCCTGGGAAGGCCGAGCCGATCTGCTTCTTGATGGCTTCGGCGGTGGGCTCGCCGATCAGCATGCCGTAGTTGCGGCGGATGTAGCTGATGATGGCTTCGTCGAACTTGTCGCCGCCCACGCGCACCGAGCCTTTGTAGACCATGCCGCCCAGGGAGATGACGCCCACCTCGGTGGTGCCGCCGCCAATGTCCACGACCATGGAGCCGGAGGCTTCCGACACCGGCAGGCCGGCGCCGATGGCGGCTGCCATGGGCTCCTCGATCAGGTACACCTCGGAGGCGCCAGCGCCCAGTGCCGATTCGCGGATGGCGCGGCGCTCCACCTGGGTGGAGCCGCAGGGCACGCAGATGATGATGCGCGGGCTCGGCTTGAGCATGGAGCGCGGGTGCACCATCTTGATGAACTGCTTGAGCATCTGCTCGGTGACCGTGAAGTCGGCGATCACGCCGTCCTTCATGGGGCGGATGGCTTCGATGTTGCCGGGCACCTTGCCCAGCATGGCCTTGGCTTCGTGGCCCACGGCCTGGATGGTCTTCTTGCCCTGGGGGCCGCCTTCGTGGCGGATGGAGACGACGGAGGGTTCATCCAGCACAATGCCCTTGCCACGGACGTAGATCAGGGTGTTGGCGGTGCCCAGGTCAATGGCCAGGTCGGTGGAGAAGTGCCGACGGAACGATTCGAACATGTTTGAAAATCCTGTGCGGCCTGCCTGTGGCCCGCTTGGCCATTTGCGCGGGCAGTGCCGGGAATGTGTGGGTCAGCTGAAAAAAACGGGGGTGTTCCTGGCGACAAGGCAAAATCGGGGGCACGGCGGCGAGCCCGCACAATACTGCCGCGTCAAACACGGGATAATACCGCAAGGCCTGTGCATAACTTGCGGTAACTTGCTGCTGGCACGCGGTTTTTTCTCAGTTTTTACATGCGGTTGCAAAACCGTGTGACACCCATTTCTCAACCCCATGTCCCTCACTTTGCAAGACATTGGCCGCATTGCCCACCTGGCGCGGCTGGAGCTGGACGAAGCCCATGCCCAGGGCATGCTGGCCAAGCTCAACGGCTTCTTCGACATCGTTGAACAGATGAAGGCGGTGGACACCAACGGCGTGGAGCCTCTGGCCCACCCGACCGCCGTGATCGACCACGTGGCGCTGCGCCTGCGCGACGACGTGGTAAGCGAGCCCAACCAGCGCGAGGCCAACCAGGCCAGTGCCCCGGCTGTGGAAGACGGACTGTTCCTGGTGCCCAAGGTCATCGAGTGAGGCGAGCGAGCAAGACATGAGTGAACTGCACCAACTGGATCTGACCACCCTGGCCGCCAAGCTGGCCGCGCGCGAAGTGTCGAGCGTGGAGGTGACCCGGCACCTGCTCGACCGTGCCAAACAGCATGCCAATCTGGGTGCTTACCTGGCCTTCAACGAGGAAGCCAGTCTGGCCCAGGCCGCTGACGCTGACCGGCGTTTGGCCGCTGGCGAGCGCACCCCGCTGCTGGGCGTGCCGCTGGCGCACAAGGACATCTTCGTCACCAAGGACTTTCCCACCACCGCTGGCAGCAAGATGCTGGAGGGCTACCGCAGCCCGTTCGACGCGACGGTGGTGTCGCGCCTGGCGGCGGCTGGTGCCGTGACGCTGGGCAAGCTCAACTGCGACGAGTTCGCCATGGGCTCGGGCAACGACAACTCGGCCTACGGCCCGGCGCACAACCCCTGGGACAAGGCGCGTGTGCCTGGCGGTTCGTCCGGCGGCTCGGCCGTGGCCGTGGCGGCGCGCCTGGCCCCGGCGGCCACCGGCACCGACACGGGCGGCTCCATCCGCCAGCCCGCCAGCTTCACCGGCATCACCGGCATCAAGCCCACCTACGGCCGCTGCTCGCGCTATGGCATGGTGGCCTACGCCTCCAGCCTGGACCAGGCCGGCCCCATGGCCCGCAGCGCACGCGACTGCGCCGTGTTGCTCAGCGCCATGGCGGGCCCCGACCTGGACCGCGACTCCACCAGCCTGGACCACCCTGCCGAGGACTACACCGCCGGGCTGGACCAGCCGCTGGCCGGGTTGAGCGCGGCCACCGCCGCCCAGCCGCTCAAGGGATTGCGCATCGGCCTGCCGAAAGAGTTCTTCGGTGCAGGCTGCGCTGCCGACGTGGTGGCGCCCGTCCGTGCCGCCTTGGCCGAAGTCGAAAAGCTGGGCGCCACGCTGGTGGATATCTCCCTGCCGCGCACCGAGCTGTCCATTCCCGCCTACTACATCATCGCCCCGGCCGAGGCCAGTTCCAACCTCAGCCGCTTCGACGGTGTGAAGTTCGGCCACCGAGCCAAGGAGTACGCCGACCTGCTCGACATGTACAAGAAGTCGCGCAGCGAGGCTTTTGGCACCGAGGTGCAGCGCCGCATCATGATCGGCACCTACGTGCTGAGCCACGGCTACTACGATGCCTACTACATCAAGGCGCAGCAGATTCGCCGCCTGATCGCGCAGGACTTCCAGGCCGCGTTCCAGCAATGTGACGTGATTGCCGGGCCGGTGGCGCCCACGGTGGCTTGGAAGATCGGCGAAAAGTCCGACGATCCGGTGGCCGCCTACCTGGCTGACATCTTCACGCTGCCCGCGTCGCTGTCGGGCCTGCCGGGCATGAGCGTGCCGGCGGGCTTTGGCGCAGGCAACATGCCCGTGGGCCTGCAGCTCATCGGCAATTACTTCCAGGAGGCGCGCCTGCTGGGCGTGGCTCACCATTTCCAGCGCGCCACCGACTGGCACACCCGCGCACCAAACCTATGAAGCCCCCCCGCGCCGCCTTCGGCGTCACCCCCTCAAGGGGGCGCTACCAGCGGCCCGGCGAAGCCGGTTCCGCGGTAGCCCTGGGCTGGACCTCGCGAATCGCAACGATGCGTTGACTACACGGTATCTGAACCATGAACCAGAAGACCAAGAGTGAAGCTTCCCTGCTGGTGCAGGGTTACGAAGTCGTCATCGGCTTCGAGACCCATGCACAGCTTTCCACGAACAGCAAGATCTTCAGCCGTGCGTCGGTGGCGTTTGGTGCCGAGCCCAACACCCAGGCCTGCGCGGTGGACCTGGCCCTGCCCGGTACGCTGCCGGTGATGAACAAGGGCGCGGTGGAGCGCGCCATCCAGTTTGGCCTGGCCGTGGGTTCGCACGTGGCCGAGCGCAGCATCTTTGCGCGCAAGAACTACTTCTACCCGGACCTGCCCAAGGGCTACCAGATCAGCCAGTACGAGATCCCGGTGGTGCAGGGCGGCGAGGTGAGCTTCTACCTGGGCGACGAGAAAAAGACCGTGCGCCTGGTGCGTGCCCACCTGGAAGAAGACGCGGGCAAGTCCCTGCACGAGGACTACCACGGCATGAGCGGCATCGACCTCAACCGCGCGGGCACGCCGCTGCTGGAGATCGTGACCGAGCCCGACATCCGCTCCAGCGCCGAGGCCGTGGCCTACGCCAAGGAACTGCACAAGATCGTCACCTGGATCGGCATCTGCGACGGCAACATGCAGGAAGGCTC
>CBKZAG010000132.1:0-9352 GCA_966692625.1 uncultured Comamonadaceae bacterium
TCACCACCGAGTCGGAAAAGCGCGACTACGCGCTCAAGCCGATGAACTGCCCGGGTCACATCCTGATCTTCAAGCAGGGTGTGAAGAGCTACCGCGACTTGCCGCTGCGCTACGGTGAGTTTGGCCAGTGCCACCGCAACGAGCCCACGGGCGGCTTGCACGGCATCATGCGTGTGCGCGGCTTCACGCAGGACGACGGTCACATCTTCTGCACCGAAGACATGATCCAGGCAGAGGTGGCCGCCTTCACAGCGCTGCTCAAGAAGGTTTACAAGGACTTCGGCTTCACCGACATCCTTTACAAGCTGTCCACGCGGCCTGAAAAGCGCATCGGCACAGAGGAAAGCTGGGACAAGGCCGAGGCGGCGCTGGCCGAAGGCCTGAAGACCGCTGGTTGCGAATTCGAGTACCTGCCGGGCGAGGGTGCGTTCTACGGCCCCAAGATCGAATACACGCTCAAGGACGCGCTGGGCCGCCAGTGGCAGTGCGGCACCATCCAGGTGGATCCGAACCTGCCGGAGCGCCTGGATGCCGAATTCGTGGGTGAGGATGGCATGCGCCACCGCCCCGTCATGCTGCACCGTGCCATCGTCGGCAGCCTGGAGCGTTTCATCGGCATTTTGATCGAACAACACGCTGGCGCGCTGCCCACTTGGCTGGCCCCGGTGCAGGTGGCGGTGCTCAATATCACCGATTCGCAGGCCGATTACTGTCGTGAAATTGCCAAAATGCTGGAGAATCAAGGGCTTAGGGTCACCCTGGACCTGCGCAACGAGAAAATCACGTATAAAATACGGGAGCATTCGCTGCAAAAGCTGCCTTACATCCTCGTTGTGGGTGACAAAGAAAAGGCCGCCGGGGCGGTTGCCGTGCGTGCGCGCGGCAACAAAGACCTGGGGGTTTTGTCCCTGGAGGAGTTCGCCCAACGCATCCGTTCGGACATCGAAGCCAAGGCCTGAGGCCTGGTTTCCTGTGCCGTGGTGCCACGGGTAACAGGCGGTGGGCAGCGGTTTTGCTGCCCTGCAGCTTTTTGAACAAAGGATTTCACCATCGCTACCAACCCCAACTTCCGCGACCGCCGTCAACGCGAGGAACGCGCTCACCGCCTGAACCGCGAAATCAACGCCCCTGAGGTTCGCCTCACCGGGCCCGAGGGCGAAGCCATTGGTGTCGTGAGTCTCCAGGAAGCGCTGCGCATGGCAGGCGACTTGGACGTGGATCTGGTGGAAATTGCCGCGATGGCCAAGCCTCCGGTTTGCCGCCTCATCGATTACGGCAAGTTCAAGTACGCGGAGCAGAAGAAGGCAGCGGAGGCGAAGTCCAAACAGAAGGTCATCGAGGTCAAGGAAATCAAGTTCCGTCCCGGTACCGACGAAGGCGACTACAACATCAAGATGCGCAACGTGCGCCGCTTCCTGGAAGACGGCGACAAGTGCAAGATCACCCTGCGTTTCCGTGGCCGTGAGATCACGCACCAGGAACTGGGCTTGGCACTGTTGAACCGCATTCGCGATGAACTGGGCGACTCGATCGTGGTGGAGCAGTTCCCCAAGCTCGAAGGCCGCCAGATGATCATGATGATCGCACCTGGCCGCAAGAAGGCGGGCGGTGCAGGCAAACCGGCGCAGGAAGCTGCTCCGGTGGCCACCCCGGCAGAGTAATCCGCCGGTACAAGAAACGGGTCCGTGGCGGGTTGGTCGCCTGCGGCGGGTCCGGGAAAAGCACTCCTTGGGGTGCGTTTCCAAGCGGGGTTCTTTGAACCAGCCGCACAACCCAAGTGGCTCGGGGCCAACAAGACCGCGATCTGGTTCGCGGCGCCTCACGAGCACAAACCATAAGGAGCATCAACATGCCCAAAATGAAGACCAAGAGCAGTGCGAAAAAGCGTTTTCGCGTTCGTCCGGGTGGCACCGTCAAGCGCGGTCAAGCCTTCAAACGTCACATCCTGACCAAGAAGTCCACCAAGAACAAGCGCCAGCTGCGTGGTGCGGTGACTGTGCATGAGACCAACATGGGTCACATGGCGCAGATGCTGCCCTTTGCCGGCCTGTAATTCAACGACGAACAAGGAGTAAGCTATGCCTCGCGTCAAACGTGGTGTCACCGCACGTGCCCGTCACAAGAAAGTCCTGGCCCTGGCCAAAGGTTTCCGCGGCCGTCGCGGTAATGTCTTCCGCATCGCCAAACAGGCGGTGATGAAGGCCGGTCAGTATGCCTACCGTGACCGCCGTACCAAGAAGCGTGTGTTCCGCCAGCTGTGGATTGCCCGTATCAACGCCGGCGTGCGCGAATTGGGCCTGACCTACAGCCAGTTCGCCAACGGCCTGAAGAAAGCCGCCATCGAGATCGACCGCAAGATGCTGGCTGATCTGGCCGTGAACGACAAGGCTGCTTTCAGCAGCATCGTCGAGCAGGTCAAAGCCAAGTTGGCTGCCTGATGGACGATCGGTTTTTCTGAACAGAAAAGCCGCCAATCGACCGGCAATTGGGGGCCAGGGCTGTAAAGTCTCTGGCCCTTTTTCATTTGGATTTCGCCCTTGATGGGCAAGCCGTGGACCGTTGAGATGAACGACCTCGATTCCCTGGTGCAGTCGGCGCGCGAGCTGTTCGCGCAGGCCGCCACCCCCGCCGACCTTGAAAACGCCAAGGCCCAGTACCTGGGCAAGAGCGGCCGCATGACCGAGCTGATGAAAGGCATGGCGGCGCTCAGCGTGGAAGAGAAGAAGACCCGTGGCGCGGCCATCAACGTGGCCAAGCAGGCGATCGAGGTGGCACTGAACGAGCGCCGTCAGGCCCTGGCCGAGGCCGAACTGCAACGCCAGTTGCAGGCCGAGGCGCTCGACGTGACCTTGCCTGGCCGCCAGCGTGGCACCGGCGGTCTGCACCCCGTGAGCCTGACGATGGAACGCATCGAGGCGATCTTCGGCTCCATGGGCTTTGAAGTGGCCGACGGCCCCGAGATCGAATCCGATTGGTTCAACTTCACCGCACTGAACACGCCTGAAGACCATCCGGCGCGTTCCATGCACGACACTTTCTACGTGGAAGGCGGCTCCGAGAAGGCGCCCAACCTGCTGCGTACGCACACCAGCCCCATGCAGATCCGCCACGCGGTGCAGCACGTCAAGCGTTACAAGGCCCTGGCTGGTGCGTCTGCGAACGAATTGTTCAGTGGCGACATGCCCGAGATCCGCGTCATCGCGCCGGGCCGCACCTACCGGGTGGACAGCGACGCCACCCACTCGCCCATGTTCCACCAGTGCGAAGGCTTGTGGATTGGCGAGAACGTGAGCTTCAAGGACTTGAAGTTCGTGTTCACCGATTTCTGCCGCACCTTCTTCGAGTCGGATGACCTGGTGCTGCGTTTCCGCCCCAGTTTCTTCCCCTTCACCGAGCCCAGCGCCGAGATCGACATCCAGTTCCAGACAGGCCCGTTGGCGGGCCGTTGGCTGGAGGTGGCCGGTAGCGGCCAGGTGCACCCGAACGTGGTGCGCAACATGGGGTTGGACCCCGAGAAATACATCGGCTTTGCCTTTGGCATGGGGCCGGACCGCCTGACCATGCTGCGCTATGGCGTCAACGACCTGCGCCTGTTCTTTGACGGCGACATCCGCTTCCTGAGCCAGTTCCGCTGATCCGCCAACGCATTCCGAGAGTCTGAAACATGCAATTCCCCGAGTCCTGGCTGCGTGAATTCTGCAACCCGCCCCTGACCAGCCAGCAGCTGGCCGACACCCTGACCATGGCCGGTCTGGAGGTGGAGGAGTGCGTGCCCGTGGCGCCGCCTTTTACCAAGATCGTCGTGGGCGTCATTGTTGAAGCAGAGCAACACCCCAACGCCGACCGCCTGCGCGTGTGCAAGGTGGACGCGGGCACTGGCGAGCTGCTGCAGATCGTCTGCGGCGCGCCCAACGCCCGTGTGGGCATCAAGGTGCCCTGTGCCCTGGTGGGGGCCGAGTTGCCCCCGGGCGAAGATGGCAAACCCTTCCTGATCAAGGTGGGCAAGCTGCGCGGTGTGGAAAGCTACGGCATGCTGTGCTCTGCCCGCGAACTGGGCCTGTCCGAGGAGCACGGCGGCCTGCTGGAGCTGGCTGGCGACGCCCCTGTGGGGCAGGACATCCGCGAGCACCTCAAGCTCGACGACCGCCTGTTCACCCTCAAGCTCACGCCCAACCTGGCGCACTGCCTGAGTGTGTATGGCATTGCACGTGAAGTGGCTGCACTCACCGGTGCGCCCCTCAATGCGCCCGTTTATCCCAAGCTGGAGGCAGCACATGCCGACAAGCTGCCCGTGACAGTGCAGTCGCCCGATCTGTGCGGCCGCTTCACCGGGCGCATCGTGCGGGGCATCAATCCGCAGGCACAAACGCCCGCCTGGATGGTGGAGCGCCTGGCCCGTTGTGGCCAGCGTAGCGTGTCTGCACTGGTGGACATCTCCAACTACGTGATGTTCGAGTTGGGTCGCCCGTCGCACATCTTCGATCTGGACAAGATTCACGGTGGCCTGCAGGTGCGCTGGGGCAAGGCGGGCGAGCAGCTCAAGCTGCTCAACGGCAACACCGTCACGGTGGATGAGACCGTGGGCGTCATTGCCGACGACAAAGAGGTTGAGTCGCTCGCGGGCATCATGGGTGGCGACGCCACGGCCGTGGGTGACGACACGCGCAACGTCTTCGTGGAAGCGGCGTTCTGGTGGCCCAAGGCCATCGCGGGCCGTTCGCGCCGCTACAACTTCAGCACCGACGCGGGCCACCGCTTCGAGCGCGGGGTCGACCCCCAGCTCACCGTGGAACACGTCGAGCGCATCACCGACCTCATCCTGCAAATTTGCGGTGGCCAGGCCGGCCCCCTGGACGACCACATCGTCAACATGCCCGAGTCCAAGCCGGTGACACTGCGTGTGGCGCGGGCGGCCAAGGTCATTGGCATGCCGGTCACGCAGCAGCAGTGCGCCGACGCGCTGCGCCGCCTCAGCCTGCCCGTGAGCGAAGGCGAGGGCACGGTCGCCGTTACGCCGCCGTCCTTCCGTTTCGATCTGCAGATCGAGGAAGACCTGATCGAAGAAGTGGCGCGCGTCATCGGCTACGACCACCTGCCGCACACCCCGCCGCTCGCGCCTGTGACGGCCAAGATCCGCCCCGAGAGCCGCCGTGCGCCCTTCCAGTTGCGCCGCCAACTGGCGCAGCTGGGGTACCAGGAAACCATCAACTACAGCTTCGTGGAAGAGCGCTGGGAGCGCGATTACGCGGGCAATGCCGACCCCATCCGCCTGCTCAACCCCATTGCCAGCCAGATGAACGTGATGCGTTCTTCGCTGCTGGGCAGCCTGCTGGCCGTGCTCAAGTTCAACACCGACCGCAAGGCGCACCGTGTGCGTGTGTTCGAGCTGGGCCGGGTGTTCAGCAAAGATGCATCGGTGTCCGACAGCGACACCACTGTGGCCGGTTTTGCGCAACCCATGCGTGTGGCGGGCGTGGCCTATGGCGACGACGCCAGCCTGCAGTGGGGCACGCCTGCGCGTGTGGTGGACTTCTTTGATGTCAAGGGTGATGTCGAAGCTTTGCTGGCGCCGCGCGTGCCCACCTTCGAACCTGCAACCCACCCCGCCATGCACCCGGGCCGCTGCGCCCGCGTGTTGCTGAACGGGCAGCCTGTGGGCTACGTGGGCGAACTGCACCCGCGTTGGCGCCAGCTGGAAGGCTGGCAGCAAGCCCCCGTGATGTTCGAACTGGACCTGCCTGCCGTTCTGGAGCGTGACGTTCCCGTGGCACAAGCGGTGACTCGCCACCAGCCGGTGGAGCGTGACATTGCCGTGGTCGTCAAGGAAGGCGTCACCCACGCGGCCTTGATGGGCGCGGTTCATGCAGCAGCCACCAACGGCTGGCTCAAGCAAGCTGCGCTGTTTGACGTGTACCGGCCCAAGAAGGGTGCGGAGCAGGCAGGCGGCCTGGCTGCCGACGAAAAGAGCCTGGCCGTGCGTCTGACCCTGGAGCGCAGCGATGCCACGCTCACGGACGAGGAAATCGACGGCGTCGTGCAGGCCGTTCTGGCCGAGTTGGCACAGCATGTGCAAGCCCGCTTGCGCGCCTGAGCGCCAACCACGGAGGAGGAATATTCATGACCGACAAGCTGACCGATCTCGAATCGAACGCCTTGACCAAGGCACAACTGGCCGAGTTGCTGTTCGAGCAGATTGGTTTGAACAAGCGTGAGTCCAAGGACATGGTGGATGCGTTCTTTGAACTCATCAGCCAGAGCCTGGTGGACGGGCAGGACGTGAAGATATCGGGCTTTGGGAACTTCCAGATCCGTACCAAGGCTGCCCGCCCAGGGCGCAACCCGCGCACTGGCGAGCCTGTAGCCATCGAGGCCCGGCGGGTGGTGACCTTCCATGCCAGCCCCAAGCTCAAAGACTCGGTGCAAACTGGCGGAAACTCAGCCGCTTGATTGAACAGGTAGGGCCCGCGAGGGCCCTTTTTCATGACCTTGCGGTACGGCGTGCGCCGCTGCCTGGCGCCACCAGGCCCGTGGCCAAGGCCACGCCGCACAGGATGATGGCCCCGCCCGCCATCATCCAAAGGGTGATGGGTTCGCCCAGCAGCAGCGCCCCGTAGAACAAGGCGAACACGGGAATCAGAAACGTCACGGTCAGCGTCTTGCTGGGGCCCGCTTTTTCGATCAAGCGGAAAAACAGGATGTAGGCCACGGCGGTGCACAGCACGCCAACAGCAACGACGGACCACCAAGCCAAGGCGCTGGGGTTCTGCTCGGGCCAGAACCAAATAGCGGGTATGGCCAAGCCCAAAGTGGCGCCGAACTGGCTGCCCGTGGCCGTGGCCAGCGGGTGCACACCGGTCAGGAACTTCTTGGTGTAGCTGGCGGCTATGCCATAGCACAGCGTGGCACCCAGGCAGGCCACCACGGCCCAGCCGGTGCCGCCGGGCTTGAAGCTGGCTTTGTTCCAGGAAAGCAGCGCAACCCCCGCAAAACCTATGGCCAGGCCCACCGCCCGCCAGCGTCCCGGCCGCTCCTTCAGCCACAGCCAGGCCACCAGGGCGCCGAACAGCGGCACCGTGGCATTCAGAATGGCTGAAAGCCCGGTGGTGATGGACAACAGCGCGTAAGAGTAAAGCGCAAAGGGCAGGCCCGAATTGAGCACGCCCACGAACAGAATGTGCCCTGCGTTGGCACGAAATACGCCCCACTGGCCGCTGAGCAGCAGCACGGGCAGCAGCGCCACACTGGCCACGGCCACCCGTGCCCCGGCAGTGGCCCAGGCACCAAATTCGGCAGCGCCAAAGCGCATGAACAGGAAGGATGAGCCCCAAAGGGCGGCGAGCAGCACGAACTCGGCTGCCAGTTGTTTTTTCATGGTGTCAGAGTGTCAGGAGGTTTCTAGCCACAGCAGCGCGGCTTTGCGTGCAAGCCCGCCCGTGTAGCCTGTGAGCTGGCCTTGCTGGCCCAGCACGCGGTGACATGGCAGCACAATGCCCAGCGGGTTGCGCCCCACCGCACCACCCACGGCGCGCACGGCCTTGGGGCGGCCAACGGCCTGGGCCACGTCGCTGTAGCTGCAGGATTCACCGTAGGGAATGTGCTGCAACTGCCGCCACACCGCCTGCTGGAATTCGGTGCCGCAGGACAAGTCCAGCGGCAGGTCGAAATCGCGGCGCTGCCCGGCAAAGTAGCTTTGCAACTGCGCCAGGGTTTCGTCCAGGATGGGGTGGCCATGCAACTGCGGCGCACGCGTTGCCCACGGCGGAATGCCCGTCTGATCCACAAACCATATGCCGCGCAAGGCAGTGTCACTAGCGACCAGCAACAGCGGGCCCACAGGGCTTTGCCATTGGCTGGATACGGTGGATGGGGGTTGGGTCATGGGGGTGGCGGACAATGCGAAAATCATACTCCTGCACACACACCTAAATTAGTAAGCATGCAAGTATCTCCCCACATCTTCAAGGCCTACGACATTCGCGGCGTCGTGCCAGACGCGCTGCACCCGGACATGGCCCAGGCCTTGGGCCGCGCTTTTGGGGCACGCGCCTTGGCCGAAGGGGAGCCGGTCGTTGCCGTGGGGCGCGACGGGCGGCTCAGCAGCCCTGAGTTGGTCAGTGCTTTGATCCACGGCTTGCGGCAGGCCGGGGTGGACGTGATCGACGTGGGCATGGTCACCACGCCCATGCTCTACTTTGCGGCGCATACGCTGTGCCGCAGCGGTATCCAAGTCACCGGTAGCCACAACCCCAAACACCACAACGGTTTCAAGATGGTGATGGCTGGCCGTGCCATTTATGGTGAAGAGGTCCAAGCCTTGCGGCAGGCGATAGAAGCCGAAAGTCCAGCCGCCGCCCAGACCGAAACACGCGGCGCGTTGCGCGAGGTCAACGTGTTGAACGACTACGTCCAGCGCATCGTGGGCGATGTGAAGCTCGCACGCCCTTTGAAGGTGGTGGTGGACTGCGGCAATGGCGTGGCTGGGGCTTCTGCGCCGCAGCTGTTCCGTGCCCTGGGCTGCGAGGTGATTGAACTGTTCAGCGAGGTGGATGGCAATTTCCCCAACCACCATCCAGACCCTTCCAAGCCCGAAAACCTGCGTGACCTTATCGTTGCCCTGCAAACCACAGGGGCCGATCTCGGCCTGGCCTTTGACGGCGATGGTGACCGCCTGGGCATCGTCACGCCCAGCGGCCAGAACATCTTCCCAGACCGGCAGATGCTGCTTTTCGCGCAAGATGTGCTCTCGCGCGTGCCGGGGGGCACCATCGTGTTCGACGTCAAGTGCAGCCAGCGTCTGGCCCCAGCCATCCGTGCCGCGGGTGGCGTGCCGCTCATGTACAAGACCGGGCATTCGCTCATCAAGGCCAAGATGAAGGAAATTGATTCCCCGCTGGGCGGCGAGATGAGTGGCCACATCTTCTTCAAGGAGCGGTGGTACGGGTTTGACGACGGCACCTACGCCGGTGCGCGCCTGCTGGAGATTCTGAGCCGCGAGGCCGATCCCGGTGCGGTGCTGGAGGCCCTGCCCACCAGCCATTCCACCCCCGAACTGAACGTGGCTTGCGCCGACGGCGAGCCACACCGCCTGGTGGCCGAACTGCAGGCCCTGGCGCACTTTGCGGCACCCGCGGAGGTCAACACCATTGACGGCCTGCGCGTGGACTGGCCTGATGGCTTCGGCCTCATCCGCGCGTCCAACACCACGCCCGTGCTGGTGCTGCGCTTCGAAGGGCAAACGCCCCAGGCGCTCCAGCGCATCGAAACCGAAATGCTGGCGCTGCTGCGCCGTGTCAAACCCGACGCCCACATCGGGCAGGCCGCACATTGAGGAACCCCATGGCCACGCCCAGCA